>DATAVR010000088.1:0-3083 GCA_036267635.1 Polyangia bacterium | reverse complement strand
CGCGTCCCCTCCGGCACGTACTTGAGCAAGATCAGGCGATCTCGGAGCTCGGCGAGGCGCTGGTGGACGACTGTCCGCGCTAGGAGCGCCGAGGCGTGGCGTTTCCCGAGTTCGTCGCGCGCCAGGCAGAGGTAGAAATAGACCTCGTTCTCGACGGCCCTAGCGATAACCGGATACTCCGGCACCTGCATCGACTCCGGCGCCTGCACCGACCCGTGCGGCAGAGCGCTCCGTTGAGGCGCCCGCGCCATCCTTGCCGCGGTCGCGCCCGAGCGTTTGACCGTACCCCTGGCCTGCTTCGCAGCGACAGTGGCGCCGTTCGACTTAACCTTGATTCCGTTGGGCTTGGTTCCCACGTCTTCATTCCCTTGCACCCCGTTCGGAAAATGACCGGGCCGGGGCCGACGGGGAATGCGTCGTTGGCCCCCCGCAGCGGTAGCGAGCCGCCCGCGGTGCCCGGGTGAAATCGAATCTACTTCATCGCGCAGCGGCGAGCCGCGGCACCTTCTTCTCTGGCCGCGCGCGCGCCAGATCGTACGCGGTCTGCAAGTTCGTCCAGAACTCCGGGGTGGTGCCGAACGCGCCCGCGAACAGCCACGCCGTCTCCGGCGTGATGCCGCGCTTTCCGTTGACGATCTCGTTAATGCGCTGAACTGAGATGTGCAGCTTCGTGGCGAGCGTGGTCTGTGGCACGCCGAGCGGCTCGAGGAACTCATCGAGTAGCACCTCACCCGGGTGGGTCGGGATGCGGTTTTCGGGAATCATGGCGGTACTCCTTTCTTGGTCGGGGGTGGGGTTTCCTAGGGTTTGATGCTGGCGGTTAGTGGTAGTCGTCGATCTTGACGTCATGCGCAGCGCCTTCCTTCCACTTGAAAACGATGCGCCACTGGTCGTTGATTCGGATGCTGTGTCGCCCGACGAGGTCGCCTTTCAGCGCCTCCAAACGGTTTCCAGGGGGCGCCTTCAGGTCATCCAAGGTTGCGGCAGCGTTCATCATGTCGAGCTTTCGACGCACCGCCTTCCCGATCGCTGACCACCGACGGGAGCGGGCGGAGTCGACGCCATGGAAGAGATCCGCCGTGGCACCATCCGCGAAGCTCGCGATCACGATACCGGCAATATAACGCTTTCACGGATACCGTGCAAGCATGGCCCGCCGTCTAGGTCAGCCGGACGAAATCCTTATTCGGCGCGCCAGTCGCGATCGAAGTTGACCGCCTGGTGCGGGATGCTACCGACGGCGCTCAGGTGCCCGACGTGTTCCACCAACGATGGTCGGTGCAGGTAGAGCTCCCGGCACATGTGCGACGCGAGCCACGGCACCACCCTGTCGTGCGGCCCTGCGTTTCCCGGCCAGGCGTTGATGATCCAGCCGGCCAGCGACGGCGAGATCACGATGCCCTGGCCGCCCCAGCAGTCGGCCGGGTCCAAGATGACGTGATAGTCGGCGCCCGGCGGCGTCTCGAGGCGCGGACGAAAGGCGGCGTGGTCGGGGTGGTAGAGCGATCCCCAAAACGGAAGGCTGGCGCGCGCGCCCTGCAGCGGCGACCAGCGTTCGAGGTTGAAGCGCAGGAAGCGGTTGAACACCACGTCGTCCTCGAACATCAGCACGAAGTCGTCGACGCGCTGGTCGCTGGCGACCTGCAACGCTTTGACCCAGGTCCGATCGATGCGCTGGAGCTTTTGGCACTCTTCCGGCTCGTCGTCGATCACCAGGTGGACCGGGCCGTCAAAGTCGGTCGCCGCCAGGGACGCCAGCGTCTGCGCCCGTAGAGCCGCCCGCTCTGGGCAACTGATAACCAGGGCGGTGAACGTCTTCACCCGATTCCCCTGGCTCTACTCGCCCGGCCGCTCCGTCGACGACGTCGCTCCGTACACACGGGCGGCCTAGTAGTGCAGCCGCCGGACCTTGTGCTCGAAGCCGACGATCAGCATAGCGTTTGTCCCGGCGCCCGCTCCGGTTGCGACCCAGAACTTCGGCGCGCCTGGGTTCACCGGAAGGACGCCGGCAGACGGAAGCTGCTCCGCTCCGGCGAAGGTGAACGAGGGCAGGAACGGCTGGGCGTAGCCGGCCCCGTAACCGATGGCCGGACCTGTCCCGGCCCCGTTGTCAGGAGCCACGGCGACACCGGTCGACGCCGTGCTGCCGGATAAGAGCTGCGCCCGGACCAGCGTCGAGATCGCCGGGACCACCGGCGGAGCCTGCACGTCGAACGGCTCGAAGTTGGCCGTCGTGGCGACGTGCTCGAGGATGTTGATCGTGCCAATCAAGGTGACGCCGGTTAGGTTCGTGAACTCCGCGTCCTGAACGCAGGCGAGCCGCCGGGTGCTGTTGGCGACGACGGCGCCCAGCCCGATGTAGACGGCGCCGAGCTGCGTCGTCGTCCCGCGCGGCGTGGTGATCGCCGAGGTCGGGTGGCCCGTCGTGGCGAGCGGCGGGACCAGGCTCTCGACGATGACCACGGGGGCCCCGAGCACCGCCCCTCTCTGCGGGGCGTGGCGGCCGCCGACCGCGTAGAGATAGTAGGGCTTGTGCCAGTGCGTGGCTGCGGCGCTGGCGAACGGGTTGTTCGCCCCCGCGTCCTGGAAGACCTCCAGGGTCACCCCGAGAGTCTCAAGCACCTCACCGTCGATGAGCACCTTGCAGTCGTCCAGCGCACCAAACGAGATCGTCGACGACGTGGTGGCCGGATCCACGCTCAGATCCCACTGAGGGACGAACCCGCTGATGATTCCGTTCTGCGTCGACCAGGGGTACGGCGCGCGTCGGAACAGCCTCGGCACCACGCCGAACGCCGTCGAGTCGCTGGCGCTCGTCGGCACGAAGACCTCGAACAGCGCGAAGGCACCGGCGGGTGGGGCCGGAGGAACCGGCGACGACGCGGGCGTTCCGGTAACCACGGCGAGCGTCGCGACCGGGTTGGTCGTCTTGAAGACGTTCTGCGGTGTCACCGTGCGCGCCACGGGGTCCACCAGGACAGTCCGGCTCTGGCTGTCGGTGTCCGCCATCGCCGGCGTCACCACCACCAGGTCGATCCGAGGGTTCGCCCCGCTCGGGTTGGCGAAGGTCAGGTTCGCCGCCG
>DATAVR010000087.1:0-5754 GCA_036267635.1 Polyangia bacterium | reverse complement strand
TTCTGCAGGCGCGCGACACGTTCCGTCATGCAATGCAGGACGGTGCCTTTGGTGAACTTCTGGTCGACGGCGACCGCCCCGAGGCCTACCAACACGTCTTCGCCACAATCCAGAGCTTCGCCGCGGCGGGGTTGATCGAGCGCCTCGGACCCGCCCACTTTCATCACGTCGTCGTCGACGAGTGTCACCATCTCCCAACGCCGTCGTATCAAGGCGTCGTTCTGCGCCTGCAACCCGACATCTTGGTCGGCCTCACCGCCACCCCGGAACGCAGTGACGGCAAGTCACTGCTGCCCGACTTCGATGGTCATATCGCGCACGAGCTTCGACTGTGGCAGGCGCTGGACCAGCAACTTCTGGTTCCGTTCGAGTACTTCGGGATCTCAGACACCACGGATCTGCGAAGCGTCCGTTGGACACGCACTGGCTACGACCAGGCAGCGCTCTCCGACCTCTACACGGGCAACGATGCCCGCGCCGCGCTGGTGATGGCACAACTGGCCCGCCGCGTCGGCGACCTGCGCACGATCCGCGCACTCGGATTCTGCGTCAGTGTTGAGCACGCCAAGTTCATGGCCACGCAGTTTTGCGCTGCCGGCACTCCTGCACTGGCCGTCCACGGTGATTCGCCTCCCGACGAGCGAACCCGCGCCGCCGCCCGGCTGCGCGAGCGCGAGGTGAACATCCTGTTTACGTGCGACCTCTATAACGAGGGCGTCGACCTTCCCTTCGTGGATTCGCTCCTGTTATTGCGGCCCACTCAGAGCGCGACGCTATTCCTTCAACAGCTCGGCCGCGGTCTACGCCATCACGAGCGTAAGGAGTCCTGCCTGGTTCTCGATTTCATTGGCCAACAGCATGAGCGTTTCCGCTTCGATGGTCTTCTCAGCGCCATGACCGGTGTGCCTCGTGCCCGGCTGACCAAAGCCGTCGCGGACGGCTTTCCCTATCTCCCGAGCGGCTGCACGGTCCAACTCGACCGCGTCGCTCGCGATGAGATCCTTCGCTCGCTCCGACAGACGGTCGCCAGCGCCCGCACGATGGTGCCTGAACTCAGAGAGCTCGCCGCCGAGCAGTCGGGCGCGTTGTCTTTGCGCGAGTACCTCGCCGCGACAGGACGCGAACTCGAGGACATCTATGCCGCCGGCGGCTGGACGACATTGAAACGCCGGGCGCGCTTGGCCGACGGCGACGATGCCGAGACGGAGGATCTCAGTCGTCGACTTGGTTGGTTACTACACATCGACGAGCCCGCACGGCTGCAGGATCAGGGGTCTGCCATCTCCCTTCCCGGGGGCGGTCAGGTAGATGGATCACTCTCACCGATCGATAGAAGAAGGATCGAGATGCTCGACGCTCAGCTCTGGCCTCGAGGTGAGGTCCGATCGGCTGAGGAGACAGTGCATGCTATGACCGAGCGTCCAGCCATCGCCGCGGAGGTCGCTGAATTACAGGAGGTCCTAAACGAGCGAATAGTCGTTGCGAGCTCGATCTATCCCGTACCGGGATGGCCGCTCTGCCTGCACCACCACTACTCGCGGCGGGAGATCGTGGCCGCAGTCGGGTTTGTTGGGCATGGGGAGAAGAAGAAGAGTCTCCAGGGAGGCATCCTCACGCTGAAGAACCGGCCGTGCGAGCTGCTTTTCGTGACGCTCGACAAGACCGGCGCCGGCTTCTCTCCCTCTACCCGGTACCGAGACTATGCGATCAGCCGAGACTTGTTTCACTGGGAGACCCAAGGTGCGGCAAGCGTCTCGAGACCGAGCGGGCGCCGTTATATTGAGAGCCCAGGCAACGGGATGACATTCCAGCTATTCGTCCGGCTCGGGCCGGAGGACGCGTTCGCGTACCTGGGCCCGGCACTCTATGTGCGACACGACGGCGACCGACCGATCGCGATCACTTGGAAATTGGAGACTCCGATGCCCGCGGGACTGTTTGAGAAATACGCGACGTTGGCAACTCCATAGGGCCTAAGGATCAGGTAGCGCTCATCCAGACCGGTGAGCGCGCCTGGCATCACTGGATCTCCCACGTCTCCTGGAGC
Organism: Polyangia bacterium; assembly: GCA_036267635.1. GTDB lineage: Bacteria > Myxococcota_A > Polyangia > Fen-1088 > Fen-1088 > JADGRB01. Next base: position 3,707 of record DATAVR010000087.1, on the reverse strand, counting down.
CACCCCACGAGGCTCTCCTCCTCCACCGAGATCGAATCAACCCCCGCGAGCGCCAGCACGGACTCATAGATCAGCGCCCGCGCCTTCGCCCGCTCGGTTCTCGCCAGAAACGTCTTGAGCGCAGCTTCATCCGGAAACGACTCCGCCGCCTTGGCAAACAGCCTCCGGTACGTCGCCTCCCCAACCTCCGCCGCCATGACCGCGATCGCCTCCCCCTCCAGCGCCGTTACCGCCCCGTCAGCGCGTGCGACCGCGCGGCTCAACGCCACCAGCGCCAGGCTCTCCTCAGGCAAAAGGTCGTTGAGATTCATCGGACGACGTTCCGCCCGGCCTGCTGCCGAGAACCGTACTGGGCTGAACAAGCGCGCAGTGGTACGATGCTCTGCGCTTTCCTGCCATGAGGTCCCAAATGCCGACGCTCGATGACCTGACCGCCGCCGATGCCCGAGTCTGAGGCCCCACGCCCCGCCTCCGAGATCGTCTTCTATCAGGCGGAAGACGGGAGGAGTCGCATCCAGGTCCGACTCGAAGGCGAGACGGTCTGGATCACCCAGGCGCTGATGGCGGAGCTGTACCAGTCCACCAAGCAGAACATCAGCCTCCATATCCAGAACATCTTCGAGGAGGGGGAGGCGGACCCTGCCGCAACCGTCAAGCAATACTTGACAGTTCAAACCGAGGGCAGCCGTCAGGTTCGACGCGCGACCGATCACTACAACCTCGACGTCATCCTGGCGGTTGGCTACCGCGTCAGGTCCCAGCGCGCGACCAGACGTCGCTGGATTTCTCAGGTCTCCTGGAGCCAGCCCCCGCCTCACCCGAAGTGCCACCCCACCTGCTCCGACCCCATGAACATCCCCCTCCACGTCACCACCCCCACATCCTCGCCCGCCGCCCCTGCGACCACCATCAGCGGGATCAAGTGGTCCTCCCTCGGATGACACAACCGAGCCGCCGGCGCCGCCTCCCACGCCGCCAGCTTCTTCTCGCGCTCCCCGACCTCCCCGGTCACCGCCTCGGTCAGCCACGCGTTGAACCTCTGTGACGGCTCGCGCGCCGCCGGGCCGAAGGTGCGCATGTTGTGGAACGAGTCGCCGCTGCCGACGATGAAGACGCCCTCGTCGCGCAGCGGCGCGAGCGCGCGGCCGAGGCGCAGGTGCTCGGCCGCGTCCAGGCCCGCCATCAGCGAGAGCTGCACGACGGGGACGTCGGCGTCCGGGTAGGCCTGTTTGAGCGGGGTGAAGGTGCCGTGGTCGAAGCCGCGGTTGGCGTCTGCCGCCGTCGCGAACCCGGCGCGGTCGACGAGCTCGCGGACATGCGCCGCCAGCTCGGGGTCACCGGGCGCCGGCCAGGTGATCTGGTACGCCTCCGGCGGGAAGCCGGAATAGTCGTAGAGCATCGGGGGATGGGGCGACGTCATCACCGTCGGCACCGCCGCCTCCCAGTGCGCCGACACGACCAGCAGCGCCTTCGGCTGCACCGGCGGAAGGTCACGCACGCGCCGCCAGTACGCGCCCAGCGGCTCGACGTCCGTCTTCGCGAAGCCCATCTCGACGTGGGTCACGGGGCCGCCCCCATGGGGCAGGAACGCGACCGGCATCCGTTTCTTCATGGGTCCTCTGATTTTCTATCACCGACGGCGGCCTCAATCTTATTTAGACTTAGCCGATAAAACTTAATAACATAGAACGCTATTCAGAGTTCCTTAGCTCACCCAGGAGCCGTCAAAGGATGAGGCGCGGAGAAACCGGGAAGTACGATGTGACCGCCGTCGGCGGAGAGCAAGTCCGCGCGTTCATCCCGAGCCCGCTCCCTCCCGTTCCGGCTCTCTCCTTCGAGGCAGGTCTTCAGCCCGCGATCGAGGCCGCTGTATTGGCGATCGGACGGCTGGACGGGGTGACCGCCTTGCTCCCCGACAAGTCCCTGTTCCTCTACACCTACGTCAGAAAAGAGGCCGTTCTGTCGTCCCAGATAGAGGGGACGCAGTCGTCGCTCTCTGATCTGCTCCTCTTCGAGCTGGATGAAGCGCCCGGCGTTCCGCTTGATGACGTCGTGGAGGTGTCGAACTACGTCGCGGCGCTCGAGCATGGGCTCAAGCGCCTGCGCGACGATGACTTCCCGCTTTCGAACCGCCTGATTCGCGAGATCCACGGTGTGCTTCTGTCGCGAGGTCGAGGGAGCGGCAAGGAGCCGGGCGAGTTCCGACGTTCGCAAAACTGGATCGGCGGTACACGTCCGGGCAATGCCGCGTTCGTCCCGCCACCGCACACGGTGGTGCCCGAGTGCATGGGGGCGCTGGAGCGCTTCCTACACGCTCAAGACGATGGGCTTCCGGTGCTCGTGCGTGCCGGACTCGCTCACGTTCAATTTGAAACCATCCACCCGTTCCTGGACGGGAACGGGCGCGTGGGCCGCCTCCTCATCACCTTTCTCCTGTGCCATGCGGGTCTCCTCCAGGAGCCGCTGCTCTACCTGAGCCTCTACTTCAAGCAGAACCGCGCGGCCTACTACGGAATGCTGGATCGCGTTCGACGCGAAGGCGATTGGGAGGCGTGGCTCGCGTTCTTCCTCGAAGGGGTCCGCACGACGGCAGAAGGCGCGGTCGCGACCGCTCAGGAGCTCGCGAAGATGTTTCCGCGCGATCGCTCGAGCATCGAGGCAAAGGGGAGGCGGGCCGGATCGGCGCTGCGGGTTCACGACGGGCTCAAGAAGCGTCCCATCTCATCCATGCAGGAGATCTGTCGCACGACGGGGTTGTCGTTTCCGGCGGCTTCATCGGGGATGGATCTCCTCGTCGAGCTGAAGATCGCGCGCGAATTGACCGGCAAGCGTCGGAACAGGCTCTTCGCCTACGACCGATATCTCAAGGTCCTGAGCAAAGGGACGGAGCCTCCCTAGTTGGCTCCGCCCCACACGCACGTCGGGTCGGGCGAACCGAACGTCAGGCATCACTGGATCTCCCACGCCTCCTGCAGCCACCCCATGAGGCTCTCCTCCTCCACCGAGATCGAATCAGCCCCAGCCAGCGCCAGGATCGACTCGTAAATCAGCGCCCGCGCCTCCGCCCGCGCGATGCTCACCAAAAACGTCTTCAGCGCCGCTTCATCCGGAAACGACTCGGCGGCCTTGGCGAACAGCCTCCGGTACGTCCCCTCGCCGATCTCCGCCGCCATGACCGCGATCGCCTCCCCCTCCAGCGCCGTCACCGCCCCATCGGCGCGTGCGACCGCGCGGCTCAACGCCACCAGCGCCAGGCTCTCCTCGGGCAAAAGCTCGTTGAGATGCATCGCTCGCCCCATCACACCCGGACGACGTTCCGCCCCGCCAACTTCGCCGCATACAACGCCGCATCCGCCCGCTCCACCAGCTTGTCGAAATCAAGCCCCGGCGCGTGCGCCCCGAGCCCGATCGAGACGGTGACCTCCACCGCCTTGTCGCCGTTGCCGATCCGAATCGGATGCCCGCCCACCGCGACCCGCAGCCGCTCGGCCACGGCGCCGGCCTCGTCGACGTTCGTCTCGGGGAACACGACCAGGAACTCCTCGCCGCCGTAGCGTCCGAAGAGGTCGTTCGACCGGAGCGTCTGGCGGCAGCGCGCCGAGATCTCCCGCAGCACCTCGTCGCCGGTCTGATGGCCGTAGCTGTCGTTGACCCGCTTGAAGTGGTCGGCGTCGATCATCGCGACCGCGAGCGGGCGGGCGTGGCGC
>DATAVR010000086.1:0-26568 GCA_036267635.1 Polyangia bacterium | reverse complement strand
AACCCCCGTTGCCCTTGCACGGTGCCCACCAGGTAAAGCGCGGCCAGCTTGGCGTGGGGCGCCCGCTTGCCGAAACCGAAGGCGTGGATCTGGTCGACGCCCGCGACGCGAACGAACTCCTTCTTGGCGGGCGCGTGGTAGAGGCCGTCGTAGGCCGCCAGCCACAGATCGCCCTCGCGGCCCGGCGTCGTATAGAGGCGATCCTGGCCGCCGCGGTCGTCGCCGCGCTCGGTGCGGTTGTCCTTTCCGTTCCCTCCCCGCTTCGGCAGCCCGTCCGGCAAGACCAGCGGACGCTCCGTGAAGCGCGCCGCGCCGTCGACGCTCTCGAACAGCTTGCCGTCGAAGAGCGCCATCGCATAGAAGCGCTTGCCGTTCACGCGATCGGCGACCACGCGCGTCCCTTTCGGCAAACCGGCGCAGGGCGCCCAGCTGGCGCCTTTGTCTGAAGTGACGTACGGCGCTTGCTCGCGCGGGGTCCAGACCCAGATGGCGCCATCGGCGGAGACGGCGATGTCTCCTTCGTTGGCCTCGGGATCGGGCAGCGCCGCCGGCTCGTGCCAGCTCTTGCCGCCGTCCAGCGAGTAGCCGAGGTTCTTGTCTTTCTCCGCATGGCGGGCGCGGCCCACCCGCACGATCACGCTCGGGTTCAGCGCGCCGCCGCTGACGTCCTTGGTGTTCCCCAGAAAAGGCGGCTTGGGATTGCCGTCGGGGGCAGGCTGGTCGAGATCTTGGTGCACGAAGCCCGAGTAGTCGCCGATGGCGGTGACCAGCGGCGCGCCCCTGGTGGGGCTGTAGAGCGCCAGCGCCACCGTCTCCTCGATGCCGGGGCTCATCACCGACCAATGGGTGGGCAGGTTCTTGTCGACGTTGGTCAGATCGTAAGTCTCCCAGCCGCCGTAGCCGGTGGTGAACATCGCGTGATCTGAATTCGAAGGATCGATCTCGATGTCGAACAGCCAGTGGATGTCCGTGTCCTTGACGTAGGGCGCGAGCGCGTAGTCGTAGACGCCGCCGCCCTCACGCGCGAGGGTGTGGGAACCCTCCGAGGGGTCCCAGGGGTGAAAGACCGGCCTCCAGGTCGCGCCGCCGTCGGTGCTGCGAAAGACCTCCTCGCCCTTGGGGCGGTAGAACGAGCTGGCGATCAGGACCTTCGGGTTGCGCGCGTCGACGGAGACGGCCCCGTATCCGAACTTGCGTTGGGCGTCGGGCTTGTCCGGGGTGACGTCGGTCCAGGCACCGCTGCGCGTGTCCAGCTTCCAGACCGCGCCGTCGACCATCGGCATCGGGCCGGGATCGGTCCCGTAGCTGACGAACAGGTTTCCGTCGGAGGCCAGGACCGCGTGGTTGGGACGGTACTTGGTCGGCTGTCCGGGAACGAGCTTCCAGGTCACGCCCGCGTCGACGCTGCGGAAGAGACCGGGCTTGCCCATCACCGACACGCCCGCGTAGAGGACCCGGCTGGCTTTGCCCGCGCTGCCGCTCGTCGGATCGAAGACGACGAAGACGATGCTGCTGCGGCCGGCGCCGCTCCAGGCCGGCAGCTTGGCCTCCTCGGCAGCTAGCTGCAGCACGTCGCTGGGGAACGTCGCCACCTTGGTCCAGGTCAGCGCGCCGTCGGCGCTCTTCCAGAGGCCGCTCTTGCGCGTGCCGAGGAACAGCACGCGGCCGTCGTTGGGATCGACGGCCATGCGCTCGCCGTTGCCGCGGCCCGCTTCGTTGCCGCCGAACTTGATCGGCACGTTGGTGCGCTCGAAAGTCCGCCCCTGATCCGCGGAGCGCAGGATGGCGCCATCGGGAACCTCCGGCGCCGTGTACGTCCCGCAGGCAAGGTAGACTTTGCTGGCGTCCGAGGGATCGACGGCGATGCTCTCCACGCCCATGAGATTGAGGTCGGCGTAGGGAACCCAGTCGAGCATCGGGATCCAACGGCGCGTCCGCGGATCGCGCCGGTAGGCGCCCCCGATGTCGGTGCGGGCGTAGAGAACGTCCTTGGCGGTCGGGTGAAACACGAATCCGTCGACGAAGCCGCCGCCGACGATCTGGACGCTTTTCCAGGTGTAGGGGACCGAAGCCGGCTTGTCCGCGGCCCTCGCCGGAAGCGCCGAGAGCATCGCGAGGCCGAGCACGAAGCGGAGCGTTTTCATGGACGCTCCTTCAACCACAATCGCCCGGAACGTACAATTCCAGAAAGTCCCGCCGGCGGCCCTGGCGGCTCACCCCCCTGCGCAGCCGTCGATCTCGCCCGCCAGCGCGGCCCCGGGGCAGGTGGGGCCGATCGAAAGCGTCCGCAACGTGAACAGGTAGTTGTCAAAGACGCCCCCGTCGGTCGCACTCTGGTCGGTGACCGTGCCGCTCCCGGCACAGATCGTCTCGCCGGCGTGAGGCGATCCGGCCGGCATGACGATGGTGCCGGTGACTGGGGTCGTTTGACCGATGGGGAGCGGTTTGTTCCACTGGAGGTGAACGGCGCCGTCCGCGTAACTGGCGTCCAACGTATACGGCGGAGAGATCTGCTGGAACAGAGACGACACGTCGACCTGCACCGCGACCGATTGACCATCGAGCTCCCCGGCCAGGGTGAGCTCGTAGGGGACGCACACGGCGGCGTTGTTGCCCGCTCCCGTGTCCGCGCCGCCGCTCCCACACGCCGCGGCCGCCAGCCCCGACACCATGAACGCCACCAGACACCAATCCTTCGAGGGCGATCTCGTCATCTCATCCGCAGCGTAACATCAAGGCGATCACTGCGGGTGGCGCTAAGGCGATCACTGCGGGTGGCGCCCCAGCCATTCCACCTCGCGCCGGACGTAGTCGGCGAAGCGCTGAAAGTCGGCGTCGTACCAGACGGCGCCTTCGAGCGCGTGGCCGAGGGCGCCGCGACCCTCGATCGGGTTCGTTTGGGCGACGGCAATGTCCGCAATCCGCAACCACGACCAACGCCTGATCCACTCGGGACCGACTGGAGATTGGGCCAGCGCCGTGAAAACGTTCCGCGCGGCGATTCGGTCGCCGCCGAGCTCGAGCGCCACGGCCAGCCAGTACCGCGCCAACGGCTCTTTGGGGTAGCGACGAGCGGGCACCGGTGTTCGATCATTGGACGCGCGGCGCGCGCGCCGACCGCGGGCAATTGAGATCGTGGTGGTCGCACGATGTGCGTCCGTTTCACAGCCCACCGCGGTGCCGGCGCGCGACCCGGGTTGGCGAACGCGAATTTGCCTGTGATCGCCGGCCGGCCTCGTTGCGGGTGTTTGGCCCGAGATTTGAATCACGAGACGCGCATGAGCGGCGAACGGTGGAGGGCGAACCTGATGCGGTGGTTGGTTCTGGGCGCGATGGCGAGCGCCGGGGGATGCGCCTCGGTCGAGTACCGGGTGCCGACCTGGGAGGTCGAACGGCTCACGCAGATTCCGCCCGCCATGCGCGGGGGCGAGGTACGCGTCATCCCCGCGGGCGCAGTCGTGCCGCCACCACCGCCACCCGCGCCGCCCCCGGTCGCTGACCTGCCGCCGCCGGAGGTCGAGGTCGGCGTCGAGGTCGACGTTCCGGCGGTGGTCGTGAGCTCACCGGGGCCCGTGGTCGTGGCGCCGCGTCCGATCGTCATGCGACGGCCGGTCGGCGCGCCGGTCGCCATGAACCGACGCCCGGCGCCGCCTGCCGGCGGCGGCTGGAGAGCCCCATCGGGGAACGGCGCCCGACCCGCCGCGGCGCGCGTCGGGTCGCGTGGCGGCGGACGACACGGTGGTGGAGGCGGCGGCAGGGCGGCAGGTGCCGCGGCGGGAGCCGTGGCGGCGGTGGCGCTGATCGTGATCATCGCCGATGCGGCCGCCACCGCCGCCGCTGCCGACGCCGCGCGTCTCTACGATGGATGGGTGGCCGTCGACGCGGGCCACCCGCTGCGCCTCTTCTATGGAGGCGGCCTGGGGCGGGTCGTCCCGCTGGCGCGGCTCGCGCCGGTGGACTTGATCGGTCTTCAGTACGCCGTGCTCGAGGAGGATGACGGCCACGTGGAACCGCTGCGGCAAGCGCCGCCGCCGCCGGCCGCACCACCACCACCGCCGCCCATAGGGCCACCGCCACTGAGGCTGGTGACGCCACCACCCGTCGCCTCGCAGCCGCCAGCGGTCCCGCCGGCGCCTCCGCCAGCACCGGCGCCTCCGCCGGCAGCGGTCCCCCCACCGCCGGCGCCTCCGCCAGCACCGGCGTCGCAGGCGACCGACCCCGATTCCCCTTGAGCCGTCAGCCTCCGTGGCTGTCGATCGAAAGCGCGTCCAGATCGGCGGTGAGCAGGTACCTCTCTTCGCTTTCCAGATCGACGAGGAGGGAGTCGGCGAACGCGCGAACGCGCTCGATCAAACGGCCGATCGACACGCTGTCGGGCTCCAGCGCCGACAGCGCCAGGGCGACGGTGGCGCGCTGTCTCTCGTGATCCTCCTCGATCTGCGCCCGCAAGGCCGAGCCCCACCCGATGACGTCGCTCAACGCCGTCGCCAGGATGCGTTCCTCGAAGTCCATGTGCGCCGCTACGGCGACGCAAAGGTCCTTGGCATGCGCGCGCAGCGGTTCGAAGTCTCGATCCGATCGCGTCGCGCCATCCGCAACGTGGATCGTCTCCGCGGCGAGCCCCCGGAGCTCCTCGTTGCTCGAAAGGATCGCCGCCCGAGCGTCACTCGAAGAGAACAGTTCTTGTGTCGTCCTTCTCATCTCCGCACCTCACCCCAATGTCCCCCCATCCTGGCCTCATTCACGACGCCTCGTCACCGCGCAATCTCGCCGTTTACGCAACTTCTTCGCCCGCGAAACCGTCTCTTGACGGCTGACAACCTGGAAACCGGCGCGCGACGTGGTTCCCTGGTTTCCCGTTCGACGGTAGAACGGGGCGCGCGGTGGAGGAACGGCCGATGAAACCGACCCTGATCGAACGTGGCTGCATGATGACGTTGTTGTTGATCGCCGGATGTCGCACCGGCGCGAGCGACAGCCCGAACGCCGGCGCCGGTACGCCCGCCGCCGCAAGCACGGCGTGGCTGGCGACGGGGACGGTCCCGGCCGCGTTGGCGGTGCCGCCCGGAGCGACGCTCAAGCTTCACGACCACGGTGTGGGCGCGCAGATCTACACCTGCGCCGCCACCAGCGGCGCCAACGGCGCGGCGCCGGGTCATTCGTGGGCGCTCAAGGCGCCGGACGCCAAGCTGTACGACGCGCGGGGCGTCCAGGTGGGGACGCACGGCGCCGGGCCGAAGTGGACCGCCAGCGACGGCAGCGTCGCGACCGCGAAGAAGATCGCCGATTCCCCCTCGCCGCTACCGGACGCGATCCCCTGGCTGCTGCTCCGCGTGTCGTCGACGACCGGTGCAGGGGCATTTAGCGACGTCGGCTATGTGCAGCGCCTCGGCACCGTCGGCGGCAAGGCGCCACTCACCGGTTGCGACTCCACCGCGACGGGGACGGAGCTGCGGGTCGACTACACCGCCGAGTACTACTTTTACGCGGGCGGCGCCGGCGCAGCTCCCGCGGCCGCCCCCTGATTGAGCGGTGACTACTTGCCGTAGACGGTGGTGAGGTTCGCCTGGATCGCGTCGTCGGTGGCGTCGGTGGTCTGGGCGGCGATGACCACGCCCTCGGAGAAGGCGCCGGTGCCCATGTTGGAGCCGTCGCCCCCCTCACCCAGTGACAGGCCGCCCTGCTGTTGCAACGGAATGTAGGTCGTGGGGTTGGGCATGGTGGGCAATCCACCGCTCCAGGCCGTGCCGAGCACGCCGGTGGCCGCGTTGCCGTACTTCAAGGTGAAGTTCGCCGTCCCGTCCGTCTTTCCGAAGATCACGGCAATGTTGTTGCCGGGATATTTGATGCTGGGATCCTGTGCGTTGACGCTGGCGGAGCCTTGATTGAGGTTCTTGATCCCCGCGCCGGCGGCGAAGAGGCCGTTCTCGAGATCCATCATGCCCCAAGGACCAGCGCCGGCGCCCCGCGTCCAGTCGGTGGCGGAGCCAAAGTAGAGAGCGCTCATCGTGCCAGGACCGTCGTCGGTGATCTGGGTTTCCATGTTGCCGTAGTCGTAGCAGCAGCCGTTGGTGCCGGTGATGGCGCCGGCGAAGGCGGCGTGCACGACCATGTACTCGGTCTGGGGCTTGGAGCCGGTCGGAATCTTCTTCGTCTGAAGCCGATTCCTCAACCACTGCCTGTTGGTGCTCACTGCCATCGGCAGCTTGGTGGTGCCGTCGGTCGTCGTCCAAAATTGAATGGCCGGCTGACTCGCCGCTGCGGCCTGCGACAGATCGTTGCCGTTCCCTGCCTGATCGTAAAGCTTGGAAACCGAGCAGGTCGTGCCGGTACAGAACGTGTTCAACGTGGTGAGGTCGGCCTGGCCGCCCATGCTCGTCACGCCGATGTCTTGCGTCTTGCCGTCGGAGGCGCGGCGAGCCTGGAAGAGGTTGCCGTTGTAAGCGGCGAAGAGCGCGCGGGTCATGCTGTGCGCCGCGACGAGCGGCGTTCCTGCCGCGCTGGCGACGTCGCCCGGCAGCTCGGCGCTGCCCGTGGCGCCCCCGGCCGCCGCGCCACCCGCGCCTCCGGTCATCCCGGCGCCGGCGTTTCCGCCCTTGCCGCCTGCTCCGCCCGCCCCGGCGTTGCCGGTCGCGCCGCCGCTGCCGCCCGCGTGCCCGCCTGCGCCCGCCCCGGCGCTCCCGCCGTGCCCGCCCGCTCCGCCCGTCCCCGTCGCGCCGCCCGTCCCGGTCGCGCCGCCCGTCCCCGTCGCCCCGCCGGTCCCCGTGGCACCGCCCGTCCCGGTCGCCCCACCCGTTCCCGTCGCGCCGCCAGTCCCGGTCGCACCGCCGGAGCCGGTTGCGCCGCCAGCTCCCTTCGTCCCGCCAGCTCCCGTCGTCCCGCCAGATCCCGTCGTACCGCCGGCTCCCGTCGCGCCGCCCGTTCCCGTCGCTCCACCAGAGCCGGTCGTGCCGCCCGTCTCGCCCGTACCGCCGGTTCCGTCGGTGGTCCCGCTGCTGGCGCATCCCGCGGCGAGCGCCGACAGGCAGAGAGAAAATGCAAGTCCGGCTCGGCCGTGATGCAAAGCGCGCGTCATTTCAGCTCCAGTCTGGTTCGAGTGACGAGGGGGGTCTGAGGGGTCATTCCTCGACGGGATCGAGCGCCGGGTGGCCTAGAGCGGAGTGACAGTGCCGGCGCTCGATGGCTCAACAAAAAGCGCGTCAGGCCCGGAGCAGCGCGTCCGACGCCGCGACCGCGCCGCGCGCCAGGACAGAAGTAGTAGGGCTGAGCCCCTCCGCCGAAAGGGGGCTGGTGGCGGGTCTATGCGCGGCGTAGCGTAACCGCCATGTCGCGTCCCCTCGCTCTCGTCACCGGCGCCTCCGCCGGCATCGGACGGTCGTTCGCCCAACAGCTCGCGCAAAGCGGCCACGATCTCGTCGTCGTGGCGCGCCGGCGCGATCGGTTGGAGGCGCTCGCGCGGCAGCTCGGCGCCGAGCACCAGGCGAAGGTCGAGGTCCTGGTCGCCGATCTGGGGAGCGCGGCGGGCGTCGACGCGGTCACCGCGCGCGCCGCCGCCGGGCCGTTCGATCTGATCGTCAACAACGCCGGCTTCGGCGGCTACCGGCGCTTCGTCGAGCTCGATCCGAAGGTGGCCGACGAGCTGCTTTCGATTCATGTGCGCGCCGTCGTGCAGGTGACCCGCGCCGCGCTGCCGGGCATGGTTGCGCGGAAGCGCGGCGGCGTCATCACCGTCTCCTCGCTGCTGGCGTTCTCCGGCACGGTGACCGAGGCCTTCTTTCCGGCGCGGGCCGTCTACGCCGGTGCCAAGGCGTTCACCACGACGTTCACCGAGGTGCTGGCCCACGAGCTCGTCGGCACGGGCGTACAGGTTTCGGTCTGCTTGCCCGGCGTGGTGAAGACCGAGTTCCACGAGGTTCAGGGGATGGATCTCAGCAAGGTCCCGCGCATGAGCGCCGACGACCTGGCGCGCGCCGCGCTGGCGGGCCTGCGCCTCGGCGAGGTGGTCTGCGCGCCCGGGATAGAGGACCAGGCGCCGCTGCAGGCCATCAGCGCGGCGCAACGGGCGGCGTTGGCCAACTCGCGCACGACCGCGCCGGCCTCGCGCTACCGCTAAAGGGGCGCGGCCCCTACCGACCGCAAACCAGCCGCAGGTGACAGGTTTGCGAACAATTGCCGCGAACGGCGCGGCGGCGCGGCGGCTCCTGTACGATCGCCTGGCCGATGAGGACGGTCCGCGAGAGCGCCCGTGACGTTCCCGTGATCGCCGAAGTCGACGTGCTGGTCGTCGGCAGCGGTCCCGGCGGCCTGGGCGCCGCCGGCGTCGGGCATCGTCGCCAGCATCGACAGCAGGAGCAGGTGGCCGAGGGTCGTCACATCCAGCCGCGCCGCTTGAACCACCAGAGCGGCAGGAGACCGCTCACCACGATGAGCGCGAGCGCGAACGGATAGCCGAGCGACCAGCGCAGCTCGGGCATGAGGCGAAAGTTCATCCCGTAGATGCCGGCCACCAGCACCGGCGGGATCCCGACCACCGAGGCGATGGTGAGCGTCTTGACGATCTCGTTCTGCTCGATGTTGATGTAACCGAGCGTGGCGTCGAGGAGGAACTGCACCTTGCCCGAGAGGTGTGCCTCGTAGTCGGTGAGCGACACGATGTCGGCGCGGATCGCCTTGATGCGCGCGGCCGGCAGCGGCGGCGCGCCGTCGATCCCGCTCTCCATCACATAGCCGGCGACGCGCCCCAGGCCGAGCAGCTCGTCGCGGATGCGTGAGATCTCCTGGGCGGCGTCCCCGATCCGGCGCAGCGCCGCGCCGAGCTGGCCCGAGGCTTGGGCGCGCCCCCGTCCGGCGCGGAAGGCGGTGCGCGCCAGCTGGTCGGTCTCGAGGCCGGCGTGCTCGAGCGCGTCGGCCGCCCGATCGACCACCAGCTCGAAGATGCGGAGCAGCGCCTCGGCGGCGTCCTTGGGTGACTCAGCGGCGGCCTGTGCGTGCGCGGCGTCGAGCGACCCCAGCGGCGCGAACCGGACGGTGAGCAGAACCCGCGCTCCCAGCACGAACCCGACCGGCGCCAGCAGGAATTCACCGTCGGCGCTGGGGGCGACCAGCGGTGCGGAGAGATAGAACGTTCCCGCTTCGAACGCCAGCCGGCTGCTCGATTCGATCTCGCTGATCTGGCTCTCGGTCGGAACGCGCAGCCCCGTCGCCTCACGAACGCGCGCGATCTCCTCGGCCGTCGGCTGGAGCAGATCGATCCAAACGGCTGCCGACGTCGCTCCCGGCGGATGGGTCAGGATCATGGTCCGGGCGCTACTTTACCCCCGACGCCGGCCGAGCAGGCTGAGCTGACGATCAGAGAACCCTCAGAGATCGTCGCCCGGGTCGGTGCCGTCGTCCGCGTCTGGAGCCGCTTCGCGGGGAGCGAGCGCCCCCGATTCCGGCTGGAATTCGACCCGCGGCCCAGCTTCCTCGGCGGGCTCGGCCGCGGGCTCCCCGGCTGTCGGCGCGCGCACCTGTTCGGAAAATGGACTCATCCCTTAACCGTAAAAACGGACCGACCGGGCGCAAGCACGACCGAGGCGCTCGCCGGTAAGCTCGACAGTCCACCTCACGTCCCGACGGGCCCTACCAGACGTTCCAGTTCACGTTCGTTGCCGGCAAGGTGACCAAGATCGACGAAGGTGGCGTCGGCTGCGTCTACCGTGAGTACCGCGAGTAAGTATTTTGCTGACTCGCGCCGCGCGAGGCGGCGCTGCTCTGGACCTTCCCGATTCGCGTGCGCACGGTCGTCCGCGTGCGCACCTCGGCGGGACGGTCTGCAGTCACGCTGGCGGTCTTGCTCGCGCTCCCGCTCTTGGTTCTCTGGCGGCCGATCGCGCGCGGGGAGACCTTTTACCAGGAGGATCTGGCCGCCCAGTACTTCCCCCGCGAGCGGCTGCTGCGCGCCACCGGCCTCACCGGCTGGAATCCGCACGAGTTCCTGGGAATGGGGCTGGCCGCCGATCCGCAAACCGCCCCCTATGAGCCGGTGCGCGCGCTCGCCCGCCGCCTGAATCTCTCCGAGCGGCTCGGGCTGGTCCTCTATCTCGGCGTCTACCTGACCATCGCCACTCTGGGTGCCTGGGCGCTGGCACGTCGGCTGGGGGCCGCGCCGGGCGGCGCCGCGCTGGCGGTGCTCGGCTTCGTCTGGGGCGGCACGTTCATCGTCCGCTTTCGTCACCCCTGGATGTTCGCCTCGATGGCGCTCATCCCATGGGCCGCCTGGAGCGCCGACCGGCTGGTCGCCCGGCGGCGGCTCGCCGACGCGGTGGCGCTCGGCGTCCTCATCGCCTGGGGCGCGCTCGGCGGGCATCCCCAGGTGGCCTACATGACCTGGCTCTTCGTCTTCGTCTACGTGACGGCGCAGACCTGGAACGTGGCGCCCGCGCGCGAGCGGTGGCGTCGCCTCACCAGCGCGTGGCTGCGCCTCGGCGCCGGCGCGGCGCTGTTTTGTGGGTTGCTGGCCGGCTTCTACGGACCGGTGCTGGCGCCGCTGTTCGGCAGCGCGCGCGGCGCCGGCGACGGCCTGGCCTTCGCGGGATCGTTCTCCTTCAACCCGTGGGACTGGCTCCGGCTGCTGGCCCCCGATCTCTACGGGAACGATCTGGCGGGAACGCACTTCGGCACGCGCAACTACCACGAGCAGACCTGCTACCTCGGCATCGCCCCGCTGGTCCTGTTCATCCTGGCGCTCGGATGGCGGGCGCGCGCCGAGCGGCGGCTGGCCGCGGTGGCGCTCGGCTTCTTCGCGCTGGCGGCGGGGCGATTCTTGCCCCCTTTCTACTTGGCCTACGCGCTGGTTCCGGGGTTTCGCCTGTTTCGCTGCGCCTGCCGCTATGCCTGGTTCTGGAGCTTGCTGGCCAGCGCCGTCGCGGGCTTGACGCTCACCCGCATCGCGCGCGGCGAACGGCCAGCCGATCCCCAGCGCACGCGGCGCTGGATCTCGCGGCTGCTCGGCGGCCTCGCGCTCGCCTGCGCCGCCGCGGCGGCCGTCGCCTGGCTCTGGCCGGGGATGGACCGCCACACCCAGCCGGGGGCGCACCTCACCACCGCGGCGGCCGCGGCGCGCGCGGCGGCGTTGCTGGTCGCCGTCCGCGCTCTGCTCGGCGCCTGGCTCGGCGGTCGGGTCTCGCCCACCGCGACCGCGCGCGGGCTGGTCGCGCTCACCTGTCTCGATCTCGCGCTGCAGTGGCTCCCTTACCGGCAGACCCGCCCGCCGCGCGAGGTCCTGCCCGATCCGGCGGTCGTCGCCGCGCTGGCGGCCGCGGCGCCCGGGCGGGTGCTGGTCCGCGCCTTCAACAAACAAGGACGGCCTGAGATCGTCCCCCTCGCCGACTGGGGCGAGGCGGCCGGGTATGACGATCTGCGCGGGTACAACCAGCTGGCGCCGCCCGACACGCTGGCGTTGCTCGCGCGTGCCGACGTCGCCGGTCGCGCGCTGAGCTTGCCGGATGCGCTCGGTGGCTTCGATCCCGCCGACTGGTTGCTCGATCTCGCGGGCGTCACGCGGCTCGCCGCCCGCACCGGCGACTGGCCGGCGCGCTGGCGCGAGCTTCCGCTCGAGGCCGAGGGGGGCGGCTGGCAGGTGCGGCGGCGCACCGGGGCGCTGCCGCGCGCCTGGCTGGTCGGCGCGGTGGAGCGGCGCTCAGAGGCCGACGTGCGCGCGCGGCTGCCCGACATCGACCCGCGGCGCGTGGCGCTGGTGGCCGAAGGCACAGCGCCCGATCTGCCGGGCGATCTGCCGGGCGATCTGCCGAGCGATCTGCCGAGGACGGCCGACGGCGGCGGTGGAGCTCCCGTCGGAGAGGCGCGGCTCGTTGGCCTCTCGCCCGACGAGGTGCGGGTGAAGGTGACGGCCACCCGGTCGGCGCTGCTGATCCTCGCCGACCGATTCGCCCCCGGTTGGTCGGTGGAGGTCGACGGAGCTCCCCGGGCGCTGCTGCGCGCCGACGGAATCTTCCGCGCCGTCGAGCTCACCGCAGGATCCCACCAGGTCCAGTTCCGCTATCGCGTCGCCGGCGCCGCCGGTTGGTCGATCACCGCCGCCACGCTGGGGCTCATCCTGTTCGCGACGTTGCTCCTCGGCGCGAGGAGCGTCGTCGCCGCCCCGTCGCGATTGAGATCGCCCGTGCGTCCGACCACCGCGCCGATGTGAACAGACGTTCCATTGATCGCGCTCTGATTGTGGGGCCCGGCGCGGCGTACACTCATTTGAGCGGTTGCTCGTCCGCCGAAGCTCCATGAAGAACGAAAGCATGCTCCGCCCGGCGCCCAGCGCCTCGCCGCTCGCCTCCAAGGTCCCCGAGGTCACGCTGGCCTTCTGGATCATCAAGCTCCTGGCCACCACCGTCGGCGAGACCGGCGGTGACGCCGTGTCGATGACGCTGAACCTCGGCTACGCGGTGGCCAGCCTGATCTACGTCGCCTTCTTCGCGATCGCGCTCGCCATCCAGGTCGTGCCGCGGAGCTATCGGCCGCTCGGCTACTGGACGGTGGTGGTCGCCACCACGACGGTCGGCACGACGCTCTCCGACTATCTGGATCGCACGGTCGGGCTCGGCTACGTCAGGTCGTCGATCCTGCTGTTTCTCGGCGTCCTCGTCGTGCTCTTCGTCTGGCGGCGCGTGGCGGGACGCGTGGTGTTCGAGAAGATCACGGAGCGCCGGGACGAGGTCTTCTATTGGTTGACGATTTTGGTCTCCAACACGCTCGGCACGGCGTTGGGTGATTTCGTTGCCACCACCGCCGGCCTCGGTTTCGGGCGCGGCACGCTGGTGTTTGCCGGCCTCTTGGCCCTGGTCGCCGCCGGGAGCTTCTGGCTGAAGACCATCCCACCGGCCGCGTACTTCTGGGCGGCCTACGTCCTGTCGCGGCCATTCGGGGCCACGCTCGGCGATCTTTTGACCAAGCCGCGCGACGAGGGCGGCCTCGAGCTGGGACGGATTGCCGCCTCGCTGGTCATCATCGCCGCGATGCTGGTGGGGATCCTGATCGTCTCCGTCGGCGAACGAAAGCGCGCCCGCGCCCCGGCCTGAGGCCGCTGTCCGCGCGTGCGCGACGCTCAGGGAACGGCGTCGATCGCCTTTTGCAGCAGCGCCTTCGCCTGCGTCTCGTCACAGAGCTGCTTAGAGACCTGCAGCCCGACGATCCGCCGGCCACGGCCCGCCCACAAGATGGTCCGGTGATCGAGCAGCCCCGGCTCGCGGCCGGTCGCCATCGCCTGGTAGCCGAGCGCATCGCGCAGCGGGACCTTCTTCCAGGTCCAGACCAGCATCGGGTCGGGCGCCATCGGCGCGGGCGCGCCGGGCGGAACGATGAGGCGGCTGACCATGACGAACGTGTCGGCCGGATCGGCGTCCGCCTTTTGGAAGTGCAGCCGGCAAGCGGTCCCGTCGCGCGTCTGGCCGAGATATCCGGCGGCGGCGAGCCCGCAGGTCGCCGCGACGTCGGCGCTCTTGAGCAGCCCGGCCGACTGATCGAAGCAACAACCGGCACCGCCGTGCACTTTGGGATCGTTGAACACCAACCCGCAGGCCGGGGTCGTGTCGTGCTTCGGATCGTCCTCGGGCGGCGGCGGCAGGTTGCGGCTCGGACAACCGGCCCCGGCCACGACACAGCACCAAAGAAAGGGAAGCAACGGCAGAAATCTGCGACGGCAATTCATTCGTTCGTCCCCCAACAGTAACCTGGATTGCGCTTTACACAGTTCTAGGATACTTGAAGCCCGTCCCTCAGACGTAGGTTAGCCCAAAGGAGATGAGATGAAATCGACCTCGATGTGGAAGCGGGTTTCGGCGGTTGCTCTGTTGGTGGCGGCTCTCGGCGGAACCGGCGCGGTTGTGGGCGGATGCGCCTACGGCGGTGTCGCGACGACCCCCGATGGCACGGTCGTGATCACGCGCAACGATTTGCTCCTGTTCGGCGCTCTCCGCAAGGTGTTCGTGTGCAAGGTGGCCGGAAGCACCTTGAACTGCGCCGAGACGGCGGCTCCGTAGTTTTATTTCGACGGGCAGGGTCGGCGCACCACGCCGGCCCTGCCCTTTTTTTTATGCGCACGCGAGCGTCGCTGGTTTGGCTGGCCGTCCTCGACCTGGGCCTGGTGATCGCAGGCGGCTGCCACTCCCGCCAACGGCGAGAATCCCCGGCGTCCGACCCGATCGGGGCCGTCGGGTTCGAGCTGCCGGGCGGCGGGCCGGTGGCGCGCGGCGCGCTGCTGACGCAGCCGCCGGGGCACGAGGAGGCGTTCGTCCCCTTCGTGGCGGTCGGAGCGTCGGCCTGGGTCGATGCCTGCCGGGCCGAAGCCGGCGCGACGCCGCCCCTCTTCACCTTCTCGACCGATGCGCACGGCACGCTGCGGCCGGCGGCGGCCGATTCCGGCGTCACGGCGCGCGATCGCTGCCTCGCCCAGCGCGCGGTCGGTGGCGCGTCGCCCGGGCTCCCCGCCGAGACGCGGGTGACCGTTCAGCTCGCCCTGCGCGGGCCATGACGCCGACTGGGCGTGCGCGTCGGCGCCGGTGAACGCTTCAAGCCTTCGCGCGCGCCAGCTCGGCGAGCCAGGCGCGACGAACGACCTCGTGCGGGATCCCGCCGCCGATCTTCCGCAAGGTCTGGCGACGCCGCTCGAGCTCGCGCGCTTCGGCGCGTGTCAGCGCCGCGGGACCGGGCGCGCCTTCGATGACCACGATGACCGCGCGCAAGATCTGCGCGCGGCGGCGGCCGTCGTCCCTGCTTGGAACGGTCACGCAGTAGAGCAGCCGGTGCCCGCCCGGAATACAGGTCTCCCAAACCGGCTCCTGCGCCGGCGACGTCGCGCTTCCCGGAGGTACCCGCAGCCGCGGCCCGACGGGCATCTCACGCCCGGCCGGCCGGGCGAGCCGCGCCGCCGCCCGCATGATCGACCCGCGATCCGAGACCGGAACCGCCCGGAGCTCCGACCACGCCTCCGACGCCCACTCCACCTCACGCTCCATGGTTGGGGTTGTCGGCAGATCGGCGCCGTTCGTTGCGGTATCGTGCGGCCGTGAAGCCCCGCTCCCTCTCCTTCATCCTGGTGCTGGCCGGCGTCGCGGGTTGCGCGTCGATGCCACCCCACCCGCAGGCGAAGCCGGGCGCCGCCACCTCGACGGTCGCCGCCCCGACGCCGCCGGCGCCCACGGCATTGGCGCCGGCGCCGCTCCCCGACGGGCCACCGGTCGAGCGGATCGCCGTCCCCGCCGACGGGCCCTCCCGGGGAGCCGCGACGGCCAAGGTCACCATCGTCGAGTTCTCCGACTTTCAGTGCCCGTTCTGCAGCCGGGTGCAGCCGACCCTCCAGCAGGTCCTGACCACCTACCCCGACGACGTGCGGATCGTTTTTCGGCACAACCCGCTCCCCTTTCACATGAACGCCCCGCTCGCGGCCGAAGCGGCGGTGGTGGCCGAGTGGAAGGGGAAGTTCTGGGAGATGCACGACAACCTGTTCGCGCATCAGTCCGACCTCGATCGCGCCGGGCTGGAGTTCCGGGCGGTCGAGCTGGGGCTCGATCTGGTCGCGTTCCGGGCCGCGCTCGACAGCCACACCGCCAAGGCGCGGGTCGACGCCGACATCGCGCTCGCCAGCCGGCTCGGCGCCCGGGGGACGCCGACCTTCTTCATCGACGGCCGCCCGCTCGTCGGCGCGCAGCCGTTCGACGCCTTCAAGCAGATCATCGACGACGAGATCGGGCGCGCCGACAGCCTGCTCCGGCGAGGGCTCCCCCGCGACAGGCTCTACGCCACCCTCCTCACCGGCGCGAAGCCGTCGGTGTCCCGCGTGCCGGGGTCGGCCGGCGGCGCCGGCGCCGAGGTCTACCGGGTCCCGACCCTCGACGCGCCCGTGCGCGGCGGTGCGCAACCGAAGGTCACCATCATCGAGTTCGGCGACTTTCAGTGCCCGTTCACCGCGCGGGTCAAGCCGACCCTCGACACCCTCCTCAAGAGCTACGGACCCGACCTGGCGCTGGTGTTTCGCCACAATCCGCTGCCGTTCCATCCCAACGCCCTGCCGGCGGCGCTGGCCGCCGAGGCGGCGCGCCAGCAGGGGAAATTCTGGGAGATGCACGACAAGCTGTTCGCCAACCGCGAGGCGCTCGATCGCCCGTCGCTCGACAAATACGCGGCGGAGCTCGGCCTCGACGCCGCGCGCTTCGCCGCCTCGGTCGACGGCGAGGTGGGCAAGGACCGGATCGCGCGCGACGAGGACGACGCGCGCCGCTTCTCGAGCGGCGGGACGCCGGTCTTCTTCATCAACGGTCGGCCGCTCAACGGCGCGCAGCCGATCGAGGTTTTTAGACAGGCGATCGACGAGGAGATCCGCAAGGTGGACGTCTCGCTGGCAGCCGGGGTGCCGCGCGCCGACCTCTACGCCACGATCACCAAGTACGGCCTCGACAAGAGGCTCGAGCCGCCCGCCCCGCCGGCCAAGCCCGATCCCGACGCCGACCTGCGCATCCGCGTCGACGTCGCCGGCGCGCCGGCGCGCGGCCCGGCCGACGCGCCGATCACCATCGTCGAGTTCGCCGACTTCCAGTGCCCCTTCTGCGCGCGCGCCGAGGAGACGGTGGAACGCCTGCGCCACGACTACCCCAACGACCTCCGGATCGTCTGGCGGGACATGCCGCTGCCGTTTCACCAGCAGGCGATGCCGGCGGCGATCGCGGCGCGCGCGGCCCGCGCGCAGGGGAAGTTCTGGGCGATGCACGATCGCTTCTACGCCGACCACCTCACTTCACTCGGCCGCGAGCGGTTCGAGAAGGAGGCGGCCGAGCTGGGGATCGAAATGAAGCGCTTCCGCGCCGCGCTCGACGCCGACGCGGGGAAAGCCGGCGTCGACGCCGACGCGCTGGCCGGGGCGAAGGCCGGCGCCTCGGGAACGCCCACCTTCTTCGTCAACGGCAAGGCGATCCACGGGGCGCAGTCCTACGAAACGTTCAAGGCGCGGATCGACGCCGAGCTGAAGCTGACCGAGGCGATGATCGCCAAGGGGACGCCGCGGGCGCGGATCTACGCCGCGTTGATGAAGGACGCGCTGCCGGTCCACCCGCCGGCCAAGCCCAAGGACGACGCCGACGACAACGATCGCGGTCCCGAGGCCGACACCACCGTCTACCCGGTCAAGCCGGGCGACGCGCCGGCCAAGGGGCCGGCGAACGCGCCGCTGGTGGTGGTCGTCTTCTCCGACTTCCAGTGCCCCTTCTGCAAGCGGGTCGAGCCGACGCTGGCGGAGATGGAGAAGCACTACGCCGGCAAGGTGCGCGTGGTCTGGAAGAACTACCCGCTGCCGTTCCACAACAACGCCAAGCCCGCCGCCGAGGCAGCGATGGCCGCCCAGGCCCAGGGGAAATTCTGGGAGATGCACGACAAGCTGTTCGAGAACAACAGCGCGCTCGATCGCGCGAGCCTGGAAAAATACGCCGCCGAGCTGGGCCTGGACCTGCCCCGCTTCAAGGCCGACCTCGACGCCGAACGCTACAAGGACCGCATCGAGGGCGACATGGCCGAGGGGAGCGCGGTCACCGTGGTCGGCACCCCCGCTGTCTTCATCAACGGCCGCAAGATCGCCGGCGCCTACCCGTTCGAGACGTTCCAGCTGATCGCCGACGCCGAGCTGGCCAAGACCGAGGCCAAGACCGAGGCCAAGGCCGAGGCCAAGACCGAGGCCAAGGCCGACCGGAAGGCTGGCGACAAGACCGACGGGAAGAGCAAGAAACCACTGGCCAAAAAATCGACCGCGCGCAAGGCTCGCTGACGGCGCTCGGCCTCACGGATAGGGCGAAACGCAGCGGTCGGCCTTGCAGACCAGCGCCCCGGGACAGTCCGCGCCGCCGGTCGGGCCAGGAATCATCGGGCATGGCTTCCCCTCGCCCGGGAGCGGCGGCGCCGGCTTGACCACCGCGTGCTGCGCCGCCTCGTCGGTGTACATCTCGCACCCGCCGCGCACGGTGCGCAGTTGATACGCTCCGCCGGTCACGCCGAAGATCTTCACCGCATCGCAGCCACGGAGCGCTGCGTACAGGTGAAGCTTCTGGATCATCTCCTCGGTCGACTCCCAGGTCCCATCGGGGCGCTGCCCCTCGTAGACCTCGAACAGTCCGACGTCCACATGCGGTCGCAAGGGCGTTTCGCCCAGCACGACGTCGACGTCGGCGGGCGCCCGGCGCACGAGCGCGCGCGGCGGCACATTGATCGCGGAGTAGGCGACCGCCGGCTGCGTCGTCACGCAAGCGGGCACGCTGGCCCCGATCACGATCCCCGTCACCACCCACAGCCTCGAACGCCTCATTCGTCTCGGACAACCGTGCCCGCCCCCTTTGCATTCCGAGCGGCGGGGGGAGCGGCCAGGGTGGAGAGAAAACGGTCGATGGTCTCGAGCGCGATCCGCGCGGCGCTGGCGTCTGCGGCGGGCGATCCGCCGAAGGCCATGCGGCCGCCGCCCCCCATCGGGGCGGCGTTGAGCGCGGCGCCCGGCCCCGCGCGGGCTGTCAGATAAAGATGGCCCGCCCCCTCGAAGCTCGCGGTCTGGGACCTGAACGGGTGGTGGTGCGCTCGCAGGTAGGCGACCGCCTGCTCGCACTGCGCCGTCGAATTCCAGACCTGATCGTCGCCCGCCGCCAGGCAGAGCACGGGACCGGCGATGCGCTCGAGCGGGAAGAACGCGCGCGCGACGGCCGCGGTGTCCCGCCGTGCCGCCTCGTAGCCGTCGCGGAAGGCGATCGGCCGGCCCGCGCTCATGGCGCGCCAGATCTCCTGGCCGGCGGCCGCGTCGGCGTGCACGCAGGGCAACGTCCGGCCGGCCCGCGACCATGAGCAGCCGGTCGGCGCGCCCTTTGCGCCGAGCCCGTACCAGCCGAAGGGCGACGGCACGTTGGCGATCACCGCCTTCACCGCGGGCGTGGCGGTCGCCACCAGAAGCGCGTACTCGCCCCCCTTCGAGCTCCCCATGACCGCCAGGCGCGCCGGATCGACGTCGGGGCGCGCGGCCAGCGCCGTCACGGCCGCCACGCCGGTCTCGACCGGCACGTCGACCAAGGTCCGCGGCGTCCCCGCGACGCCGAAGTAGGAGACGCCCGCCGTCACGTACCCGCGCCCGGCGAGCTCCAGCGCCAAGCGCCGCGCTTCACCGTCGCCGCCGTAGCCGCCGAAGAAGACGATCGCGGGATGGCGCCCGGCGCCGCCCGGCGTGCAGAGCGTGCCGACGTAAGGTTTGTCGACGGAGATGCACGGTGAGTCGGACGCCGCTTCCACGGAAGAGCGAGCGGCAACCAGCGCGACGACGAAGGCGACCAAAGGAAGGACCACCCGGCGGACGCGCATGGCGTCGACGCTACTTCGACTCGAGCTTGCCGACGCGGTCCTCGAGCGCGCTCAGGCGCGGTTCGAGCCGGGCGTCGCGCTCCGCCGAGGCGCGCGTGCTCTCGGCAATGGAACGGCTCTCTTCAATCAGATCGAGCAGCGCGGCCTCGACCACCCCGAATCGTTCATTCGCATCGGCTCGCGCGCCGCGAATCTCGTTCAGGATCTCCTTCAGGATCTCGATCGTGCCCTCGGAGCCAGCCATCGATATATCTCCCACAAAAGATAGCAGAAGCTCATTGCGGCTTTCGGGCCAACGCCGGCGCCGGGCTGCCGCGGCTTTCGCGAGAGGTCCGACCAGAGCCTGGACAGCCGGCCGACCGTCGGACGTCCGCGGGGAACGGCGTCGCTCGACTGCGGTCTCAGGGAGCCAGGGTCGGGGGAGCAGGAACAGGCTCCGGGGGAGCAGGAACGAGCCCCGGAGGCATCGGCGGCGGTGCGACGAGCACGGACGGCATTGGGAGCGCCGGCGGTGGACGCAGCGGCGTGGCGAAGATGCGGGCCTTGAGCTCCTCCTTTGCGCGATCACACCGCGTGGCCTGCACGACGCCGTACACCGCGGAGGCGGCCAGCAGGCCGCCGAGGGCAATATCGACACCCGCCGCAGCGTTCCGGCTGGCCCCGCTGTTCTTGTCGGAATACTCCTGCTTGGACTGCGAGAGCACCATCCCCGCTCCGATTCCCCCGCTGAGCGCAATCACACCGTCGGCCACCGACAGGCCGTAAGTCGAGGTGCAATCGAAGTACTCCTGCTTCGCGTGGTCCGGCGGCACACCTTCGACAAAGATGAAGGAGCAGCCGGCAACGGCGCCGAACAGCGCGATCGGGACCAGGGCAGCGAGCGAGGCGAGCGCGCGGTTCATGAGAGCTAATGGCGAGGTCGAACGGCCACGATCACACAAAGCGCGTTCAGTAGTCGATCTCTTGGCCGTCCTTGAAGAGCTTGCCGGTGGTGGCGAAGGGCTCGCGCAAGAGGGCGAGCGCGGCGCGGGCGGAGTCTTCGGGGACGCCGGGCGCGCGCGGGCCGCCGAGATCGGTCTTCACCCAGCCGGGATCGAGGCCGTTGACGGCGATCTCTCCGCGCAGGTGCTGGGCCTGCAGGCGCACCAGGCCATTGAGCGCCCATTTGCTGAGGCGGTAGCTGGCGATCCCCGACTCGTCCAGCGCCGCCAGCGTCCCCGCGCCCGAGGTGACGTGCACGATGCGCGGCTCGTGCCCGGCGCGAAGCAGCGGGATGAGCGCGCGCGCGAGGCGAAACGGCGCCAGCAGGTTGACCTCCAGCGTCGCCTCCAGCGTGCCGTCCGGCTCGTCGTCGAAGGTGGCGGGCCCCTCGGTCATGATGGCGGCGTTGTTCACCAGCACGTCGAGCGCGCCCCAGCGCTCGGCGATCTGGTCGGCCGCGCGGGCGGGCGCGTCGGCGTCGGCGAGGT
The DNA here is from genome assembly GCA_036267635.1 of Polyangia bacterium. Classification (GTDB taxonomy): domain Bacteria; phylum Myxococcota_A; class Polyangia; order Fen-1088; family Fen-1088; genus JADGRB01. The sequence continues at coordinate 5,734 of DATAVR010000086.1, read as the reverse complement.
CGAGCGGGAAGGCGTCGAAGTGCTCGGGGGTGAGCGCGGCCTGCGCGAGGGCCGCGCGGGCGGCAGTGAGGCGGACCTCGTCGCGGGCGACGCCGAAGACCGACGCGCCCTCGGTGAGAAACAGCCGCGCGGTGGCGAGCCCGATGCCGCGCGAGAGCCCGGTGATGAAGATGCGGCGGTGGGTCAGCGTGCCTGACATGGGGCCCGAGCTTCGCAGAGAAACCGAGGCGCGCGCGACAGAAAGATCGACGGCCGCCCGCGGCTCGACGGTCTTCTCGCTGGTCTTCGCGCCGGTCTGTTGGTCTATTTTTGGCCGACCAGATCCTCGTCGATGGTGACGCCGTCGGTGTCGAGCGTGATGAGATGGAGGCTCGAGCCCTGGACGCAGTAGGGGACGCTCGCCGACGCGCCATAGACCGCCTCGGTCAGCACGAGCATCGTCCCCGCCGTGGCGTAGCTCCCCGATTCGCTGGCATCGCTGCTCAGGGTCTCCGTGCAAGAGCAGGTGGTCGTTCCGAGGCAGGCGAAGGAGGCGTTCGAGTTGTAGTTGTCGAGCTGAAGGATGGTCGCGTAGTCGACGCAGGTCTCGCCTTGCGTGCAGGTCGACGGAAGCGTGAAGTTGACCTGGACGGTCTCGGTCTTGGAGATGTTGTAGGCCGCCGGGCTGGTGAACGACACGGTCCCCGAGACGTTGGTGGTCGCCGAGGTGACCACCACCTGCGAGCAGATGTCCGGATTCTCTTCCAGAGACTGCGCGATCGCGGCCGTGCGGGCGCAGTCGGTCGTGAACGACCAGGTCCCAGCGATGTTGCCTCCGCAGGGCTGCACCTGGCCGCAGGTGCCGCCGCCGATGGTGCCGCCCGTCCCGGTGGTGCCGCCCGTCCCGGTCGTGCCGCCCGTCCCGGTCGTGCCGCCGCTGGCGCCGCTGCCCCCGGTGCCGGTCGTGCCGCCGGTCCCGGTGGTGTCGTTGGCGCACACCTGATCGCAGACGCTCACGTAGTCGGGCGAATTGAAGTCGTCGCAGCTGATGGTCGACAGCTCCATGAGGCAGGCGGAGCGCGCCGCGGTGTTGACGTGCACGCCGCCGGAGCAGTTGACGTCGAAGGTCTCGCCAGTCGGCGGGGGCATGGTGCAGGTCGCCGACCAGATCTGCGCGCACTGGGCTTGCGACGATCCGTAGGGCCCGTCCGCCCGCATGTCGGCGGTGGTGCAGGCGTAGACCTTCTGACAGAACGCGGTCGACCAATCCTGACAGAACTGGTTGCCGGCGCCGCCGCTGCCGCCACCGCAGGACGAGGCGGCCAGGACCGGGGCCAGGACCGGAGCCAAGACCGCGAGCGCCCCGCAAAGCCCCCGCCCCCTCCGAGCTATTCGCAAGTATCCCATTGCGCGAGGGTGCGCCCCGATTGGCGCGCCGTCAACTTCCGGGTTCTGGCGGCAAGGGTCAGTTTCGTGACGGCAATGGACCGCCAAGGAGACGGCCAGACCCGCGGAAAACCGAAAACCTCAGAAGTTTCGGCTCAGTTCCGGCTCAAATGTAACGAAACCTCATCGAAGCCGATACCCAATCTCGACGGTGAGCACGTTACTGTGTCCTGAGAAAGGAGACAGCAGCGTGATCAATTCGTTCGGTGGGGAGCAGGACAACGTGGTGTTCATGGGGCGGAGATCGTTTCGAATGGAGATCGCGGCCGGCCCGGGCGGCAACGAGCTGGCGATCCCGACGAGAGCTTCCGAGATCCCGACGGAGCGGATCTTCGGCGCGGATCGGGATCGGGTGTTTCGAGCGGCGACGGCCGCATCGTTGCGGCCCGCCCGCGGGAGCTCCAACCTGACGTTGGTCGCTCTCTGTTTGACGACGTTCGCGTTCGGGATCGCGCTGACGTTGACGTTCACCCACCGGCTGGCGCCCCACTCTGGGCGCTATGCGATCGAAGCGACGCCTGTCGCCCCGGCGCCGGCCGCCCAGGTCGCGCCGCCCGCGCCAGTCGATCCGATCGTCGTCCAGGAGCTGCCTCCCACGCCGCCCACCGACGCCGAGCTGATGGCAGCCTTCGCGCTCCCGGCGCGCCGCCCGCTCGCCAAGCCAGCGCGCGCCGCTCGGCCGCGTCCGGTTCGCGCGGCCCCAGCCGCAACCGAAACGGAAGCGCCCGCGCCAGCGGCCGCCAAGCCCTGGGTCGATCCGTTCGCCGAGTAGGCAGCGGGTCGGCGCTCCTTCGACTCGAGCTTGTCTCAGGAACAGGCGCCGGCCGTCGGCATCAGCGTGCAGGTCATGCTGGTCGAATCGCAGTTGCCGCCCTGGCAAAAGGCGCCGGTCGGATCGCAGGCCTGGCCGACAGCAGGCTCCACGACGCAGGTGCGGGTCTTGGCGTCGCAGGGAGCGTAGGTAGGGCACGCGCTGTACACGGGGTCGCAGGAGCTCCCCGGCCCGACCATCGGCGTGCAGACCAACGTGGTGGTGTCGCAGTGATCCGTTTGGGTGTCGCAATCCAACGCATCCTCCGCCGGGTTGCAGGCCCCGCCCGTGCTCGCGGGCGCCTTGCAGGTTCCGCTCATCTTGTCGCAATAGAGGGGGTACGTGCAGGGGATCGCCGTCGTCGCCGCGACACAGGCCCCACCGAGGGCGATGGTCGCCTGGCAGCTGGCGGTGCTCCCGTTCGCGTCGACGGTGCAGGTGGTCCCGGCGGCGCAGGTCACGGTGCCGTACGTGCTGCAGTCGCCGCCGGGGCCGACGGTCGGCGGCGGCGCGACGCAACTGCCCGGGCAGCACTCCCCCGAGGGGCAGCTCGTATAGTCGATCTGGCAGTTGCCGCCTCCCGCACACTCCTCGTCGAGGAAGCAGGCGCCGCCGGCCGCGACCGTCCCGGTGAAGACGACGTCACAGGACGCGTCGTCCGGGTTGCTGGCCGCCAGGGCGGTGCGGGTGCACGGGAGGGTGTTGGTCGCGTCGACGCAAGCTCGTCCCTGCGCGGGATCGTACAGAACCTTCCCGGAGGCGACGTCGGCGACGAGGGTGTCATAGAGGTGCGGGACCACTTGGTCCGACGACAAGCAGGTCGCCTGATCGGGGTAGAGGCCGCACCGAACCAAGACGTTGCAGCCGGCGGCCAGGGCCAAGGCCTCGTACTCGGCGATCGGTATCGGACCTCCGCCAGCGGCGCCCCCGGTGGCAATGCTGCCGCCGGTGCCTGTGCTGCCGCCGGTGCCTATGCTGCCGCCGGTGCCTGTGCTGCCGCCGGTGCTGGTGCTCCCGCCAGTGCCAGTGATGCCGTTCCCGCCACCGCAGCCAACCAGCCCCGCCACAACCAACGCTCCTGCCAATCGTGTGATCGTCAACCCGAGCCTCCGCGCTATGGGTGACGATAACCTGAATCGTCGGCGCCGAGCGACGGCGACGGCGCCCTACTTCGATTCGAGCTTTTCGACGCGGCTCTCGAGTGCGCTCACCCGCGGCTCGATGTGGGCGTGCTGCTTCGCAAGAACCCGGGTGTGGCGGACGATGAACCGGTTCTGGCGAGCGACGTCGAGCAGGGTCGTTTCGACCAGATCGAGGCGCTCAGACATGACGTCCAGGCGCTCGGTAACGATCTCCAGACGCTCGTTGCTGACATCCAAGCGGCGGCTGAAAGCCCCCTCCATCGAATCGAGGCGAGCATTTGTCGAGCGTGTCGCTTCGCGGATGCCCTTCAGAATCTCGACCGTGATATCGGACTCGGCCATCGGCATCTCCTCTCGGGATAGCAGACGCTCTGTGCGATTTTCGGGCCAGCGGCCTGTGCAGATCTCCTTCAGGAGAGCGATCTTCTCGTTCGAATCGTTCCGGCGACATCGCGTCTCGAGGATAGCAGAGCCATGCTCGATTCTGCGGAACGAGGCGCAGGGTTGCCCGGACGCCCGTACGGGCGTGTTACCGTCGGAGGGTGAGCGCGCGGTGGTGGGATCGGGCCCGCGGATGGCGGTCGGGGCCACGCGCCGCGCTGGGATTGGGCGCGCTAACGGCCCTGGCATTGTCGCCGGCTCTCACGCTCGATTGCGCGTCCGGGCTTCCGAGCACGCGTCCGCTCGACGCCTCGACGCCTCGACGCCTGCGGGCGCAACGGCCGCCAGCAACGCGTTCGGCTTCGACCTCTACGCGCGTCTCGGCCACGCCACCGACAACGTCATCTGCTCGCCGCTCAGCGCCGCGATCGCGCTGAACATGGCCTCCGCGGGCGCCCGCGGGCCGACGCGCGCCGAGATGTTGACGGTGTTGCACGTCGACCCGCTCCACGCCGCCGAGACGCACGCCTCGTTCGGCGGCCTGCTGGCCGCGCTCAACGCGCGCGACGGAACGGCGGGCCTGGCCTTGCACGTCGCCGACCGCCTGTGGGGCCAGTCCGGCCTCGCCTTCAAACCGGATTTTCTCGCAGTGCTGCGCGACAGCTACGGCGCGCCGCAGGAGGCGGTCGACTTCGCGCGCGCCTCGGAAGCCGCGCGCGCCACCATCAATCACTGGGCCGCCACGCAGACGCGCGGGCGCATCCCCGAGATCCTGGTCGCCGGCGATCTCGACGCCGAGACCGGCCTGGTGCTGACCAACGCGGTCTACTTCAAAGGGACCTGGGAGAAGCCCTTCCCGGCGTGGGGGACGCATCTGCGCCGCTTCACCGGCGTCTCGGGCGCCGCCAACGTCCCGATGATGGCCGAGGAGCGTTTCTTCGCCTACGCGCGCGACGGCGACGTCCAGATCGTCGAGCTGCCGTACCACGGCGACCTGTCGATGGTGGTGGTGCTCCCCAAAGGCGCGGGCGATCTGCCGGTTGTCGAGTGGATGCTCGCCCGCAGGTACGCCTCCTGGATAGCCGCGCTCCGCCCCAAGAAGGTGGAGGTGTGGCTCCCCCGCTGGACGTCGCGCTCGCGGCTGGACCTCGGCGCGCCACTGTCCGCCGCGGGCATGCCGCTCGCGTTTTCGCCGGCCGCGGACTTCTCGGCCATCAGCGACGCCAGGCTCTCTATCGCCAAGGTGCTGCAGGAGGCGTTCATCGACGTGAACGAGACCGGCACCGAAGCCGCCGCCGTCTCCGCCTCCACCATGGAAATGCAGAGCATCGAGATCCCGCTACCGCGGCCCTTCCACGCCGACCACCCGTTCCTGTATTTGATCCGCGACCTGAAGACGGGGGCGGTGCTGTTCTTGGGGCGCGTGACGGGGTTGCGCCCCTGAACGTCGTCTAACCGCCCTACCGCCGTGCTTTACCTGGACTCGAGCTTCTCGACGCGGCTCTCGAGCGCGCTGACGCGCGGCTCGACGTCACCGTGGCGCTCCGCCAGCGCCCGGGTGTAGCGGACAATGAATCGATTCTGCTCCGCGAGGTCGAGGAGGGTCGTCTCTACGAGGTCCAGGCGCTGGTTGTTCGCATCGAGGCGGTGATTGGTCGCATCCAGGCGCTGATTGGTGTCTGCGTGCAGCTCGCGGACCTCGCCACGCACACCACGAATCTCGTCGCGGATGTCCTTCAAGATCTCGACCGTGACATCGGAGTCGGCCATCGACATCTCCCTTGCAGTGTAGCAGAAGCGATGCGAATTCCGGGCCAGACGCGATGCCACGCCGGACCTCGGCCATCGTCCGGCGTCCGGCCGGCGTCGTCCGCCAGCGAGGCCGTGTTACCGTCGGACGGTGAGCGCGGGGTGGCCGGCTCGGACTCGCCGGTGTCGGTCGGGCGGACACGTGGCGCTGCGGGCGGCCGCGCTG
>DATAVR010000085.1:0-14051 GCA_036267635.1 Polyangia bacterium | reverse complement strand
TCGGCCCGGCGGCGATCGCCGCCGACAGCGAGGTGCCGGCCAGAAACTCCATGGCCAAGAAGAGCGACCCGTCGCCAGTCCGCCCGAAGTCGGTGACGGTGATGATGTTGGGGTGGGCGAGGCGGCTGGCCGATTCGGCCTCGCGCTCGAACCGGCGCGCGAACTCCTCCTTGCCCGAGAGCTCGGGGAGCAGCACCTTGATGGCCAGATCGCGCCGCATCATCGTGTGCTCGGCGCGGTAGACGGCCCCCATCCCGCCGACGCCGATTCGGTTGACGATCCGGTAGCGCTCGCCGACGACGGTGCCGATGAACGGATCGGTCACCGGCGCGCCGCAGCGGGCGCAGAAGGTGTCCTCCAGTTGCACCTCGCCGGCGCAGCCGACGCAGCTCGACATCAGCGCGCCCCCTGGGAGGTCCGGGCCATCGCCGCCGGCACCTCGGGCCGTACGACGGCGATCGTCTCGCGCTTCGGAGCGATGAAGCGGCGCAGGGCGCGGTTGACGTCGGCGGCGGTGACCCGCGCCAGCGCGGCGGGGACGTTGCGGTAGCTCATGAGCCCCAGACCGTACGCCTCGTCGAGCGCGAGCGCATCGGCGATCGCCGCTTGCCCGCGCAACTCGAGCGCACGGCGGCCGGCCAGCCGGCGCGCCGCCTCGGCCGCCTCGGCCGCGGTGACCCCGCCCGTGACCAGCTCGTCCAGGATGCCGCGGATCGCCGCCACGGCCGCGTCGACGTTCGCTGGATCGCAGTCGGCTTCGACCGCCAGATAGCCCGGCTCGACACCCGAGGCGGCTCTGGCACCGACCCCGAAGACGAGCGGGGACTTCCCGCCGAACAGCTTGCGGAGCCGGCCCTCGGGCGCAAGGATCTCGGCAAGCACCTCCAGCGCGGGGCGGTCGGGATCGCCAAGACCGGGGCCGGGATAGCCGAGCACGATCTCGGCGACGTCGAGGTCGGTCGGGTGAAAGAGCGCCACCGGCTCGGTGTGGATCGGCGCAGGTGGCAGCTCGGGCGGCGGCGCACCGACAGGTGCCTCGGCGAAGAGCGCGGTGAGCGTGGCGACGACCGCCTTCGGATCGACGTCGCCCACCACCGAGATCACCAGCCGCGAGACCGGATAGTGGCGGCGGTAATGGTCGAGCAGGCGAACCCGCCCGAGCGCCGCCAGCGACTGCGCGCTCCCCAGCGGATCGAGCCGGAAGGGATGCCCCGGCCACAGCGCCTGGCGAAAAAGCCGCGCGGCCTCCAGCAACGGATCGCGGAGATCGTGGCGCCCGCGATCGACGACGATGCGTCGGCTGTCATCGATCTCGGCCGCCGGAAAGCTCGGCCGCAGGAGACAGTCGGCGAGCAACGCCAGGCCGCGCGACCAGGACCCGGGCAAGAGCTCCGCGCGCAGTCCTAGGTGGTCGCGATCGGAAAAGCCGGTCAGCTTCCCGCCGATCACGGCGGCGTCGCCTTCAATCTGCGAGGCGGAACGGGTGCGGGTCCCGCGGGTGAGCAGCGCCGCGATCAGGGCGCCCGCGCCGTTCGATCCGGAATCCTCGGCGCGCGCGCCGCCCGCCCAGGCCGCCTCCAGCGTCACCAGCGGCGCGCCCCGATCGCGCAGGACCAGGATGCGCAACCCTGCGGGGGTGACGACGCGGACCACGTCGCCGCTCCCCTCGACGGGCGCGGCGGCGATGTGCGGCGGCTCGGCGCGTGCCGCGGCCCCGCTGACGATCGCCTGGAAGCGCCCGGTCTCCGCGGCGATCGAACCTCCGTGCGGACCGCCCGGATCGAGCACCGCCAGCGAGAGCGCCTCCGGACGCAGGAGCTTGGCCGCGGCGGCGCGAAGCTTTGGCGGATCGAGCGCCCGCAGCGCGGCGCGATAGCGTTCGTCGTAGCGGTCGTCGGCGGCGATCGCCGCCGCGAACCCCAACCGGCGCGCGCGCCCTTCGGCGCCGTCGTCCTCACGGGCGAGATCGCTGGCCAGCGCGCCCCGGACACGGTCGAGCTCGTCGGCGGGCACCTCTTCACGCGCCAGCCGCAGCGCCTCATCGATTGTGCCCTGGGCGGCCGCTTCGAGACGTTGCGGCGCCGGCGTCAGGGTCAGCGCGAGCAGCGCGCCCCCGCGCGTCTGGAAGGTGAGCCCGTGAACGGCGGTGGCGACCTGACGATTGTCGCGCAGCTCGTGCGCGAGTCGCGCAGTGTCGCCGCGGGTGAGCAGCGCCGTGAGCAGATCGAGCGCGGCCGCCTCCTGGGTGTCCAACGAAGCGAGGCGAGAAGCGACGCGAAAACCGACCGCCACCCGTGCCTCCAGCCCGGGCGCCGTCGAGAGAACCACGCGCGGCCCCGAGGCGGGCGTCGCCGCGGCCGGTGCGACGACGGTGGAGCGCCCCCGCGGCACGGCGGCGAACGCCCGCGCGACGGCCGCGCGCGCCGCCCGCGCGTCGACGTCGCCCACCACGACCACCGTGATGTTGTCCCCCACGTAGGTCTCGGCGAAGTGGGCCACCAGCGCGTCGCGCGCCTCGGCGGCGACCGCCTCCGGCGTGCCGAGCAGCGGCCGCCCATACCGCCCGCCGGCGAACGCGCTCGCGCGCAAGAGCTCGGTCGGTGCGCGCGCGGGATCGATCGCCGCCCGGGAGATCTCCAGGGCGATCAGTTTCTTCTCCCGCTCGAGCTCGGCCGGGTCGAAGGTGGGCGCGGTGAGCGCGTCCCCGAGGACGTCGAGGCCAGCTTCGAGGAACGGCGCCGCCAGCGTCAGGTGATAGACGGTCTCGTCGAGGCCGGTCCAGGCGCCGATCGTGCCGCCAGCCGCGGCGATCTCGCGCGCCGCCGCGCCAGGCGCCCGGTGCTGTGTCCCCCGAAACACGAGGTGCTCGTAGAGGTGCGCGGCGCCGGGCAGCGCGGGCGGATCGTCGGCCGCACCCGCGGCGACCCAGACCTGGACCGCCACCACGGGCGCCGCGTGATTCTCCTCGACCACCACGCGAACACCGTTGTCGAGCCGCGACTCGGCGCGCGTGCGGGGCCCTCCCATCGCGCCGGTCGCGACGACCACCTCGGACGGCGGACCGGTCGTCGCGACGCCGCCGAGCGAGCGACAGCTCCCGAGCGGAATCACGAAGAACAACGACGCGAAAGGGAGCGCCGCGTGAGCGAACGACACGGATCTCACGAGCGGGTCGAGGTTACCACCATTGTCGTCACCCGCGCCCGCTCCCGACCCGCTCTCCAAATCCGGCGGCAAGCTCGGCGACGAACTTCGGCGACGAACTTCGGCGACGAACTTCCGCGACATGGTCCGGCGACATGGTTGTAGTCTCGGGGCGGATGAAACGGCGGACGTTCTTGCGCGGGGTCGGCGCCACGGGAGGAGCGGCGCTCGCAGCGGGTCTGGCGCGTCCGGCCGAGGGCGCGCGTCCGGGGGCGCTCGATCGGCTCAAGCAGGCGCAGATCTCGGTGGTCGCGCGCGCGACGCCGCCCGGCACAGGCGCCGTCGCGGAGATGCCACTCGGCGACGGTTTCTCGGCCCGCCGCGAGCTGCACAACGGGACGCTCGCGCTTCGCGCGGCGCCGGCCGCCGGTGGCCGCGACGCGGTGGATCTCTTCGTCACCTTCCGCGGCCGGAGCGGAGCGCCGGCGGGCACCATCAGCCTGGCCCTCGATTTCGGCGCCTGGTCGCTCGACAACTACTTGATGCTGCCAGGAGCCTGCTACGCCGGAAACCGGTTCGCCTCGCGCTTCGTCGGCTACCCGCCGCTGCTCACCGAGCCGGCCGACATCGGCCCCCACGTCCCGCCGATCGTCACCGACGTTCCGCGGCTCAACCTGCATCCGGGACCGTCGGGCCTGGAGATCGCCGCCGCCGACCTGGCGACCCCGGCAGCGGCCATCTTCTCGCCGATCGCGCAGCTGGGCATCATCGTGCTGGTCGATCCGGCCACCTCGGTCGGGCGCACCGGGATCACCGTCTCGGAGAGCGACGACCGCACGCGCGCGACGATCGCGGTGGCGACACCGTTCGCGCCTGCGAGCCGGCGCACCCAGAGCGCCACGCCTGCCCCCGCGCCGCGCGATCGTCCGGCGCCGGCACATCTTGGCGAGTCGGTCACCCTGCGGGCCCGCGTCGCCGTGTTCGACTGTCCCTCGGTGGACAAGCTCACCGAGCGCCTGTTCGCCCTGCGCAAGGCGCTGACCGGGCCGACGGCGCGCGCGCACACCCTCCCCTTCTCGGCCGCCTTCGCCGCGCATGAAGCGCGGGTCAACGCCCGCTTCGTCCCCCAGCAGGGCTTCTTTGCGATCGGCGCGCGCGACAGCGCCTATTCGATCTGGCAGACCGGCTGGACCGGCGGTCTCGGCGCGACGCTGCCGTTGCTCGCGGCCGGCGACAAGAGGTCCCGGGCGCGCGCGCGGCAGACGATCTCCTTCGCCGTCAGCGGGCAGGCACCGTCGGGGTTCTTCCACGGCGTCTCCGACGGCAAGACCTGGTACGACGACGGCTTCACCGCGCCGCTGCCGCCCGCCCCGGCCGACGCCTGGCCGCCCCGTGCGCCGCCGTACCAGCATCCCCGCTGGCATCTGGTCCGACGCAGCGCCGACGCGCTCGCGCTCTTGGTGCGGCAGCTGACGTTGCTCGAGCAGCAGGCCGCGGCCGCGCCCCGTGACGAGCCCTCCGCGCCCCTCGACCCGACCTGGGGGAAGGCGGCCCGCCTCTGCGCCGAAGCGCTGGCGCGCCTCTGGGAGCGGCACCGGCAGTTCGGGCAGTTCGTCGACGTCGACAGCGGCGAGCTGATCGTCGGCGGATCGTCCTCGGCCGGGATCGCGCCCGCCGCCTTGGCGCAGGCCGCCGCCTACTTCAAAGAGCCACGTTATCTCCAGATCGCCGAGGAGTCGGGGAGGCATTTTTACGAGCGCTTCGTGGAGGTGGGGATGACCTGCGGCGGCCCCGGCGACGCGCTCCAGTGCCCCGACAGCGAATCGGCGGCCGCGCTCCTCGAGTCGTTCGTGGTCTTGTTCGAGGCGACGGGAGATCGCCGCTGGCTCGAACGCGCCCGGAGCGCCGCGCATTTGTTGGCCAGCTGGGTGATCTCCTACGACGCCCCGCCCTCCGGGCACGGATGCCCGCCGCCCGGGCCGATCCGCGCCACCGGCGCCGTCTTCACCGACGCCCAGAGCCGCATCGGTGCGCCGGGCTACGTGCAATCGTCGGGGGCGGCGCTGTTTCGGCTCTACCGCGCGACCGGCGAGGTCGCGCTGCTCGAGCTCCTGCGCGACACCGTGCACAACCTGGCGCAGTACCTTCCGCCCCGAGAGCAGCCAGACGTCGCGGTCACCACGGTGACGCGCCTGGCGGACGGCTGCGCGCGCGCCGATACCCGCGACTGGCTGGCAGCGGACGGCGGCGTCGTACCGGCGGCCGGCCTCTACGACGCGATCGCGCTTCTCTCCTACACCGAGATCCCCAGCGTCTACGCGCAGACCGACGCCGGCTTCGTCTTCGCCTTCGATCACGTCGAGGCCCGCGTGAAGGAGCGGCTGGCCGGGCGTCTGGTGGTCGCGCTGCGGAATCCCACCGCCAGCGAGGCGATCCTGCGCCTTTATGCCGAGAGCGCGGACGACGCCGCCCGGCGGCTGGCCCCCGGCGCCATCCTAGGCGCGCCGACCGCGGTGGTGCCGCCGGGTGGGGCCGTCGAGGTGACGATGCCGCCGATGACCGCCCGCCGCTGAAATCGCCACCTCTGCTAAGATTTCGCGGTGGCCACGGGCGGTCTCTTGTCGATGCGCCTCGGGGAGATCCGGCGGCGGCTGCGCCTGCAGGCGGCGCTCGAAGGAGCGGTCAGGGGGGCGGCGCTCGCGGCCCTCGGGCTGGCCGTCGGCGTGGCGATCGCCAGGGGACGTGGCGGCGCGCCCCCGGTGCGCGACCTCGCCGCGCTGATGTTTCTGGGCACCGCCGCGGGAGCGGCCGCGCGGGGCGCCCGGCGGATCACGCTCACCCGTTGCGCCCGCATCGCTGATGCCGCGCTCGATGGTCAGGATCGGCTGCTGTCGGCGCTCTGCCTCGACGCGGCCGAGCCGTCGCCGTTTGCGCGGGCGCTCCGCGCCGATGCGATCCGGCGCGTGGAGGTCCTCGTCCCTGGCGCGGCGGTTCCCGCGCGGCGCCCGGCCGGGCTTTCGGCGCTCGGGCTCGCCGGGCTGGCGCTGGCGGCCGCGGCGTTGGTCCCCGGCGCGTCGCACGCGGCGCGCATCGCCCCGCTGGCCGTCGCCGTGGAGCCGCGCAGGCCCCTCCCCGACGGCGCGCTCGACAGCGAGAGAGAGGCGGCGCGCGACGCTGTCTCCGAGGCGGCGCGGCTCGGTGACGAACGGCTGGCGGCGCTGGCCGGGGAGCTCGATCGCACGCTGCGCCGGCTGGCGGACGGCAAGCTGAACGACGGCGCGGCGCTCGATCTGCTGCGGGCGCTGGAGGCGCGCACGACCGAGGCGGCGCGCGACGCGAGACGGGATGGGCTGGCGGCCGAGGCGGCGGCGCGCGCGCTCGAGGCAAGCGGCGAGACGCGCGCGGCAGGGAGCGCGCTCGCCCAGACCGGCGCGGGCACGGGCGACGACGCACGCGCCCGCGAGGCGCTCGGGGCCAGCGCGGCGGCCCACCCGGCGGAGACCGCCCGGGCCCTCACGGCGGCGGCGCAGAACCTGGCGGGCGCCGCCGAGAGTGGGGGCGACGCCCCGGGGTCCGAATCGAAGGAGGGGCCGCGGCGCCTCGAGCGCGAGGCACAGAACGGCGGCTCCGCGGGGTCGGAGAACGGGGCGCCCCGCGCGGGCGATCCGGAGACCCGTCACCTGGAGCAGCTGCGGCGCGATCTCGACGACGCCGCGGCGGCCTGCCGCTCCGGCGACGCGAGCTGCCGCTCGGGGGCCGAGGACCGCGCCCAGGATCTGGCGCGGCTCGGACGCCAGGGAGCCGCGCGAGACGCCCTGCAACGTCTGCAGCGCACCGCCGAGCAGGTCCGCGCCCGGATCGGGCGCGGGGAGCTGCGCCAGGGCGACACGAACGCGATGCGCAGCTTCGGGCGCGCGGCGCGCGGCGCCGAGGCGCCGACCGGCACCGGCAGCGACAGCGACGGCGACCAGACCGGCGGAGATGACCGGGCCGGCGAGAGCGACGCTCAGGGCAAGTCGAGCGAAGGCGGCGCCGGCGCGCGCGCGCGCAAGCCAGGAAGCGACGAGGGCCAAGGGAACGGGAACGGAAACGGCGCCGAGGCTGCGGCGGCCTCGGCCGCTTTCGGCACGGAGGGGGGCGACGCGCCCAGCCGCGAGGAGGCCGGAACCGGCAACGGGATCGGCCACCAGCCGGGCGGCCCGCCGCTCGGTGCGCGCGCGGCGGAGAGCGGCCCCGCTGCGGGGAGCGAGGCCGACGTCCCGATCGCCGACGGCGCGGGGCCCGGCCGGGCCGAGGTGATCGGCACCGCCGCCGGACACGGCTTCGCCACCCGCGGCTATGCCCGCATGTTCGGCGACTACGCGGCCGCCGTCGAGGACGCGCTCGGCACCACTGCCGTCCCCGAGGGGAAGCGCTATCTGGTGCGACGCTACTTCGATCTCATCCGGCCGCGGCCGGACGGGCGCACCTCGAGGAGTCACCCGTGAGCGCGCCGCGCCCCAGCGATCTCGACGGAGACGCCGCCGCCGTGACCGCGGGCGTCGCCGCCTTTCGCAGCGACGTCGATCGATTGCTGGGGGAGATCGGACGACGGTTGGTCGGCCAGCACGATGTCGCGGGCGCGGTCGTCGCGGCGCTGCTGGCCGGCGGCCACGTCCTCCTCGAGGGGGTCCCCGGTCTCGGCAAGACGCTGCTGGTCCGAACCACCGCGGCGGCGATCGACCTGACGTTCTCGCGCGTTCAGTTCACCCCCGATCTGATGCCAGCCGACGTCATCGGCACCAACCTGATCGTCGACGACGCGGGCGGCCGCCGGTTCGAGTTCCAGAAGGGACCGATCTTCGCGCACGTCGTGCTGGCCGACGAGATCAACCGCGCGACCCCCAAGACGCAGTCGGCGTTGCTGGAGGCGATGCAGGAGCAGTCGGTCACCGTCGGCAAACAGACCTACGCGCTGCCGCCGCCGTTCTTCGTGCTCGCCACGCAGAACCCGATCGAGATGGAGGGGACCTACCCGCTGCCCGAGGCTCAGCTCGATCGCTTCCTGTTCAAGCTGCGGGTGGAGTCGCCGACCGGCGCCGAGCTGCACCAGATTCTCGACCGCACCACCGGCGTCGAGGGCGAGGCGACCGAGGTCGTTCTCGGACGCGATCGCCTGCTGGAGATGCGCGCGCTGGTCCGCCGGGTCCCGGTGGCGCGCCCGATCCAGGACTTCGTCGTCCGCCTCGTCGAGGCGACGCACCCGGCGCGCACGCCGCTCGGCGAGGTGAAGCGCTTCGTCCGCTACGGCAGCTCGCCGCGCGGCGCGCAGGCGGTGATCCTGGGGGCGAAGATCGAGGCCCTGCGCGCCGGGCGCTTCGCGCCGTCGTTCGCCGACGTCCGGCGTGTCGCCATCCCTGCGCTGCGCCACCGCGTGCTGCTGAACTTCGACGGTGAAGCCGAAGGCATCACCTCCGACGTGCTGGTGGAGAGATTGCTGGCGGCGCTGCCGGAGATGCCGTGAGCGCGGCCGCCGGCGCCGACGCACCCGACGGCGCACGCACCGGCGGCCGGTTCGACGATCGCTTTCTGCGCCAGCTCGAATCGCTGGCGCTGACCATCCGCCGGACGACCGCCGGTCGCACACACGGGGTGCGGCGCAGCCGACGGGTCGGGGCCGGCCTCGAGTTCGCCGACCACCGCGATTACGTCCCCGGCGACGATCTGCGCCACCTCGACTGGAACCTCTACGGGCGTCTGGAGCGGCGCGCTCTCCGCCTTTACGAGGAGGACGAAGATCTCTCGATCGATCTCCTAGTCGACGCCAGCGCCTCGATGGGGATGGGACGCCCGCCCAAGCTCGACCTCGCGCTGCAGATCGGCGCGGCTTTGGCCTACGTCGGGCTCTGCAACCTCGATCGGGTCGCGGTCACGGCGCTCGGCGACGACACCGCCGGCACCCCCCCGGCGCGCGGCAAGGCGCGAATCCTCCCCATCCTCCGGCTTCTCGACGGCGTTCGGCCGAGCGGTCGGCTGCCTTTGGCAGAGGCCGTGCGCGGGTTCCTGGCGCGGCGGCGCGGTCGGCGGCGGGGCCTCGTCGCGCTCATCTCCGATTTCTACGACCCGGCCGGCGCGCGCGCAGCGCTGGAGCTGGTCCGCCGGCAGCGGCTCGAAGCGATCGCCATCCAGCTCTCCGCGCCCGACGAGCTCGCGCCCCGGCTGCGCGGCGACGTGCGGATCTGCGACGTCGAGACCGGCGAGACCCGCGAGCTGACGATCTCTCCGCGCGCGCTGGCCGACTACGCGCAACGGCACGCGACCCTGCTGCGCAACCTGGCCGGCTACTGCCGAGAGCGCGCCCTCCCCTTCTTCGCCGCCACCTCGGACCAACCCTTCGACACCGTGGTGCTGCGGATGTTCCGGGCGGGCGGTCTCCTCGGCTGAGGCGCAGCCCGATGGATCTGGAAGGTCTCGCGTGGCTCGGCTCAGGCGCGTTGTCGGCGCGGGCCCTGGCGGCGATCGGCGCGGGGGGCGCCGCCGCGATCGTCGGCTTTTATCTGTTGCGGCTGCGCCGCCGGCGCGTGGTGGTCGCCTTCGCCCCGCTCTGGCTGGGCACCACCGGCGAGCAACACTCCGCCCGTCGCACGCGCCGCCTGCGCCACTGGCTGTCGCTGGCGCTCGCGCTGGCTCTGTTCGGGGCGATCCTCCTCGGCGCCGCCGATCCGCGGGAGCTCGCCGTCGATCGCGGCGGGCGGAGCGTCGTCCTCTTGCTCGATCGGTCGGCCTCGATGTCGGCCACCGACGAGCCGGGGACCCGGCTTGGCGCGGCGAAGCGACGCGCGACCGAGATCGCCGCCGGGCTCACCGCCGCCGATCGCGCCCTGGTGGCGTCGTTCGCCGGCGACGTGGAGGCCGAGACCGGCTTCGAGTCGGACCCGCGTCGCCTGGCGCGTGGCATCGCCGCGGTGACCGCCAGCGACGAGCCAGGCGATCTGCCGCGCGCATTGGCCTTCGCCGCCGCCGTCCTCCGCGGGCGGCCGCGGCCGACGGTGGTGCTTTTGAGCGACGGCGGCTTCAGCGAGGACGCGCGGCGCGCGGCGCCGACCGATCCCGACGGCCGCCCCCTCGACCTCCGCTACGCGCCGGTCGGCCGGCGCGGCAACAACGTCGGCATCCTGTCGCTGGCCGCGCGCCGGGTCCCGGCCGATCCGGGCGCCGTCGAGACCGCCCTCATCGTGCAGAGCTTCCGCTCGACCGCGGGCACCGTCGGCATCGAGATCGAAAGCGGCGGCGCGATCGTCGACAAGGTCGAGCTGATCCTCGGCCCGGGCGAGCGCCGCCGGCTGCTGCTCCCCGATCTGTTCGCGGCCGACGCGCGGATCGTGGCGCGCCTGACGGAGGGCGACGACCTGCCGCTCGACGATCGCGCGGCGGCGCTCATCCCTCCGCTCCCCCGCCGCCGGATCCTGCGCGTCGGCGGCGCCGATCTCTACCTCGACGGCGCGCTCCTCAGCCTCGGGCGCACGGTGCGCGTCGACCGCCTCGCCGCCTCCGAGGTCGATCGGGCCGTCGCCCGCGCCGGCGGTTACGACCTGGTCATCTTCGACGGCGTGACCCCCTCCCTGCCGCCGACGGCCGGCCGCTACCTCTACTTCGACCCGCGCGGCGGCGGCAGCCCATTCTCCGTCCGGGGCACCGTGCGCGATCCGGTGCTCGACCCCGCGTCGCTCCACCGCGATCACCCGCTGCTGCGTCAGCTCGATCTGACCGACGTCAACGTCGCCGAGGCGACGCGGCTGGCGCTGGCGCCGGGCGACCTGGCGCTCGCCGCCTCGTTCGGTGGGCCGCTGATCGTCACGCGCGAACGGCCAGGGCTGCGGATCGCGGCGCTGGCGTTCGATCCGCGGCGCTCGGATCTCCCGATGCGCCCGGCCTTCCCGCTCCTCATCGGCAACGCACTCGCCTGGTCGGCCCGCGACGCGAGCGACGCCGCCGCGCCGCTCGACGGCGGCACCGCGCGCGACCCGCGCGAATCCGACACCCGCCCGGCCGCGACGCTCGCGCTCGGCGGCCAGGCGCTGGCTCCGCCCGATCCACCTGCCCGCCACCCGCACCTCCGGATCGGGATCTGGGCTCTGCTCCTCGCGGCCGCGCTGCTGCTCTTCGACTGGCTCAGCTATCACCGGCGGTGGACGACGTGACGGTCCTGGGCGCCGGCGCGCGGGTGGGGTTCGAGCGGCCTGCCTGGCTGCTCCTGCTGCTGGTCACGCCGGCGCTGTTCGCCCTGCTCCGCCGCTCGCTGGCCGACTTCTCGCCGGGCCAGCTGGCCCTGCAAGCTCTCCTCCGCGTGCTGGTGATCGCCGGCGTGGCCGTGGCGCTGGCCGGGCCGGAGATCCGGCGCCCCGCGCGAGCGATCTCGGTCGTGGCGCTGGCCGACGTCTCCGACAGCGTGCCCGAAGAAGCGCTCGCCTTCGAGCGCGACGCCTTGACCGCACTGGCGGGCACCGCCCGAGCCTCCGGCGATCGGCCCCCTCGAATCGTCCGCTTCGCCGCGCGACCGGAGGAGATCGCGCCCGCCGCGCTGACCAGGATCGGCCTCTCCCGCTTCGCCGCGCCCGGCGGCGCAGCGACCGATCCGGCGCTGGCGGCGGGGCTCGCCGCCGGCCTCCTCGACCCCGAGGCCATTCCGCGCCTGCTGCTCCTGTCGGATGGGATCGCCACCCGCGGCGATCTCGCCGGGGCGGCGGCACGCCTCGGCGCCCGCGGCGTCCCCCTCTTCGCGCTCCCGCTCCCGGCACCCACCAGCGGCGACGCCGCGGTGGTGGAGCTCTCCGCGCCCGACGAAGTCCGGCCGCGCGTCCCGTTCCGCGTCGAGGTGCGCGTCCTTGCCGATCGCGCGACGGAGGCGCGCGTCCACCTTGCCGGCGCGGAGGGCGCCATCGTCGACGACCCCGAACGCGCCGTCACGCTGGCGCCGGGAGCGACCACCGTCAGCTATCAGGTGCGAATCGCCGAGCCGGGGACGGCTGTCTTGCGGGCGCGGGTCTCCGCCCCCTCGGATCGCCACCCGGAGAACGACGAAGGGGTGCTGGCCGTCGCCACCTCCCGCGATCCGCGTCGGGTCCTCTGTCTCGAGGGGACGCCCAACGTCGCGGCGTCGCTCTCGCGTGCGCTCGGCGCCGAACGGATCACCGCCGACGTGCGCCCTGCGGCGACGGTCGCCCCCGCCGATCTCGCCCGCTACGATCTGGTGGTGCTGGCCGACGTACCACGCGCCGCGCTCTCCGAGGGCGCAACCGCCGCGCTGGAGGCATTCGTGCGCGCGGGCGGCGGTCTCCTCGTCACCGGCGGCACGCAGAGCTTCGGTCCGGGCGGCTACGTCGGCACGCGCCTGGGGACGATGCTGCCGCTGCGTCTCGACGTCCCCGATCGCCAGGAAGAGGCCTCACTGGCGCTGGCGCTGGTGATCGACAAGTCGGGATCGATGGCCGGCGAGAAGCTGGACCTCACCAAGCAGGCGGCGCGCGCCACCGCCGAGGCGCTGCCGCCCTCCGATCAGATCGCGGTGGTGGTGTTCGACAGCCAGTCGAAGCCGGTGGTCGAGCTGCAGCGCGCGGCCAACCGGCAACGCATCGCCACCGACATCGGCCGCATCGCCGCCAGCGGCGGCACCAACATCCTGGCCGGCCTGCGCGAGGCGGTCGACGAGCTCCTGCCGGCGCGTGCCCGCAAGAAGCACATCATTCTCCTCTCGGACGGACAGTCGCCCTACGACGAGATCCCCGAGCTGGTCGACGCCGCCAGCGCCGCCCGCATCACCATCTCCGCGATCGGCGTGGGCGACGGCGCCGATCAAACGATGCTCAAGATGATCGCCGAGCGCGGCGGCGGGCGCTTCTACCAGACCCGCGATCCGGCCAGCATCCCGCGCATCTTTTCGCGCGAGACCTCCGACCTCGACGACCAGCTGATCGTCGAACGGCCGACCGCGGTCCGGGTCGCCAAGCGGGCCGCGGCGCTCGCCGGCATCGACCTCGCGCACGCGCCGCCGCTCGGCGGCTACGTCGTCACGCGCCCCCGCCCACAGGGCGAGACCCTCCTGACGACCGCCGACGGCGCGCCGCTGCTGGCCCGGTGGCAGCTCGGCCTCGGGCAGGTGACCGCCTGGACCAGCGACCTCGGCGCGCGCTGGGGATCGGCCTGGGCCCGCTGGACGCCGTTCGACAAGCTGTGGGCGCAGATCGCCCGCGCCACCATGCGCAAAGAGGCGGCCGGCCACTACGCGATCCGCAGCGCGCGCCACGGCGACAGTGTCGAGCTGGCGGTCGACGCGATCGGCGCCGACGACAACTTCCTCAGCGGCCTCGACGGGCGCGTCGAAATCACCACCGTCACCGCCGGCGGGCGCTCTGCACCGGTCCGCACGCTCGCGCTTCCCGAGACCGCGCCCGGGCGCTACGAGACGAGCTTCCGCCCCGACATCGAGGCCGGCGCGCTCCTCTTCACGGCGGCCTTCACCGCGGGCGGGGTCCCGGCCGCCGACGCGACCGGTCGGCTCACCCTCCCCTTCGCGCCTGAGCTTCTGCCCCTGCCACCGGCTTCGACCGAAGGAGCGGCCGCGCTGGCTGCCGCGGCCACCGCCAGTGGTGGGCGCGTCGTTCACGACGCCCGCGAGGTCCTCGACCCGGGCGGCGACCGCCGCGAGACCCGGCATCCCCTTCGCACGCCGATCCTGCTGGTGACGCTGGTTCTGTTCGTCGCCGACGTCGCGCTCCGACGGATTCGCCTCCCCGACCGCGCGCCGGCCATTGACTCCCGACGGTAATTTTGGCATGAAGCCCCTTCACTCCTCGGGGCGTGGCGCAGCCTGGTAGCGCGTTCGGTTCGGGACCGAAAGGTCGGAGGTTCAAATCCTCTCGCCCCGACAA
>DATAVR010000084.1:0-36736 GCA_036267635.1 Polyangia bacterium | reverse complement strand
ATCTTAACGAAGTACATCATGAGCAGCGACCCGACGAAGGTCGCGCCGCCGATGGCCACGCTGCCGATCGCCTGACCGATGAGCTGGTAGACGCCGCCGCCGTAGAAGAGGCCGGTGACGACCGAGGCCGCCGAGTTGTCGGCACCCGTCGGCGTCGGCGCGCCGTACTGACCGGTCGCGAAGAGGCCGAGCGAGAGCGTTCCCCAGATGCCCGCGGCGCCGTGCACGGCGACCGCACCGACCGGATCGTCGATCCGCAGGTACTCCAGCAGGTCGACGCAGAGGGCGCAGACCGGACCGGCGATGGCGCCCACCATGATGGCGCCGAAGGGCGACACCCAGTAGCAGGGGCAGGTGATGGCCACCAGGCCGGCCAGGAAGCCGTTGATGGTCATGCCGCAGTCCCACACCTTGTTCTTCGGGTACATCCAGAACATGGCCGAGAGGCCACCGGCGCAGGCCGCCAGCGTGGTGTTGGCGGCGACGCGTCCGATGCCGGCCGCGTCCATGGCGGACAGCGTGCTGCCCGGGTTGAAGCCGTACCACCCGAACCAGAGGATGACGCCGCCGACCGCGGCGATCGTCATGTCGTGGCCGGGCATCGCCCCGCCGCCGTCGCGCTTGAACTTACGTCCGAGCCGCGGCCCGAGAACGATGGCGCCCGCGAGCGACACCATGCCGCCGATCGTGTGGACAACCGTCGAGCCGGCGAAGTCGTGGAAGGCGGCAGGGTGGATGGTGTTCAGCCAGCCGTCCGGACCCCAGGCCCAGTGGCCGAAGATCGGGTAGATGAAGCCCGAAACGAAGAAGCTGTAGACGAGATCGCCCACGAAGCCGGTGCGGCCGATCATGGCGCCCGAGGTGATGGTCGAGCAGGTGTCGGCGAAGGCGTACTGGAAGAGGAAGAACGCCAGGATCGCCACGCCGGTCGACCCGTAGGTATCGGGTGCGCCGTGCAGAAAGAAGTACTGGTGGCCGATGAAGCCGTTGCCCGCGCCGAACATGAACGCGAAGCCAAAGGCCCAGAACAGCAGGCCGCAGAGGCAGGTGTCGACGATCCCCTCGAGGAGAACGTTCACCGTCTCACGCGTCCGGGCGAACCCGGCCTCGAGGAACATGAACCCCGCTTGCATGAAGAACACGAGGAACGCCGTCACCAGCACCCACATCGTGTTGATCGGGTTCACGTAGGCCGGCGGCGCAGCTCCGGCGTCGTCCGCGAAGGCCTTGTGCCCGAAGTAGTGCGGGATCCCCGCGATGATCAGAAAGAGGAGCGCGAGCCCCAACGCCTTGCCGCCGAGGATGGCGTAGAAAACACGCCTTCGCTCGGAGGTCTTCATCCCGTCTATGAACCTTTTGATCACGATGTCCCTCCCTAGTTTTCTCGACGCCATCGGGGCGCCTGGGGGACATCATGCCGCTCTTGCATTTCGCAATTATTTCTAGACGTACCTAGTTACGTAACTACAGCAACTTACGCTGGATCACCTTGTTAACCGAGTTGGTCGGTGGCGTTTCGCAGGGGGCGATCTAGCGAAATGCAAGCGCCTCGAGGACGCCGATTCTCAGACTTTGTCGAGGTCGAAGCCGTCGTGCAGGGCGCGGACGGCCAGCTCGGCGTACTTCGAGTCGATGACGCAGGAGATTTTGATCTCCGAGGTCGAGATGAGCTGCACGGCGATGTTCTCGCGCGCCAGGATCTCGAACATCTTGAGCGCCACGCCGGCGTGCGACCGCATCCCGACCCCGACCACCGAGACCTTGGACAAGTTTGTTTCGGCCTTGATCTGCTCGGGCGGGCAGAGATGCCCGCACTGCTTGACGAGCAGGTCCCTGGCGCGCGCCATGTCGCTCGCCGGGAGGGTGAAGCTGAGGTTGGTGCGCCCCCCGTCGACGTAGGCCTGGACGATCACGTCGACCACGATTCCGGCCGCCGCCAGCGGGCGGAACACCATCGCCTGGATCCCCGCCTGGTCCGAGATCCCGTGCATGGTGACCTTGGCTTCGTCACGCGTCGCGGTGACCCCGGAGACCATGATCGATTCCATCGCTTTTTCTTCCGGCACGACCCACGTCCCTTCGTTGTCGTTGAAGCTCGATCGGACGTGAATCGGGACGCCGAACTTCATCCCGAACTCGACCGAGCGAATCTGCAGAACCTTGGCCCCCAGCGAGGCCAGCTCCAGCATCTCTTCGTAGCTGATGCGGGCGACCTTGCGCGCGGTGGGGACGACGTTGGGATCGGCGGTGTAGACGCCGTCGACGTCGGTGTAGATCTCGCAGACGTCGGCCTTCAGCGCCGCGGCGACGGCGACGCCCGAGGTGTCCGAGCCTCCGCGCCCGAGCGTCGTGATGTTGCCGTCGCGATCGACCCCCTGGAATCCGGCCACCACGGCGATCTTGCCCTCTTTGAGCGCGTCGGTGATGGCGTGGGCGTCGATCTCCTGGATGCGGGCGCGCGCGAAGGCGCTGTCGGTCAGCACGCGTACCTGATGGCCGAGCAGCGAGATCGCCTTGCCCCCTTCGGCCTGGATCGCCAGCGCCACCAGGCCGACGCTGACCTGCTCGCCCGTCGAGGCGATGACGTCGAGCTCCCGCTCGTCGGGGAGCTCGGTGATCTGTTTGGCCAGGCCCAACAGACGGTTGGTCTCGCCCGACATCGCGGAGACGATCACCACCACGTCGTGTCCCTGGCGTTGCGCCCCGAGGCATCGGCGCGCGACCGCCCGAATGCGATCGATGGTGCCGACCGAGGTCCCGCCGTATTTCTGCACGATGAGCAAGGCGCGACAATTTCCACTCCCCGAGGCGCAACGTCAAGACGTGCGTCGCCGCGCCCGGGCTCCGTGGTAAAATTGCCCTGTGGCTGACGCGCTCGAGGTTCACGTCACGATGCCGAACGTCGACGACGCGCGGTCGCTGGCGCAGACGCTGGTCGACGAGGAGCTGGCCGCCTGCGTGACGATGGTGCCGGGGGCTCGCTCGATCTACCGCTTCGAAGGGAAGCTCCGCGACGAGGAAGAGGTGCTCTGCTTCGTGAAGACGCACCCTGCCCTGTTCGAACGGCTCCGCGACAGGATCTTGGCGCTTCACCCCTACGACATCCCCGAGATCCTGGCGTTCAAGGTCCACGACGGCAGCCGGGCCTACATCGATTGGCTGCACGGCAGCGTCGCCGTCACGGAAAGGGGCTCGGGATGACCGCGCCGGTCCGATCGACCGCCGGCAGGCCCAGCGCGGGCCGGGCCCAGACTTCGTAGGCGTCGTCCCGGTAGACGCGCGCCAGCCCCGAGGTGTCCGGCAGCGCGGCCGCCAGCGGCTCGTTCCGCGCCACCAGCATCGCGTCCGGGGCATAGCGGGCGACGATCGCGCTCCAGCCGGGCCGCGCACGGTGAATCCTCCGGTCCTCGTCCAGCACCTCGGGCGCGTAGGCGACCTCGTAGCGACCGTCGAAGCTGACGCGCGCCGCGGGGAAGAGCCTCCAGATCACGAACCCGCCGTTGATGAACGACGTCACCAGCCGGCCGTGAAAATTCGCGCCGGCCAGATAGGCGACGGCGCCCGCCGGGTAGACGACGCCTCCGGCGGCGAGATCGCTCCCCTGCGCGGGGACCCGCAGCCGAAACGGATGCCGCGGCGCCGCCACGACGAGCAACGCCACGCCGACGGCGATCGACGCGAAGGAGAGCGCCCGGGCGAAAGGGCGGCGCGCCACCGCCGCTTCGAGCAGCTCGCCGAGCGGCGTCGCGGCCAGATAACCGGGGACGGCACAGAACCAGGCCAGCGCGAACAGCGCCACATGTCGCTCGTGCCTCCAGGCGGCCCAGGCGGCGACGACGACGAAGGCCAGACCCGGCAGCCGGCGGGGACCGCGGCGCGCCACGGCGTAGATCAGAAACAGCATGGCCAGCCCGAACGCCGCCAGCCCGAGCAGGTACGAGCTGCGGTAGAGCGGCAGCCACTCGGCGATCTGATCGCGCGGGAAGGTGATGCTGCGCCACCAGCCGGTGAAGTAGGCGCGCCCATACGGGGTCAGGCCCATGAGCAGCGGCGTCGCCGCGAGCGCGAGGACCAGGTGGCGGATGGGACGCCGCCGCAGCGTCTGCTCGACGAGGTGGAGGGCGACGGCGGCGACGCCGACGATCCATCCGCCGTGCAGGTTGATCCAGAGCGCGACCACCGGCAGGTAGACCAGCAAGAACCGCCCGGCGCGCGGCTGGTCGCGATCGCGCTCGATCGCCGCCAGCAGCACCGCCAGGAACAGCATCGTGTAGAGGCCTGCCCGGATGGTGGTGAACCCCACCTGCGCCAGGATGATCGCGAACGGCGCGCAGAAGGCGACGACGACAGCGGGGGCGCGGCGGCGGGCGGCCCTGGCCGCCACCAGCGCCGCCGCGGCGGAGATGAGCCAGCGCACCCACATGATCCCCGGCGCGCCGACGGTGGTCGCGATTCCGTACAAGAGCGCGCCGGCGCCCCACTCGTGCTGGACCGCCGGAACGACGGTGTGCGTGAACGCGAAGGTGTCGTGCAGCGGCAGCGTCCCGGTGCGCAGCCATTCGCGGAAGAGCGCCATCTGATGAAACCCGTCGGGGTCGAAGCCCGTCTGCCCGCTCAACCGCTCGAAGAAGAACGCGCCGAACAGGAACGCCAGCGCGGCCGGCAGGGTCGGCCCCGGCGCCATGGGTCGCGACGCCTCCGCTGACGCCGCGCCCGTCACCGGGCCGGGCACGGCGCCCGTCACCGAGCCCGAGCCCCGAGCGTGGCGGCCGCCTCCCGCGCGGCCGCGATGACCATCGGCTCGGTGTCGCGACGCGCGGCCTGCTCCAGGGCGGCGATGACCCGCCGGTCGCGGAGCGTCCGCTCAATCTTGGCCAGCGACCTGGCCGCCTCGGCACGGACCGGCACATAGGCGTCGTGCTGCAGATTGTCGAGCAGCGGATCGACCGCCGCCGGATCGCCGAGCTCCCCGAGCGCGGCGACCATCTCGCGCCGGTTCTGCACCTCCGGCAGGTGTGCGAGCAGGATGGGGACGGCGCGCCGATCGCCGAGCTTGCCGAGCGTGTCGATGATGAGGCGGCAGAGCAGGATGTCGTCGCGGCGATCGAGCGCCTCGGCCAGCACGGGGATTCCGCTGCCGTCGCCGGCGGTGGCCAGCGCCAGCGCCGCCCGCACGCGCAGGTTGGCCGGCGTCTGCGGGTCGGCGACCAGCGCCGCCACCCGGGCCCGCCGGGCCGCGTCGCCCAGCCGAAAAGATCCAACCACGGCAGCCGAGGCGATCGCGGGGTCGGGATCTTTTGTCGCCTCCGCCAGCGCCGCCCGCGTCTCCGCTTGCGGCGGCAGCACGACGAGCAGCTCGGCCGCCTCGCGCCGCTCGGCGAGCGGTGCACGGGACCTCATGAGCGCCGCCAGAGCAGGCGCGGCCCCGAGCTCCCCGAGCCGGCCGCGCTCGAGCGCCTTCGGCCCGAGCCCCTCTGCGGGGCTGCTCCCCGCGGAGTCCTGGACCGGCGTTGGCTCGAAGTCGAGGTGCGCATCCAGCCAGTGATCGAGCAATCCGCGCAGGAAGGCAGCGCGCTCGGGCCGCTCGTCAGCCAGGTTGTGGCGCTCGTGCGGATCGACGGTGAGGTCGTAGTAGGCGCAGAAGCCGAGGCGCATGTCGCAGATCAGCTTCTCTCCGCCGAGCGACACCATCCGCTTGTCTTCGAGCTCGGCGAACGCGGGGGGGAGGCGCGCGGCCGGCGCGGGCGGCGTCGCCAGCCAGGGACCGAGATCGGTCCCTCGCATCCGCGCCGGCACCGAGATGTCGAGCAGGTTGAGCACCGTCGGCGTCACGTCGAGCAGCTGCACCTGCCCGCCGACCACGTGCGGCGCCACGCCGGGGATCGAGACGATGAGCGGGATCCGCAGCTGCTCCTCGTACAAGGAGGAGCCGTGGTAGCGGCCGCCGTGCTCGTCGAACTCCTCGCCGTGATCGGCCGCCAGGATGACGATGGTGCCTGGCCGCCGCGATCGCACCTCCTTGACCAGCCGTCCGACGGCCGCGTCGGTGTAGGCGATCTCGCTGTCGTAGCGGTCGAGATCGCCGGCACCGAACTCGAACCCGGGGTGAGTCACGTAAGGCTCGTGCGGCTCGAAGAAGTGGACCCACACGAACGACCGCTTGGGCTTCACGGTGTCGTAGTAGGCGAGCAGCTGATCGACCCGGCGCTGGGCGTCGATGTACTCGAACTTGACGTATTCGAAGTCGAAGTAGCTCTCCGCGAACGCCTTCAGCTTGTCGGAGTCGACGAAGAAGACGGCCGGGGGGAAGAAGGCCGCCGTCTTCCAGCCGTAGTTGCGCAAGACGGCGGCGATCGTGTCGTGCCGTTCGCCGGGCGCCAGGCGCGCCATGGTGGGGAAATACTTCGACGTCAACATCGACGACACCGAGAACGACGTGTGCGGCGCCTGCGAGTAGACGCGGGTGAAGCGCGTGCCACCGGCCGCCAGCGCGTCGATGTTGGGCGTCGTGTTTCGCGCGTAGCCGTAGGCGCCGACGTGGTCGAAGCGCAGCGCATCGATGGTGATGACGAGGACGTCGGCCTGGGGGCGGCGCGGCCCCTCGGGGAGCGGCGGTAGATCGGCCGCGGCGGAACGCGGCCCGCTCGTCACCGCGCGTGCGCCGCGTCCGACGGGCAGCGCGCGCATGGCCAACCCGCCGAGCGCCGTGCGCTCGGCGACCGCGTAGCGCAGCACCTGGCTTCCCCGCAGCGCCACCAGCCCGGCCGCCGCAGCGACCACCGTGACGGCCGCCAGCAACGCGACCCGCAGGCCGCGCCCGCCACGCACGAAAAGACGGAGGGCCAGCACGAAGGCCATCAGCGTCGCCACCGCGAGCGTCAGGTGGAACCAGCCGTAGAGCCGCGGGAGGACCAGGCGGTTCGCAAACAGGCTGGCAACGCCGAACAGGACGAGCGCCGTGGGCACCTGGAAATGCGGCCGGCGTCCCACCTGGCGTCTAGAGAAGCGGCGCACGAACGCAAACACGCCGAGGAGCCCACCCGCCGCCAGAGCAACGGAGATCGCCTGGTGAAAAGGGAGCCCGGCCGCCCGGTGTCCGGTGAAGAGCGCGAAGGCGTCATAGCCGATGAGCGGCGCCGCGAAGAGCGCGACGCAGAGGCCGGCCGTCCGCGCCGGAGCGCGGGTGCGCACCGCCACCGAGACGGTGAGCGCGCCGAGACCACCGACGACCAGGCCGACGAAGGCGAGCAGGGCGACGTCGACGGCGACGAAACGCAACGCCTTGCCGCCGGAGAGCCCGCCGATGCGACCCCCGAGCGCCAGCGCGGCGTCGAACGCACCCGCCAGCGCGCCGCCCAGGATGCCGCTTCTCACCCAAGCCAGGCAGGGAGCGCCATTCGCGGGCGCCGCGGGGCCGGGCGCGGTCATCCCGCCTCGCCCGCGAACAGCGTCGTCAGTCGCGCGCGCGCCGCCCGCGCCAGCGCCGCGTGGGCTGGATAGGCCAGCGCCCCATCGACCGCCAGCACCGCCTCGGCCTCCCGGCGCGCCAGCGCGGTCAGCTCGGCGAGCTCCGCCAGCCCCGAGGCGCCCAGCGCCCCGTCGCCCTCCCCCTCCCCCGCTTGCGCAGTCCCCCAGAGATCGCCGAATCCCCGCTGAGCCAGATCGGCCTCGGCCAGCTGGAAACCGTCGTCGATCCTGGCGACGAGCGCGAGCCGGCTCCTCCCCGCCCCCTCGGGCGGCAGCCCAGCGCTGGCGATGAGGAAGCAGATCCCCGGCCGCGCGCCGCGCCCCACCCGGCCGCGAAGCTGGTGCAGCTGCGCCAGCCCCAGGCGGTCCGCCTCCTCGACGATCATCACCGTCGCGTTCGGGACGTCGATGCCGAGCTCGACGACGGTGGTCGCCACCAGCACGTCGGTCCGTCCGTCGGCGAAGGCGCGCAAGGCCGCCTCCTTCTCCGCCGGGGCGAGAGCGCCGTGCAAGAGGCCGACCCGCGCCGGCGCCAGCTTGCGGCAGAGCCGGGCGTGCTCGGCGATCGCCGTCACCGCGCCGGGCCGCCGCGCCTCTTCCCGAACGGGACAGACGACGAACGCCTGCGCCCCGTCGGCGAGGGCGTCGCGGAGCCGCGCGTAAGCGGCCTCGCGCGCCGGCGGTCCGTCGCAGACGACGGCCGTCGCCGGGCGCCGCCCGCTCGGCCGCTCGGTGAGAAAGGAAGCGTCGAGATCGCCGTGCAGCGCCAGCGCCAGGCTGCGCGGAATCGGCGTGGCCGACATCGACAAGAGGTGCGGCGCCGCGCCGGCGCTCGGCGACCGGCCCAGGGCTCCACGTTGAGCGACGCCGAACCGGTGCTGCTCGTCGACGATCACCAGCCCGAGCCGGGGCAGCTCGCCCCGGAGGCCCAGCAGCGCCTGCGTGCCGATCAGCAGCTGCACCCGCCCCTCGGCCCCGTCGCGCAGGATCTGCGCGCGCACGGCGGCCGGCGTGGCGCCGGTCAGCGCCGCCAGCCGGAGCCCACAGCGCTCGGCGAGCGGCACCAGCGCGCGCGCCTGCTGCTCGGCCAGCACCTCGGTGGGAACCATCATCATCGTCTGCCGGCCCGCCGCCGCGACCAACGCCGCCGCGCCGAACGCCACCGCGGTCTTTCCGCTCCCCACGTCGCCGACCAGGAGGCGCCGCATCGGCCGCAGGCGCCCGAGATCGGCGGCGATCTCGTCGAGCGCCCGCGTCTGGGTGGCGGTCAGCGCGAACGGGAGCGCCGCCGCGAGCCGCGCCCGCGCCTCCCTGGCCGCCGCGGCCGGAACGGCGAACGCGCCCCCGCTCTCCCCCGCGCGCCGCAGGAGAAACGCCAGCTGGGCCACGAACGCGCTCTCGAAGGCGAGCCGCCGCCGCACCGGCGCGAGCCTCTCGGGCCGGAGGGCATCGCCGTCCGGGGGCGCGTGGATGCGCCCGAGCGCCTCCGCCAGCGTCGGGAGCTCGAGCCGCGCGCGCGTCGCCGCGGGCAAGAGGTCGGCCGCCCCGTCGCCGAGCCGGGCCAGCGCCGCGCTCCGCATCTTCTCGAGCGTGCGCCCTTTGACCCCCTGGACGACGCCGTAGCGCGGGCGCACACCGAGCCCATGGCCGCCCCGCGCCGCCAGGGCCGCGGTGACGACAGAGGGTTGGATCATCTCGCGCGTCCCGTCCGCCGCCGTCCGCACCGCGCCCGCCAGCGCGATCGCCGCCCCCTTGGGGAATGACTTGGCCATCGCGCCCGGGACGCGAAACCAGCGCGCGCGCAGGGCGGCGCCGTCCTCTTCGACGAAGACATCGAGGAGCCGGCGGGGAAACACGTGCAGCCGCTTGACCGTCCCGCACACCAGCACGACAGCGCCCTCGGGGACGCCCGCCAGCGCACCGAGCGGCGTCGGCCGCCGGAGGTCGTCGTACCCGCGCGGCAGGCGCATCAACAGATCGCGCACCGACAACACGCCCCGGGCCGCCAGCCGCCCCGCCGTCACCGGCCCCGCCCCCGGCAAGGAGGCGACCGGGGCCTCCAGCGCCTCAGCGCTTGAAGGTGAAGCGAAGCTCGTAGTCGCAGAGGTGGAAGATGTCCCCCTCTTCGATGCGCTTGTTGTCGATGCGCATGCCTTTGAAATCGATCCCGTTGGTCGATCCGAGGTCCTTGATGAAATACGTTCCATTCCGTCGGATGACCGCCGCATGTTTGCGCGAGATGTTCCCGTCCTTGATCGGCAGATCGGACGACTTGGTCCCCCGGCCAATGATGAACTGGTCTTTGTCGATCCGGTATTTTTGATTGTCGAACACCAGGTAGACCGGAACCTGAGGCTGAGCCGCCGGCGTCCCGTCGAGCCCGACCGGCGCGGCACCGCCGTGCGGGTGTGGCGGCGGGGTCGACGTGCCGTCGAACATGGAGACGCCACCCGGCTGCGGCATCCGGGCAAACCGCGAGCGGGTGGGCGAGGCGGGCGGGGGCGGCGGTGGGGGCAGCGCCGGCGCTGCCGCCGCAGGCGCGGCGGGACGCTGGCTCTGGTGCTGGCGCGGCGGCGGCGTCAGCTGGCTCTCCGCCTCGAGCGCGTTGATGCCGGTCTGATAGCCGGAGAGCTGCGCGTAGGCCTCGAGCGCGTCCGAGATGATCTCGTCGACCTCCTTCTCCTGGTCCTCCGCCATCCGCCGGAAGGTGACCCAGAGGGTGTCGTTGCACTGAAACTGCCGCAGGCTCTTGCGTCCAGGGAGCGCCATCAGGGTTTCTTCTTCACGATCTCCGCGGCTTCCGCGGACTCCTTGCCTATCGTGTCGCCCGCCGGGAAGCCCTTCACCGGCGCGCTGTCCGACGCCAGCTTCTCCAGCGCCGGCGCCTCGGGCGCATGCCCGATCTGCGCCAGCGCCATCACCGCGGTCATGCGCGCCAGCGGCATCCGGGAGCCGAGCGCCTGCACCAGCGCGGGACGCGCCGGCTGGCCGATCTTCTCGATCAGCTTGACCAACAGATCGTCGACGTCGACCTTCTTGTAGCTGGCGCTGGCCGGGAACGCCTCCAGCGCCGGGACGATCCCGTCAGCCTTGCGCGCCGCCAGCACCGACTCGAAGGCGCGGTAGCGGACGATCTCCTCCTTGTCGGACGAGATGACTGAAAGCAGCCCCTTTTCGGCCTCCAGCCCCCCGATCCCCTCGACGACGCCGAACATCTCGTCGCGGACCGCCTTGTCGGCCTTGGGATCGGCGGCGACCTTGAGCGCGAACGGCAGCACCGTCGGGTCGCGCCGCTCGCCGAGCGCGCGGGTGGCCCGCAGCGCCTCCTCCTGCTTTCCGCCGGTCGCCTCCCCTTCGAGATATTTGACCGCCGGCGCGCCGCCGAGCGATCCGAGCGCCTTGTAGAAGACGTCCGGGTGTTCCTTCTCCTTGGCCTTGATCTTCGGGGCCCGGGCGATGAGCGCCGCGGCGCCGAGATCGCGGGCCGACTCGTCGCCCAGCTTGGAGAGCAGCTCTGCCGCCTGCAAATAGGGCACGTCGGGCATGGCCAGCACCCGCACCAGCATCGCCGTCGAATCGGGACCGATGGCGGTCAGCATCTTGTCGAAGGAATGCTCCCCCTGGCGCGGCTTGCCCGACTCGATGCCGGCCTCCAGCACCGGCAGCAGCGCGGCGTCGATCCGCTTCTGATCGTCGGGCGGCGCCACCTGACGCAAGGAGAACAGCGCGTCCCGGTAGGCGAGCGCCTTCTCCGGCGCCGGGTCCTTCATCGCCACCTCGTAGGCCGGCTCGAGCGACTTGCTGATCTCGGCGCGATCGTCGGCCGACGCCGCGGCGAGGATCGTGTCGACCTCGCCCGAGCGCCCCAGATCGACCAGAGCGACCGCCGCCTCGGCGCGCAGCTTCGGCGCGACGGCGTGGTCGGCGAGCGCGTCGTGCAGCCGCTCGGGCCCCTTCTCGGTCGTCTTCCAGAGCGCGATGTTCTCCGACGAGACGCGGCTCGAACAGGCCAGCCCCAGCGCCGCCAGCGCCCATATCAGTCGGCGGGTGCCGAGACCCAGCCACGTCGGCGTACGGGCCATAGGGCGGATGTAACTACGGCAGTATCGGAGCGTCAAGGCATTGCCGAGCATTGCCGCGCCCGGGACCTTCGGATAACGTCGCGTCACCTCATGTGTTTCGGTGAGCGCCGTGGGCGTCGGGGCGCGCGGACGCTCGCGGGGGCGGCGGCTCTGTCCCTGTTCCTGCTCGCCGGCGGGGCCGCGGCGTCGCCGATCGACGATCCGTTCGTGGCCGGAATGTCGTTCAGCGGACCGACGTCGGGCGACCTCGGCGCCATTTACTGGAACCCGGCGGCGCTCGGCCTCATGCGGGGATTTCAGCTGATGGTGGCGGGGACGGCGCGCTGGTCGTCGGTGGGCGTGTCGCGCGCGTCGATCGATCCGACGACCGGTGCGCCCGGCGGATCGATGCCGACCGGCTCGGCGACGGCGACCGATTTCCGGCAGCCGTTTCAGTGGCCGCCCGGCCCGGGTGCCTATGTCGCGCTCGGCTACGGCAGCGATCGGTTCACGCTCGCCTTCGCGACGTACATGCCGTACCTCGAACAGATTCATTTTCCGACCTCCGCCGCGGGCAACGAACCGACCCGCTACCAGGTGCTGAGCTTGGATCTGCGCAATCTGGCGCTGGTGCCGGCGCTGGCGATCCGCATCGGCAGCGACCTGCGGATCGGCCTGTCGTCCGGGTTTCTGTTCTCGACCGGCAGCCTCAGCTTCGCCGACGATCTGGGCGACTGCGGCCCGACCTCACCGTCGAACTGCGCGGAGAATCCGGCGTCGGCTGCCCGATACAACATCAATTCGGGCCAGGGGATCGGCGACGCCAAGTTCTCGGTCACCCTGGGCGGCGGCCTCTATTACCGTCACAAGAACCTGGAGCTCGGGCTTTCGTACCAGAGCCGTCCGCTCGGCAGTCAGGTGGCCGGGGTCGAGGTGGCGGGCGACCAGACGACGGTGAACCTGCCGCCCCGTCAAGGCGGCGGCCCGGCGACCTGCGCGGGCGGACAATCGAGCCGCTGCGTCTTCGGCGACATCAGCTACCGGCTGCCCGACGTCTTCATCGGCGGCGTCACCTGGCACCTCCGCCCCGGGCTGGAGCTGAACGTGATGGCGCGCTGGATCTGGACCCACCTGCACGACAGGATCGACATCCGTCTGGTCGGGCCGACGCTGGAGGCCGAGGGGCTCCCCGAGCACATCGTGCTTTACCGCGGGTTTCACGACGAGGTCGACACCCGCACGCGGATCGCCTACTGGTGGCGCGAGCGGCTGCGCGTCGGCGGCGAGCTGCGGATCGCCAACGGTGCCGTCGACAGCAACGCGGTCAACGCATCGGCCGTCGACGGATTTCAGATCGAGCCCGTGCTCCTGGCCGAGTTGCGCCTCAGCCGCAGATTCTGGCTCGGCGCCGGCTACGGTCTTACCATCATGCCGAGCGTGACCGTCACCAACTCGATCTTCGATCCGACCGCCGCCAGCGCCTGTGCAAGCGCCAACGGCGACCTCGACAACCAGAGCTGCCAAAAGCGCGCGAACGGCACCGCCCGACCGACCGCCGACGGGACTTACACCAGCTTCGTGCAAGACTTCGGTCTCACCTTCACTGTTCGGCTTTGAAATCTCCCCAGTCCACATGATGAGCCCAGGCTCCACGGCGGCGATCTCCGCGCTGGCGCTGCTCGGCTGCGCCGCGACCTCGGCCCGCCGCGGCTCGGCGGCAGCGCCGGGAGGCGGCCCGTCCGACACCGGCGCCGCGCCGCCCCCGACGGAGATCGCGCGCGCGCCGATGGGGACGCTGACGGTGAGCAAGTGGCGGCTCGGCAACGGGCTCGAGGTGGTGCTGCTGCCTGACCCGCGCGCGACGTCGGTGAGCTACACGACCTGGTTTCGGGTCGGCTCCCGCAACGAGGACGCGGCCGCGGGCGAGACCGGCCTCGCCCACCTGTTCGAGCACCTGATGTTCACGCAGACCAAGAACGCCGCCGCCAACGCCTTCGACAACAAGATGGACGCCGTCGGCGGCAGCACCAACGCGATGACCTATTACGACTTCACCGCCTACGTCGACGACATCCCGCCGACGGAGATGAACGTGGCGATCGCGCTGGAGGCCGATCGGATGATCAACCTCGATCTGCGCAAGAAGCAGGTGGAGACCGAGCGCGACGTGGTGGCCGAGGAGCGCCTCTCCTCGGTCGAAGACTCCGTCGACGGGATCCTCGACGAGGTGATGTACGGGCAGGCGTTCAAGACCCACCCCTACCGCTGGCCGGTGATCGGTTCGATGAAGGACATCAAGGCGATCACCCAGGAGCGGGCGTCCGCCTTCTACAAGAAGTTCTACGCGCCCAACAACGCGGTGCTGGTGATCGCCGGCAAGATCGACGAGGCGGCGACGCTGGTGGCGGTAGCCGGCGCCTACGGCGCGATCCCGCCATCGAAGAAGCTTCCCCGGGACGACCTGCGTCCGGAGCGCGCGCCGGCCGGCGAGGTGCGAACGGTGCTCACCCGACCGGTCCCGGCCGATCGCCTGGTGATCGGCTTTCCGGCGCCGGCGCTGGGCGCCTCCGACCGCGCCGCCTACGAAGTGTTGAACGAGCTGCTCGCCGGTGGCCCGTCGTCGCGGCTCAACCGCGCGCTGGTGGTCGATCGGCAGTGGGCCTCCTCGGTCCACGGTGACATCGCGCCGACGCGCGATCCCGGCCTCTACGCCATCTGGATCCAGATGCTCAAAGGACACACCGCCGAGGAGGCCGAACGCCTGGTCGTCGCGGCGGCGGCCGAGCTGGCCGCGCACCCGGTGGGCGCGGCCGAGCTCGGCAAGGCGTCGGCGCGGATGGAGAGTCAGTTCTGGCAGCAGCTCGGGTCGAGCCACGGGCGGGCGGAGACGGTGGGGGCGTTCGAGATCGCAGCGGGCGACTTTCGCGCGCTGCTCGCCCGCGGCGCCGAGTACGCGCGTGTGACCGCAGCCGACGTGCAGCGGGCGGCCGCCGGCTACCTGGCGACCGGCGCCCGCTCGGTGGTGATCGCGCGGCCGTCGGGCGGGCCGGCCGCGCCGGGCGAAAAGGCGGCGCCGTGAGCGGCGTGGGGGCCCTGGTGTCCGCGGCGCTCATGGTCGGGGTGGCGCCAGCGCCCCCCTCGACGTCCCCCGGCGCCCTCCGCCGGCCGGGGCCGGCCGGCTCGCTGCTCATCGTCGAGGACGATCACAGCGTCCCGCTCGTGCACGTCATCGTCGCCTCGCGATCTGGCTCGGCGGCCGATCCGCGCCACCGCGAGGGGCTCACCAACCTGGCCGCCGAGTGGGCCCGCCACGGCGCCGGCGGCCGCTCGCGCGCCCAGCTCGACGAGGCGCTCGACGCCCTCGGCGGTACGCTGGAGGTGCACACCGAGCAGGACGCCACCCGGTTCGAGGGCGAGGTTCTGGCCCGCAACCTCGACGGCTACCTGGCGATCCTGGCCGATATCTTGATCCGCCCGACCTTCGCGCCGGCCGAGCTCGCCAAAACGCGCCAGGAGGCCGAGGGGCAGATCGACGAGGCCCGCAACGACGATCGCCTGCTCTGTGCGCGCTTCTTCATGCGCAACGTCTACGGCGACCACCCCTACGGCCATCCCGTCGACGGGTTGCAGGCGTCGCTCGACGCCGCCACCGCCGCTGAAACGGCGGCGCACTTCCGCCGGCACTTCGGCGGGCGAAACCTGATCTTCGCCTTCACCGGCGACGTCGATCCCGACGCCCTTTCGGCCACGCTCGCGCGCACCTTCCACGGTCTGTCGGCGGCCCCCGCGCCGCCACCGAACGCGCTCGAGATGCGCGCGCCCGTCTCGCTCAAGGGCTGGCGCATCCAGCTGGTCGACAAGCCGGATCGGCAGCAGACCCAGCTGATGTTCGGGCACCCCACCCTGCGCGCCGCCGACCGCGACTACCTCCCGCTCCAGATCGCCGTCGCCGCCTTCGGCGGGCGCGCCATGAGCTCGACGTTGATGGACGAGGTCCGTCGCAAGCGCGGCCTCGCCTACGGTGCCTATCTGATCCTGGACGAGCGGCGCGGCGCCAGCGCCACCACCGGCTGGGTCTTTTCGGGGACCGACAAGACCGTCGCCACGCTCAAGCTGGTGCTCAAGCTCTACCTGGCCTTCATGGACAAGGGGCTCACGCCGACCGAGGTGGCGTTCTTTCAGCGCTTCCTGGTCGGATCGCACGCCGCCGACATGGACGTCCCGGAACAGCGCCTCGCCGCGCGCCTCTCGGCCGAGATCGCCGGGCTCCCGGCCGACTTCGTCGACACCTTCGCCGCGCGCGTGGCGGCGGTCTCCCCCGCCGAGGTCAACGAGGCGATCAAGCGCCACATCCACGCGCGCGATCTGGCCATCACGATGGTGGCCACCGCCCCGACGATGAAGAAGCTCCTCCTCGACGCCAAGATCGAGGAGAGCGCCATCGACGTCGTCCCCTACGCCAGCTATTGATCGCAGCTATTGATGCCGCTGGAGGCGCTGCCGATCGGTGTTACGCTGCCGCCCGTGGGCGAAGGGACCAAGCCGGCGGCGAACACCCCGATCAGACGCGTGCTCGGGGAGGGCCGGTATCTCACGCTGGTCGACGACGGCGGGTGGGAGTACGTCACCCGCCCCCAGATCACCGGCGTCGTGGTCATCGTGGCGATCACTGATAGCGGCAAGCTGGGTGACGGCAAGCTGGGTGACGGCAAGCTGCTGCTGGTCGAGCAGTGGCGCCCCGCGGTGCGCAACCGGGTGATCGAGCTGCCGGCCGGCCTGGTGGGCGACCTCGACGCCGACGAGACCCTGGTCGTGGCCGCGTCGCGCGAGCTCTCCGAGGAGACCGGATTCGCCGCGCGTGAGATGGTGCCGCTCGCCGTGGGGCCGGTGGCCGTCGGCGTGAGCGACGAGATGGTGTCGTTCTTTCACGCGCGCCACCTGACGCGGGTCGGCTCGGGGGGCGGCGACGCGACCGAATCGATCGTCGTCCACGAGGTGCCGTTGCCGGGGCTGCGCGCCTTTCTGGCGGCGCGCGCCGCCCTCGGCCTGGCGATCGATCCCAAGATCTACGCCGGGCTGTTCCTCGTCGGCGCGATGGTGCCGGCGTGACCACCCCGTCCGGCTCGGGCCTGCCGGTGGGGCCGCTCGGGTTCGTGCCGCGCGCGTCGGCGCCGGGGACGGCGACCTGGGAGTACGACGTCAAGCGCGAGCACTTCAACCCGAACGGCGTCCTGCACGGCGGTGTGGTGATGGCGCTGCTCGACACGGCCATGGGACACGCGGTCGCCGGGCTCGTCGCGCAGGACGGCGCGTTCAACTCCGCCGCTCAGATGAGCGTCCAGTTCCTGGAGCCGATCCGCGCCGGGAAGGTGACCGCCCGCGCCGAGGTCCGCAAGTGCGGCAAGCGCCTGGCCGTGGTCGAAGCCGAGGCGACCGACGACAACGGAATGGTGCTGGCCGTCGCGACCGCCACCCACGCCATCCTCAAACGGAAGCCAGAGCCGCCCGCGCCCGAGCGGGGTCATTCGTAATCACGCCGTCGACGCCCATTCGGCGGCAGGCCGCCAGGGCCGCCGGATCGTCGACGGTCCAGACGTTCACCATGTACCCGCGCCGGTGCCAGGCGGCCACCCGGGAGGCGCTGCAGAGGGTGAGCTCGGGATGCAGCGCGAACGGCCGCAGCCAGGGGGCCAGCCAGGCGCGCCGCAAGGGCCACATCGACTGCCGCTCGAACAGCAGCGCGGCGCGGACGGCGGGCG
The DNA here is from genome assembly GCA_036267635.1 of Polyangia bacterium. GTDB lineage: Bacteria > Myxococcota_A > Polyangia > Fen-1088 > Fen-1088 > JADGRB01. The sequence goes on along the minus strand of DATAVR010000084.1, from coordinate 19,449 downwards.
CCCGCCGCGTCCAGAGGCGGACCGCCCACGGATTGAACGACGACACCAGCACGCGGCGGGCGCTGTCAGTCCGCTCGATCACGCCGGCCACCGCCTCCACCAGCGCGGCGGTCGGGCCGAAGCCGAGCTGATTCGCCTTGAGCTCGACGTTGACCAGCAGGTCGGGGCCGCAAGCTTCCAGCGCCTCCTCCAGCGTGGGGATGGTCGTGTCGCGCGGGAGCCGCACCTCGCGCAGCGCGCGGTACGGCAGATCGGCGATGCGCTCCGGTCGACCCCCGAGCCGCGCCAGATCGTCGTCGTGAAACACCATCACCTCGCCGGTGGCGCAGAGGAGCACGTCCAGCTCCACGCCGTCGGCACCGTCGGTGCGGGCGCGCCGAAATGCGGCAGCCGTGTTCTCCGTCTCCTGCGCGCTCGCCCCGCGGTGCCCGAGGACGAGCGGCCCCTCCCCGGGGCGTCGTGGCTGCCACACACGAAAAGCGTACCACCGGCGAAGCGGCGCATTAAACTACAGCCAATGTCCCGACGTGCACCCTCGGCCGTAGCCGGGGCTCTGGCCTTGGTTATGGCAGTGGGAGTGGGAGGAGCGGCGGGCTGCGCTCACCGCTCCGGTCCAGCGCCGGTCGGCCCGGGGCGGGCGCTCGCCGGCGAGGCGTCCCGCATCGGCGCCATCGCCTACGAAGACGACTTCCTGGAAGCGCGGCTGGTCTTCCAGGCGCTCCCGCTCGACGCACCAGAGCGGCTCGCGCTGCGGGCCAAGCTGCTGCACTACCTGCTCGACCCGATCGTGGTCCTCAAGGCCGACGATGTCCGGCGCGAGACGCGCGACCTCGAGAGCGACGATGTCTACGACACCGTCTTCTCCTCGTTCCGCGACGCGCTGGGATTGTTCGATCCGTCCGAGCTGTGGTCGACGCCGGCGCGGGTGACGGCCGACGAGGCGCGCCTGTTGCGGCCGGCGGCGGAGCTGACGCTGGCGCTGTTCTCTCCGCGCGGCGGCGACCAGCAGGCGGTGCTGGCGCTGGCGGCGCTGGCGACGTTGGCGCCGACCGAGCGCGCCTGGCAGGACCGACTGGGGGAGGTCGTTCACTGGAGCGACGAGGAGAGCGCCTTCGACGAAGGGGGTGGCATGCACAAGGGGAGCAGCGCCATCGACGCCCTGGAGAGCGCGCTCGGCGATTGGCCCGCCCCCGTGGTCGTCTCCCACCTGGACGAGCTCTACGTCGCGCGGCAGAAGCGATTCGCCTCGGCGCTTCACCATCCTCCGTCGGGCGACTCGGCGCGCCGCGCGCTCGGTGAGCTCCTGCTCGCGCACGGCGACGAGATGCAGCGCGCCGTCACCAGCATGGCTGGCGCCTACCTGCGCGCCGGACGCATCGCCGACGCCGCCACGCGGACCGCCGCGATGGCGGGCGACGACGGCGACGATCCCGATCTGCGCGCCCTCTTGGTTGCGGCGGCCAAGCGCGACGCGGGGGCGGCCGACTATCTGGCGCTCGCGCGCCGGTTCTTGCCGCGGGTCGATTTTCTGGGCGGGACCGCCAGCGACGCGCCCGATCCGGTGGTGGCGTTCCGCGTGCTCGAGGCGGGGATCGCCGCGCACCCCGCCGATCCCAATCTGCTGATCCTCTCGGGCCACGTGGCCCGCCTGCTTTCGTCTTACTTCCTGGCCATCCGGCGCCTGGAAGAGGCGGAGGCGGTGCTCGAGGCCAACCCGGCCGCGCGAGAGATGGAAGGGAAGATCTCCGCGGAGCTGATCGAGCTCTACTTCGTCCGCCTGCGGCTGCGCCTCGATCCGGAGCGCGACACGCCCGCCTACGCGGAGGCCGACGATCTCAAGCGACGGTTCGAGGAGGCCAAGCGCCGCTTCGCCAGCACCGAGCTCAAGGTGCGCGACGCGGACATCGACTTCGAGCTGGCGCGCAGCTACGTCAACGCCGGCCTCATCGATCGCGCCGAGCCGCTCTTCATTCGCGCGCGCGACGAAGGCGAACCGACCGCCGAGGTGACGGTCGAGCTCGCCAACCTGGCGCTCAAGCGCGGCGATCCGGCCAGCGCCACCCGGATCGTTCGCGAAGGGCTCGACGCCCTGCGGGCCAAGGGAGCGTCGCAGGACACCATCGGCTCCGTCGAGGGGCGCGCGCGACTCGATCGATTGCTCGGCGACACCTTCGACGCCTCCGGCGATCGCGACGCGGCCTCCGCCGCCTGGCGCGGCTCGCTCATCGGCTGGGAACGGCTGATGATCGAGCACCTGCGCCGCAAGAACGTCGCCGAGGCGGCGGAAGCGACCGTCGAGGTCGGCAAGCTGCTCTACTTCCTGGGACGCCGGGGCGAAGCGCTACAGCGGTTCGACGACGCCATCGAGGCCGACGACGATCGCGATCAGTCGTACATCGACATCGTCGCTTTTCTCGTTCAGGCGGGAGAGACCGACGCCGCGCTCAGCGTCTACCACCGCGCCCTCGCCCGCCCCGGCCGCGCCGTCTCGGAGTACGTGAAGGTCTACACCTCGCTCTGGGTGCTCGATCTGACCCGCCGCACGAACAAGATTGGCGATCCCAAGGCCGAGGCCTACCTGCGCACGCTCGACCAACGCCACGGCGAGCTGCGTCCGCACCGAGGCGCCGCCTGGTCCCGCCTGCTCGGTCGCTACGCCGTCGGCAAGATCTCCTACGAGCAGGCGCTGGCGGCGGCCGACACGCCGGGGAAGCGCGCCGAGATCTACTTCTACGAGGCCATGCACCGCCTCGAGGAGGGGAAGTCCGACGACGCGCACCAGCTGTGGCAGAAGGTGCTCGAGACCCACATGTTCTCGTTCTTCGAGTTCGAGATGGCCTCCCGGTACCTGCGCACCGGAGCACCGACCTCACCGGTCACCGGCTCCGAGAGCACCGCCGCCTCCATCTAGCAGCTCCGCCCTCCCCAGCTCCGTTCTTCGGTTCTCGGACGCAGGTTCACCGCTTGCAGCGCGGGTGAACCACGCGTCGTGCGGGAGCGCGCGCTGCAAAGGGCGGCGGGTGAGCGCGTGCTGCAAAGGACGACGGGAGGGGGAACGTGGGAACGAGTAACGGGATAACGAGGGTCAGGCCCGCAGCTCCCAGCGCCGCACCAGGGTCGCCGGGTCGCCGCGGGCGGCCTCGAAATCCTGGAGCATGTCGTCGGCCGGCGAGCGGCCAGCCTCTGCGTAGGCCGCCACCGGCGCCAGCAACGCGCGGTCGCCCACGCCGCCCGGCAGCCGCGACAGGCCGTCCGCGGCGATCCGGCAGAGCTCCACCGCGAGGTCGCGGAGCGATCGGCGGCCGAACCGCGCCGTGAGGCCGGCGCCCGGCACCTCGCGCCGCAACGCCTCCCGTTCCTCGAAGGTGTGATCGGCGACCAGGGCGTAGGCCGCCCTGCGCGCTTCCGCATCCTCCAGGATGCCGCGCCAGAGCGCGCCCAGGCCGCGCGCCATCGGCATGGGACCGGCGTCGGCGCCACGGACCTCGACGTAGCGCTTGAGGCGCACCTCGGGAAAGAGCGTCGAGAGGTGAACCTCCCAGTCGGCGATCGTCGCGCGCTGCCCCTCCCAGCCTTCGGCCAAGAAACGCCGGAAGGTCATCTTCGCGGCCGGCCGGTAGACACCGTCGCGCACGACGAAGAACATCGGCACGTCGAGCGCCCATTCGACGTAGTCGCGAAAACGAAAGTCGGGTTTGAAGACGAACGGCAGCAGGCCGCAGCGATCGGCGTCGGTCTCCAACCAGATGGCGGCGCGATAGCTCTTGAGCCCGGTCGGACGCCCAAAGGCGATCGGCGAGGCGGCGAAGAGCGCGGTCACGATCGAGGTGACCCCGTAGGCGGTCCGGATCTTCTCCGCCGCGTCGGCCTCGCTGGCGAAATCGAAGTTCGCCTGAACGGTGGCGGTCAGCTTCATCATCTGGGGTGCGAGCCGGCTCTGCCGCCCATAGCGGGGGAAATAGTCGCGCATCACCACGTAGCGACGCTTGGGCAGCCAGTCGATGTCGTCGAGCGCGCCGAACGGGCGCACGCCGGTGCCGATGAAGCGGATGCCGAGCGGGCGGGCCGCCTCCGCGACCTCGCGGACGTGTGCATCCAGCGCCGCTGCGCAGTCCGCGGCCGCGGAGAGCGCCCCCCCGGACAGCTCGAGCTGTCCGCCGGGCTCCATCGTGATCCGGTCGCCGCCCCGCGCGAGGGCGATGACGTGGCCATCCTCGCGGGTGGCCGCGAAGCCCCGCGACTCCAGGACCGCCAGCAGCTCAGCCAGCCCGCGCGGCCCTTCGTACTGGACCGGGCGGCCGTCGTCCCGAACGGCGATCTTTTCCTGCTCGATGCCGATCTTGAACCGCGTGCGGTCCTTGGCCCCGGAGCGAAAATAGGCGACGAGATCGTCGATGGACAGGGGGCTGTCGGCCGGCCGGGGGCCGGTCGTTTGGGGCGGGAGACTGGACATGAGCTTGGCGGCTCCAGATGTTACGGGCGGGGAGCCGCCCTAGGCGGCGAAGGAGGCGAGGGCGGCGAAGGAGGCGAAGGAGGCGAAGGAGGCGAGGGCGGCGAAGCGGCGAAGGCCGCGAAGAAGGGGCGAAGGCTAGCCACCACCCCCTCTTCCGTCAATTCCCATTCCGGTCGACCCCTGAAAGGTCTCGTCCCGCCGGTCAGCACCGGATAAAATTGACGCCTGACACGCATCACGGGCACTTATTCGATGACTTAGCTTCCAATCGGGTTCGTGATTTTGGGAGTTCTACTTCCCGCCGTATACTCGCCTGCAGCGCACCGTCCAATTTCCATGATTCAGCCGTCCAGCCTTTTCGTCGTCGACGCCGACGTCCGTAGCCTCGAGACTTTGACGTTCGGGTTCGAGCGGGAGGGGTGCAAGGTCACCGGGACCTCCGACCTTCTTCGCGCCGAGCAGATGGCTCGCACGACGTCGGCGCAGGTGGCGGTCGTCTCGTTGCGGGACCCCGAGCCGTCGTCGCTGGCCGTGGTCGCCGCCATGCGCGCCGCCGCCAAGGAGCTTCCCATCGTCGTGCTCGGTCCCCATGCGCTCAAGTCGGACGCGCTCCGGGCCGGGGCCGCCGACTTCCTGGCTTTACCGACCTTCCTGCGCGACGTGATCGGCGTGGGAAAGCTGAGCGCGCTCGGCAGCAAGGCGAGTCGGGCAGGCGACGGTGAAAATGGGGCGACGGTGACGTCGGGTGAGGACCTGCAGACCCGACTCTCGGAGCACTACGGCCTCTTCTATCTGCTGCGCGCGATGGCGTCGTCGGAGCGCTCGGGGATCCTGACCCTCACCCGCGGCAACCGCCGCGCCGAGCTGCGGATCCACGAGGGGACGGTCGTCTCTGCCAGCGTCGGGGCGATGCAGGGGCTCCCGGCGCTGCATCATCTCTTGCTCTGGGAGGAGGCGGCGCTCTCTCTCTCCAGCCGCGCCATCCCCAAGCGCAGCCAGCTCCACCTTTCGGCGCAGGAGATCCTCGACGAGTGCGAGCGCTTCCTGCGCGACTTTGCGCACGCGGCCCGCGATCTCGGCGCGCCGCGCACCCTCTATGTGCCGGCGCCCGAGCCGGTGGCGGAGTTGCGGGGCCTGCAGCCGAGCCAGGTGACGCCGCTGCTCCGCCTGTTCGACGGACGCCGCGTCCTCGCCGACGTCATCGAGGCGAGCCCCTTCCGCATTTTCGACACCGTCCGGATGATCAGGCGCCTGCGCGACGGCGGCGCACTGGTGATCCGCCCCGACGAGCCCGGGCACGACCGCAAGGAGCCGCAGCCGAGCGGCGCGCTCCACCCGAGCAAGAACGGCGCTGCCAAGTCGATGCTGGAGCAGTGGGCGATGGTCCCCGATCAGCGCGGCGTGGTCGGCGATCGCCGGACCACCAATCGGAAGCTGCGTCCGCTCGATCCGGTGACGCCGGCGCCCGTGCCAATTCCGCTCATCACCAAGAAGGGGGGGAGCGCCGCGGGCGAGATCTCTGCGCCCAGGCGGAAACCGACGCCGGCGGCCGCCGCGGCCAGCCTGCTGGCGGTGGCGCCGACGGTCCAGGTGCAGCTCGACGCCGCTGGCGTGCCGCTCGGCGAGCCGCTGGTCCTCTCCGATCCCTCCTCGTTCCCGGTCTCAAAGACGCCGCCGCCCATCCGCGCTCGGAGCAGGAGTGGCCGGAACGCCCCCGTCGAGGACGCGCCGCCCCCGTCGGAAGGGATTTCCGAGCGAACGCCGGCGCCGGTTCGGGCGCGCGGCAGCAGCGGCCGGCACGCTCCGGTCGAGGACGCGCCGCCGCCCAAAGGCGAACGGACTTCCGAGCGGACTTCCGAGCGGACTTCTGAACGAAGCTCCGAACGGACGCCGCGCCCGCGCCGGATCTCCGGTGACAACCAGAGCCTCGCCCCCGACGAGTTCGATGCGATCGAGGCCGACTTCTTCGCGCGCGAAGCGGATCTCTACAAGCGCGAGGCGCTCGAGACGTTCGACGATCTCGAGCCGGTCGCCGGCCTCCCCGGTCGTCCGCGCAAGAAGTAGTCGCGGGCCTCGGGGAAGAGCGTCAGCTCTTCCAGACCAGATCGATGCGCCCGATCGGGCTGGCGAACCGCAACGTCAGCGATCCCGACCTCACCCCGGCGAAGTCGCCCCCCGGGGCCGGCATGATGAAGCGGACCTTGTAGGTCTTGGAAAATGGCGTCTTGGCGGGGAAGAACTCGCGCTCGAAAGCGTCCGGGAGCTTCTGGATCTGCACCCGCTCCGACGGTAGCTCGTGCCCGAGCGCGTCCACCAGGGTGACCACCCAAGGGGTGTTGGCCTTCTCCAGATCGTTCCAGTCCCAATTGGCGCTCTGGGCGGTGACGTGGAACTCGTAGGCGACGTGGTAGAGGTCGCGCTGGCCCTGGCGCAGCTCGGCCCGCTTGGCGTCCGAGAGGCTGTAAATCGCCGCGTAGTTCTCGATGAAGGCCTCGCGAAAGTCCCAGCTCTTGAAGGTCGCCCAGACCTCCAGCGACTTGTCGACTCTGTCGAGCGAGGCGTAATCGTGCCGGGTCCAGCGCTGATACACGCTCTGGTAGTCGCCCGCAAGGTAGTCGCGCGGCGTCTCCGAGAAGTCGACGGCGACCTGCTTCTGGACGGCGCAGCCACCCCACGCCGCGGCGACCAGGGTCAGCCAGGCAAGCCCCCGACGCCCCCCCGAAGTCATCGCAGGAAGTCTTGCCGGCGGAAGAGCGTCACCAGGGGCGCCTCTTTTTCCAGCGTCTCACGGCCCCCCTCCTCCCGATCCACCAAGCCGACAATGATCGCCACCTTGAGCCCGTGCTCGCGCACGCGGGCGATCGCCTTGAGCGCCGAGCCACCGGTGGTGACGACATCCTCGAGAATCGCCACCGGCATCCCCGGCCGCAGCGACTTCGTCCCCTCGATCCAGGCGGCAGTGCCGTGCCCCTTCGCTTCCTTGCGCACGTAGAACGCGGGGAGCGGGCGGCCGGCGATGAAGCTCAGCGTCGACACCGCGGAAGCGAGCGGATCAGCGCCCATCGTGACGCCGCCGATCGCCTCCACCTCCGGCGCCTGCGTGGCCAGGATCCGCCCGAACAGGCTGCCGACCAGGAAGTGTCCCTCGGCAGTCAACACCGTCTGCTTGCAGTCGATGTAGAAGTTGCTCTTCGCCCCCGATGCCAGCGTGACCTCGCGCTCTTCGAACGAGAGCCGGGTCAGCAGAGCGAGGAGCCGCTTTCGGTTCTCCTCGAAGAGATCCGCACCGATCGACATCGCGAGCGACTCTTACAGCCCTTCGAGCGGGTCGTTGCTGATGTCGCGCTTCGTCGTGTTGGGCTTGATCTTGGTCGGCGTTGCGGGGTCCGACCTCGACCCGCCGTGCGTCGGCTTGGCGTGCGCCTGCTGCGACTGCGCCACGGCCCGTGCCTGCGCGGCGTCGGCCCGGATCCGCGACCGCTCCTCTTCGCTCTTGGCGTTGGCGAGCTTGTCGTTCATGTCCTTCTGGATGCCGGCCAAGCGCGACTCGAGCTCGGCCTCTCGCTTCTTGGCCTCGACCCGCTCGGCCTCGAGCGCCGCCTGCTGCGCGGCCAGCTCGGTCTGGTGCTGGGTGTACATCCGGTAGGTGACACCGCCCGCGACCGCGATGATCACCAACGCCACCGTCACCACCGCCTTGACGGGTGAATTGCGCGCCTTGGCCTGAACCTCGAGCCGCATGCGCTCCTCGTGGATGCGCATCTCTCCCTCGACGCGCGCCCGGCGTTCGGCCTCTTGCAGCCGCATCTGATCCTCACGGCTCTTCGCCGCGTGGTCCTCTTCGGCGCGACGGGTACGCTCGGCCTCTTCGCGCTGCCGTCGCTCTTCGGCCTCGCGCGCCGAGCGCTCGGCCGCCTCTTTTGCGGCCCGCTCGGACTCGCGGCGCGCGGACAGCTCGTCCTGCTCCACGCGGACGCGATCGTCCTCAATCCGACGCAGCTCCTTCAGCGAAAATAGTACCGAATTCTCACGTCGATCGGACATTGGCCCTTTCCTGGTAGCACGATTTGTCGCCGGCTACAACGCGCGCCCGGCCCCGGGCGCCTCGCTGAAAGCCTATTTGAACTGCGCCAGAAGCTTGTCGATCGCCGCGTTGTCGCGGGTCGACTTGGGCGCCGCCTTCTTGTCGTCGCCAGAGCTCTTGGCAGCCACTGCGCCCTTGGCTCCCTTGGAGCTCGCCTTGCCATGGTGGTGGCTATGATGATGAGAATCGTCCGCGACCGCGGTCTTGGAAGCGTCGCCGGCCTTCGCCTTGGCCGCCACCTTTGCCGCTTCGATCTTGGCCGCCGCCTCCGCCTTCGCAGCCGCTTCCTTGGCAGCCGCCTCGGCGACCCGCGCCTTGGCCGCCTCGATCACCGCGTTCGCCTCGGCCACGCGCGCGGCGATGAGGGCATCGCGTTGCTGCTCGGCCGCGAGCTGCGCCGTGTGCCGCCGCCAGGTCGCGCCCCCCAGGAGGAGCAGGGAAACGGCCAGCAAACCGGCGACGATCTTCACGGCGTTCACCGCTGGGTGCGTGCGCTCCGACGGGATGTCGAACTTCGGAAGCACCACTTTCTCGCTCATCGCAAATCCGCTCCTTTGGAACCTTCGCCGACCGCGAGCAAGCCGCGTTTCAGACGAGGATCCATTGTAAGTGGTGGAAAAATCACATGCAACCGATTCCCGTCGGCCGAGCTTGCCGGCGAGAGTCCCCCCGATCTCCCCACCGCGTCCCCCCCCCCCGCGGCCCCCCATCGCGCCCCCCACCCTCGCTCCCGACCTCGCCGGCCAGAGCCCGAGGCCGAGACCTGGACGGGCACCAACCTCGCGTCTCGGCGGGCGAAAATCACTTGGCAGATGCGAGACTCTTTGCGGGTCGGCAGCGGCGCGCTATGGTGGCCGCCTCTTAAGCTCACCCGGTGGGGGAACCGCCGGTCCGATGGCCCACTACGTCGATCTCCACGCACACTATCTTCCCGCCCTCGACGACGGTGCGACCGATCGCCAGATGTCGTTGCAGATGGTGCGGGCGATAGCCGCGCTCGGGTTCTCCGACCTCTACGCCACGCCGCACCAGCGATCGGGGATGTTCATGCCGGCGCGCGAGGCGATCGCCGCCGCCTTCGCCACCGTGAAAGCCGACGCCGCGGCGGCCGGGGTGGGCGCGGAGCTCGGGCTCGGGGCCGAGAACTTCTGGGATACCGTCCTGCACCAGCGGTTGCTCGAGCATTCGGTGCCGTCGTACGGAGGCGGCGCCGCATTTTTGTTCGAGGTCGGGACGCAGATGATGCCGGCCGGGATCGAGAACGAGCTGTTCCAGCTGCGGGTCGGCGGCTACCTGCCGGTGATGGCGCACCCCGAGCGGTACCTGCCCGTCCAGCGGGATCTCGCGCTCGCCGAGCGCCTCGCGCGGCACGCGGCGCTCATGGTCGATCTGGGCGCGCTCGACGGTGCGCACGGCAAGCAGGAGATGAAGACGGCGCGCAAGTTGGTGCAAGAGGGGTTGGCGGCGGCCGCCGCGTCCGACATTCACCGCCCCGAGGATCAGAGCTCCGTCGCGGCGGGGATGGCCTGGATCCGCAAGCAGCTCGGCGACGGCGTGCTGCAGATGATGCTCGACGAGAACCCGCGGCGCATGCTCGCGGGCGAGCTGCCCGAGACGCCGCTCCCTCGATGACCCGACGCCTCTTCGTTCAAGCCTTTTTGTCGCTGCTGGTGGGCGGCGTTTGCGTCGTGTACGCCCTGCACGGCATGGACCGTCACGCCGTCGGGCAAGCGCTGCGCGCGCTGGCGCCGTCGACGATCGGGATCTACCTCGTGACGTTGGCGGTCACCCACCTGTTCCGGACGCTGCGCTGGGAGTACCTGCTGCGCGCGCTCGGGACCTCGCTGCCGTTCAAACGCCTGCTGCCGATCTCGTCCGTCGGGTTCATGGCGATCCTGGCGTTGCCGGTGCGCCTCGGCGAGTTCGTCCGCCCGTATCTCGTCGCGCGCGAGCGAAACGTCAGCATGAGCGCCATGGTCGGCGCGGTCGCCGTTGAGCGGATCGTCGACGGGCTCCTGGTCTCTCTGCTCTTCTTCGGCGCCTACCTCGCCTCGGCCGGCGCGCTCTTTTCGCCTCAGCTGCGGGCGGCTGCCTGGCTGTCGATTTGCGGATTTCTCGGCCTGATGATCTTCCTGGTGCTGGCCCAGATCTGGACCGACCGGACGATCGCCGTCGCGCTGCGGCTCACGCTGATCGAGTGGCTGGCGCCGGCGCGCGCGCAGGCGGCCGGCGAGAAGCTGCGCTCTCTCATCTCCGGCTTTCGGGCGCTGGCCGATCGGCGGAACTTCTCCATCTTCTTGGTCCAGTCGATCGTCTATTGGGGATCGAACGGGCTCGGGATGTGGATCCTGGCGCGGCGGATGAACCTGCCGATCTCCTTCGGAGCGGCCCTGGTGATCATGGCGTTCACCGGCGTGGTGCTGACGCTCCCGAACTCGCCAGGGTTGGTCGGACAGTTTCACGCCGCGATCAAGATGGGGCTCGGCGCCTATCTGCCGATCGCGGTGGTGAACTCCAGCGGGATAGCCTACGCCATCGTTCTCCACGGCATCCAGACGGTCTGGTACATCACCGTCGGCCTGCTGTCGCTGCCGGCGCTCTCGCGCCGCGGGGTGCACGTCTCGTTGAAGGACGCGGTCCTCGAGTCGACCCACGCCGCGGAAGCCGAACAGGGGTAGCCGAGCGTCAGGCCGGTGTCAGCTCGAGGAGCGGCGCCCCCTCTTCGATCGAGGCGCCCTCCTTCGCCAGCACCGCCGACACCGTCCCGGCCGACGGTGATTCGACCGGCATCTCCATCTTCATCGACTCGAGGATGGCCACCGTCTCCCCTTCAGCGACGGCGTCGCCGACCTTGACGTTGATTTTCCAGACCGTCCCGGTGATGTGCGCGTTCACGGTGATCGCCATGTCGCCCGAGGGTAGAAACCGGGGGGCGCGGCGTCAAGGCACAGACGGACGTCGCGGCATCGACGCCCGCATGTGGAAGGCGAGCTCCGCGTCGCGGTAGCGGTGCTCGGGGCCACGCACGCAGGCGATCCGCGCGTCGCACGACAGCCGGCACGGCTCGGCGACCAGTCGGCGCGCATGGCAAGCCGCCACGTCGAAGCCGCCGCGCGCGACCGCGCCCGCGGGGCAGGCGGCGACGCAGGGGGCGTCGCACCCGGCGCACCCGTCACCGGGCGACGGCGCCGGCGGCAGCGCCCGATCGAGGACGATGAGCGCGCGGTAGGCCCACCAGGGGCCGAAGCGGGGATGAATCTGCAGGCCCAGCGGTCCCGGTCCACCCAACCCCGCCGCGCGGCCGAGGCGCTGGAACGGGATGAGCGGCCGGGCGCCGAAGGGGAAGTGCATCGCGTGCCGCGCGCCGAGGGGCTCGAGCGCGTCGCGCGCCGCGCCGGCGACCACGCGCGCGGTGTAGCGATCGAGCGGATTCGGCCCGCCGTCGGTCGCCTCCGCCTCCCGGTCGAAGCGATCGAAAAATGCCGGTCCGCCCGAGCCGACGATCAGCGCGCCGGCTGCGGCGGCCAGCAGCTCATCGAGTCGCAGGGGCGCCGCCGCCCCGTCGAACGCGGCCCGCCCGAGCGGGAGCAGGACGTTGAGCCCCAGCGCCCCCAGCCGAGGCGCCAGCGCCTCGAGCGGACCGCTGGACGCAGTTTCGCTCGACGTCGCGCCCCCTACCGGAGCTGGAAGGGGTACTGCATCTGCAACCCCTCCGACGCCGGGAAGGTGGCCGACTTCACCGCCTTCTCGACGCAGCTTCCGCTGGGCGTCCCGGCGAACTTCCCCGAGACCGTGGCCGAGGTGATCTTGCCGCTCTTGCCGATGACGACGCTGACCATCGCCATCCCGGGCACCTTGAACTCGTTGTAGCAAGCGGCGACCTTTGGCCTGACCGAGTTCATCCCGGCCACGACCGCGCCCTTCGACAGGGGCCCCGCCGGAGCCTTGGCGCTGTCGTCGTCCGAAACGCGCGGGCGCGAGGAACCGCCGCCGCCGTGGCGGTGGTCGGCAGCGTCGATCAGCGCATCGATGGACCCCGGAGCGGGCCTCTTCTCGGCCGGCTCGGCCGCCGCAACCGCGGCTGCCCCGCCCTTCTTGTCGTCGCCCCCCTTCTTCCCCTCCCTGCCTTCCTTGCCTTCCTTGGCCCCCTTGCCGCCGTGGTGGTGCTCGTGCTCGCCCTTTTCGGACTTCTCGCCGGCCTTGGCCTCCGGGCTCCCGGCGCGCGGCGGCAGATTCTCCTCCGCGATGGTGGTCGGCTTGGCGCCCGGCTCGGCGGCGGCGAGCGCGGCGGGCTTCGCCGGCTCCTGGGGCGCCGGGACCTGCTGCACCTGCTCGACCAGCACCGGAGCTTTGGTGTTCAAGACTTTGTAGGCCAGAAAGCCGATCCCGCCCACGACCGCCAGGCCGAGGACCAGGGCGACATAGACCCAGGTCGGCGGACCGCTGTTGGACGGCAGGGGCAGGAGCACCGGCGCCGCCGGTGAGAAGGCCCCGAAGGAGGGAAGATCGTCGACCGCGCCGCCGCCGCCACCGAACGTATGGCTGTCGTTGGTCGGCGCGCCCAGCGTGCTGGCCGCCATGGCGCGGATGTCGATGAGCCCCGAGCCCTCCGTCACCGACGGGCTCGCGGCCGCAGACGACGCGGGCTTCGCGGCCGGCATGGCCAGCGACTGCAGGTTGGAGAGCGAGAACAGAACCGAGTTTTCATGGCGCTGTCCGGTCAGGCTCTCGACCCGACCGCCGTCGTGCCCAGCCGCCGCCGCCCCCGAGGAGGGCCAACGCGACTCCTCCGACGCGGGCGCCGCCGCCGCCGACCCGAACAGATCGCCGCCGCGCGAAGAGGCCGCCGGCGCCGCGAACACGTCGCTGGCCCCGCCGCCGCCCCCGAAGAGCGATCGTCCCGCGCCCGACTGACGCCGGGCGCGCTCGGTGCCGTTGGTGGGGGCCGCCGAGGCGCCCGCCCCGGCCGTGAACAGATCGCCGCCAGCCGCCGCGCCGGCCACGTCCTCGGCGACGAGCGCGGCGAACTCGGGCACCGCGGAGAGCTTCACCCAGTCGGCGAAGCCCTCTTTCCAGGTGTAGGTGTCCCCCTTGACCTCGCCGCGTTCGATCTTCGTGCGGACGTCGGCGTCGGCGATGGGGCCGACCTGCTCGCCGTCGATCACCAGGTGCCAGCCGCCTTCGGCCGCGGGCGCGGCAGCCTCGGGCGCCGACTCACCGCCGCGCACCACGATGATGTGGCTGCACTTCTTGCAACGGATCTTGAAGACCTTGCCCCGAACCTTTTCATCGGCAATCGAGTACTTGGTCCCGCACGAGTCACAAACGATCTTCATCAACGCCTCGATTCAGGGGGATCACGCCGCGAGCTCGCCAAGTCGGACAGTCGGGATGGTCGGATAGCAGCCACTGGAAAAGGGCACCATTATATTGAGCCCGTGACGGCGCGCAAGCCAAGCCGCGCCGGTTCCCCAGCGAATTCGAAGGATTAAACCGCAATATTTTACGAACGACGCTGCTGGCCAGCGAACGGATCAGCAGTGACGACGGTCTGCGATCGGCCGGGCCCCCAGGAGGTCGCCCAGACCGGAATTCCGACCAGCGAGCTCACCCGGTCGACGAACCGGGCGGCGGCGGCCGGCACCGGCACGCCGGCCGAGGCCTCCGGCCAACCGTCGAGGTCTTCGAAGAGCGGCTCGGCCGCGGCGAGGTCGTCGAGGTCGACGGGCATCTCGTCCAAGGTGCGGCCAGCCAGGCGATAACCGACGCAGAGCTTGACCCGCTCGAGCCCGGCCATGACGTCGAGCTTGGTGAGCGCCAGCGACTCGATGCCCGAGAGGCGCACCGCCAGCCGCACGGCCGGGATGTCGAGCCACCCGCAGCGCCGCGGACGCCCGGTCACCGAGCCGAACTCGTGGCCACGCTTGCGCAAGAGGTCGCCCATCGCCTCGGTCAGCTCGGTCGGAAACGGCCCGTCGCCGACGCGGGTGGCGTATCCCTTGGCGACCCCCAGCACGCTGTCGATCTTGGTGGGGCCGATCCCCAGACCAGCGCAAGCGCCGCCGGCGGTCGTCGAGGACGAGGTGACGAACGGGTAGGTCCCGTGGTCGAGGTCGAGCAGGACCCCTTGCGCCCCCTCGAACAGGACGTTGTCGCCGCGCACGACGGCGCCGTGGATGGTGCGCGAGGCGTCGCCGACGAAGGGGCGAATCTCCTCGGCGAGCGAGAGGTACTTGGCGGTGATCTCCGCGGCGTTCGGCGCCGTGCCGCCGAGCTCGCGGACATAGGGCCCGATGGCGGCGATGTGGCGATCGAGCCGGACCCGAAAACGCTCGGGCCGAAACAGATCGCCGACCCGCAGGCCGATGCGCGCCGCCTTGCTCTCGTAGGTCGGCCCGATCCCCTTCTTGGTCGTCCCGATGCCGCCGGGGCGATCCTCGCGGAGCCGATCGATCTCGAGGTGGTGCGGCAGGGTCAGGTGCGCGCGCTCGGCGACCACCAGATCGCTGTCGTTCTTGATGCAGCCGTGCCCACGGAAGGTGCGGATCTCGTCGACCAGCACCGCGGGGTCGATCACCATCCCCTCGCCGAGCACGCAGGTGACGCCGTCGCGCAGGATGCCCGAAGGGATGAGCCGGGTGACGTACTTCTTGCCCTCCACGACCAATGTATGCCCGGCGTTGGCGCCGCCGGCCCAGCGGACCACAAAGCGCGCCTTCTCGGTCAGGAGGTCGACGATCTTTCCCTTGCCCTCGTCGCCCCACTGAACCCCGACGACGATTACGACTGCCATGGTTGATTGGTCCTCGCTGAAGGTGAAACGCGGGTCTCGAGCGCGCCGGCCACCGCCTCGACGTCGACGGCAAACCCGACCGCCGGGCTGGGCCGCCCGTACCGCGCCAGAAGATCGTCGTAGCGGCCGCCGCGCAGAACGGCGTCGGGCGCGCCGGCGACGAAGGCCTGAAAGCGGACGCCGGTGTAGTAGTCGAAGCCGCGCACCTCGCCGAGATCGACGTGCAGCCGGGCGTCGATCCGGCGCGCCTCGACGGCGGCGACGATCGCCGCGAGTTCAGCGATCGCAGGCTGCGCAGCCTTAGAGAGTCTCTCTTTCGCGGCCTTCAAGATCGACGGAGAACCACTCAGTTGCAGCATCTCGATTGCGTTTCTGATGATTCCCGGGAAAACCTCTAGGTCCCGAAGTACCCTTTCGAGCCCCTGTCGATCTCGCTTAGCCATCAGGCGGCGCACTTGGTCCTCCTCTGATGAAGTCAAGCGCATGGAGGAGAAGAGCGAGCGCGCCAAGCCCAGGTGGCCGAGATCGATCGTCGGCCGCACCAGACCGACCGCCGCCAGCGCCTCGACCCCCAGCGCGATCACCTCGGCGTCCCCCTCGGGACCGGCGAGGCCCGCCAGCTCGACGCCGGCCTGAGAGAGCTCGCGCTGGCCGCGCCCCGCGCGATCGAGCCGCACCACCGTCCCCTCGTAGCAGAGCCGCACGGGGCCCTTCGCCTCGCGGAACCGCGTGGCGATGAGGCGGGCGATCTGCGGCGTGATGTCCGGGCGCAGCGCCACCACCTGCCCCGAGCTCGGCTCGACGAAGCGGACCGTCGCCGCGCGCGCCGCCGCGCCGAGGCCGAGCGCCAGCACCTCCTCGTACTCGAAGGCCGGCGTGATGACGCGCGCGAAGCCGGCGCGATCGAACTCGGCCAGCAACGTCTCGATGACGCGCAGCCGCGCCGCCGCCGCGCGCGGCGCGTGATCGCGCATCCCCGTCGGGAGCCTGAGCGTCGGTGAGCGCGGAGCCTCGGCGGATTTGGTCCCGCGCGCGGGCACTACTTGACCGCGTTGCGGACGATGCCGTCTTTGAGGAAGCCGACGAACACCTCGGCCAGCTCGATGGCCACCTTCTCCTGCGCCTCCTTGGTCGACGCCCCCAGGTGCGGGACGGCGATCAGGTTCTCTTCGGCGAAGAGAGGTGAGGGATCCGGCGGCTCCTTGGCGAAGACGTCGAGCGCCGCGCCGCCCAGCTGACCGGACTTGAGCGCCTCCAGCACCGCGTTCTCGTCGACGATGCCGCCGCGCGCGCAGTTGATGAGGCAGGCCCCCTTTTTCATCTTGGCGATGCGGGCGCTGTCGAACAGGCCCTTGGTCTCGGCCGTCGCCGGCACGTGCAGCGTGATGTAGTCCGCTTCTCCGACGAGCTCGTCGAGCGTGACCTGCTTGACGCCGGCTGGGAGCTCCTTGGGGGGGAACGGGTCGTAGCCGATCACGTTCATCTTCAAGCCGACGGCGCGCTCGGCGGCCTGGCGCCCGATGTTGCCGAGGCCGATCACGCCCAGCGTCTTGCCGGCGATCTCGCTCCCCATGTACTTCTTCTTCTCCCAGATCCCCTGCTTCATGCTCGCCGCCGCCTGCGGAATCTTCCGCGCCAGCGCGAACATCAGGCCGATGGCCAGCTCGGCCGCCGCCGCCGCGTTTCCCTGCGGCGTGTTGATGACGAGGACGCCCTTCTCGGTGGCGGCTTTGACGTCGATGTTGTCGACGCCGACGCCGGCGCGGCCGATGATCTTGAGCTTGCCCGGGCTCGCCAGCGTGGCGGCCGTGATCTTGCTGGCCGAGCGGATGCCAATCCCGTGGTACTCGCCGATGACCGCGGCCAGCTCTTCCGGCTTCATGCCGATCTTGAAATCGACGGTGAACCCCGCTTTGCTCAGAATGTCGACCGCCTTCTTGGACATGTCGTCGGCGATGAGGACCTTGATTGGCTCGGCCATGGCTGTTGCTCCTCTTTAGACGGGCTGGTGCAGTGTGGATGAAAACAAATCAGTCGCGCCGAGTCTCGGCGAAGGTCGCCTGCGCGGCGGCGACCCCCGCTCCCGGCCGGATGCTGAAGCCGAGATCCGAGAGCGTCATCTCGAGGCCCGAGATGGCGGTGATGATGTCGAACTGGCTGAAGAAGCCGACGTGCGCGATGCGGACGATCTTCCCCTTCAGGTGGTCCTGGCCGCCGGCGATGGTGATGCCGTAGCGCGACCGCATCTGAATGATGATCGCGGTGCCGTCGATGCCGGCCGGGACGCGGAAGGCGGTGACTGAGTTCACCGGCGCCGAGGAGAAGAGATCGAGCCCCAGGCCACCAGACGCGGCGCGGGTCGCCTTGGCCAGCCGCTCGTGCCGGTTGAAGACGCCGTCCAGCGTCTCCTCCTTCAACATCCGCAGCGACTCGCGCAGGCCGACGATCAGCGACACGGCCGGCGTGAAGGCGGTCTCGCCCTTCTCCTGCGCTTTTCGCTCACGCGCCAGGTCCAGGTAGAAGCGCGGCAGGTTGGAGCGCTCGTTGTGCTTCCAGGCCTTCTCCGAGACGGAGATCGCCGCCAGGCCGGGCGGCAGCATGAGCGCCTTTTGCGATCCGACCGCCACCACGTCGAGCCCCCACTTGTCGACCGGCACGTCGTAGACGCCGATCGCGGTGATGGCGTCTACGCACAAGATGATGTCGTCATGCACCCGCACCACCTTGGCGATCGCCTCGATGTCGTGCTTGGTCGCGGTCGAGGTCTCGCAGGCGGTGGCGTAGACCGCGCGCACGCCCGGGTTCTTATCGATCGCCTCGGCCACCGCCTTGGCGTCGACGCTCTTGCCCCACTCGACGTCGACGTAGACGCAGGTGATGCCGTAAGCCTCGCAAATCTTCCCCCAGCGCTCGCCGAACTTGCCGCCGCGGATGACCACCGCCTTGTCGCCGCGGCTGAGGAAGTTGCAGACCGCCGCGTCCATGGCGATGGTCCCCGACCCGGTGAGCAGGAGCGGCTGCTGCTTGGTCTGCATCAGCCACTTCATCCCCTCCTGCACCTCGCGCAGGCATTCGGTGAAGGCGGGCGCCCGGTGGTAGAGCATCGGCCGGGCCATGGCCAGGAGGACCCGCTCGGGAACGGGGGTCGGGCCGGCGGTGAGCAGATACTCCTTCATGGTGCCTATGTGCCTTTTGGGGCTGTGGCGGCGGCCCGAGTTCTAATACAACTTGACCAGCAGATCCACCGATGTCCCTCGCGCAATTCGCTGACGCCAGCTTCGGCTATCCCGGCAACGACATCCTCGTCGGCGCCTCGCTCCTGATCCGTCCCGGCGACCGACTGGCGCTGCTCGGACCGAACGGCACCGGCAAGTCGACCGCGCTGCGCCTCTTGGCGGGCGACCTCGAAGCCGACAGCGGCGACGTGCGCGTGCTCGGCCGCACCTCGGTCGCCTACCTGCGCCAGTCGCAAGAGCTCGGCGGCGGCGGGACGCTGCTCGAGGCGCTGCTCGAACCGTTCGCCGATCTGCAGAAGCTGCACGACGAGATGGCCGGGCTGGAGGCGCGCCTCGGGGATGGCAAGGCGGACGAGCTCGCCCGCTACGGCGAGCTGCAGGAGCGCTACCAGCGCGGCGGCGGCTACGAGCTCGAGGCGCGCGTGAAGCGGCTCACCGCCGACGTCGGGTTCTCGGAGAGCGACCTCGGGCGAACGGTCGACACCCTCTCGGGCGGCGAGCGCGGGCGGCTGGAGCTGGCCAAGGTGCTGGTGCGCCAGCCCGACCTCCTATTGATGGACGAGCCGACCAACCACCTCGATCTCGCCGCCATCGAGCGGCTCGAGGCCTACCTGGCCGAGTACGAGGGGGCGTTCGTGCTGGTCTCGCACGATCGCGCCTTCATCCGCGCGGTCTGCAACGAGATCGTCGAGCTGGAGAACGGCAAGCTGACCCGCTACCCGTTCCGCTACGACAAGTACGTCGTCGAACGCGCGGCGCGGATCGAACGCGCGCAGTCCGAGTACGAGCGCCAGAAGGAGCACGTCGACAAGACCGAGGACTTCATCCGCCGCAACCTGGCCGGGCAGAAGACGAAGCAGGCGCAGAGCCGCCGCAAGATGCT
>DATAVR010000083.1:0-67914 GCA_036267635.1 Polyangia bacterium | reverse complement strand
CGGGCGTCGTGGCTGAGCGAGACGTGCCACGACGAGGCACCACGCCGGATGGCGGCTTCGGCGACCGTGCGGTGCAGCTGCAACGTAGGCGCGCCGTCCTCTCCCGTCTCGACCTCGGCGTCCTGCCAGCTCAATCCGGCGGGAGCGCCGAGCGCCTTCGCGAGCGCCTCCTTGGCGGCAAATCGGGCCGCCAGCCGTTCCGAACGTCCCGCCGCGCGCTCGGCCGCGGTGAACAGGCGCTCGCCGAGACCCGGCGTGCGCAGCAGCGAGTCCTGGAAGCGGTCCACATCGACGATGTCGACCCCGAGCCCGACAATCATGCTCAGCTCACGCCCGGGTCACTCGACCGTGACCGACTTGGCCAGATTGCGCGGCTGGTCGACATCGTTGCCGCGGGCCAGAGCGAGCTCGCACGCGAAGACCTGCATCGGCAGCGTGGTCACCAGCGGCGCGAGCAGGGTCGGCGTGTGCGGCACCCGGATCAGGTCAGCCGCGTAAGGAACCACCGCCTCATCACCCTCTTCGGCAATGATGATCGTGCGGGCACCGCGGGCCCGGATCTCCTGGATGTTGCTGAGCACCTTGGCGTGCAGTAGCGAACGGCCACGGGGAGAAGGCATGACCACGACCACCGGGGTCCCTTCCTCGATCAGCGCGATCGGCCCGTGCTTGAGCTCACCAGCGGCGAAACCCTCGGCGTGCATGTACGCCAGCTCTTTGAGTTTCAGCGCGCCTTCCAGAGCCACGGGATATCCGACGTGGCGGCCGAGGAAGAGCACCGCCTTCGCCGGAGCGAGCTCGCGGGCGAGCGCCTTCACCGGCTCGATGTTCTCCAACGTGCGAGCCACCAGCTCCGGCATCTGCTGCAGCTGCTCGACGAGCCCGAGAACCTCATCGTCCCAGGCGATTCCGCGCACCTGCGCCAGGAACAGACCGACCAGCAGGCAGGCGGCGACCTGACCGAGGAAGGTCTTGGTCGCCGCGACGCCGACTTCCGGACCGCAGTGGGTGTAGAGCACCGCGTCGGACTCTCGAGGGATCGTCGAACCCACCGAGTTGCAGACGGCGAGGACGCGGGCGTTCTGCTCCCGGGCGTGCTTGACGGCCATCAACGTGTCGAGCGTCTCGCCGCTCTGGCTGATGGCGATCACCAGGGTGTTGCGATCGAGCACCGGGTCCCGGTAGCGGAACTCGCTGGCCAGATCGACCTCGCAGGGGATGCGCGACGTCCCTTCGATGAGGAATTTCCCGACCAGCCCGGCGTGGTACGAGGTGCCGCAGGCGAGCAGCAGGACGCGCCGCAGCTTGCGCGGCTCGACCTCGAACCCCTCGAGATCGGCGTCGTGCGCCTCCAGCAGCAGACGACCCCGCAGGGTGTCGGTGATGGCACGCGGCTGCTCGTGGATCTCCTTGAGCATGAAGTGCGGGTAGCCGCCCTTCTCCGCCTGCGCGGCATCCCAGGTGATGGTGCGCGGAAGCCGCTCGAGCGGCTTCCCCTCGACGTCGGTGATCACCGCCTTGCCGGCGGTCACCGAGACGACGTCTCCCTCGTCGAGAAAGATCACCTCGCGCGTGTGCTCGAGGATGGCCGGCACGTCGGAGGCCAGGAAGGTCTCCCCCTTGCCGAGCCCCAGCACCAGCGGGGAAGCATTCTTGGCGGCGGCCAGCTCGCCGGGGTGCTTGTCGGAGATGACCACCAGCGCGTAGGCGCCGTGCACCTGGCGCAGCGCCCGGCGCAGCGCCTCGACCAGCGACGGCGCGCCCGCCACCAGCGCCTCGTCGACCAGATGGGCGACGATCTCGGTGTCAGTCTCCGAGGAGAACTTGCGCCCCGCCGCCTCCAGCCGCGCCCGCAGCGACAGATAGTTCTCGATGATGCCGTTGTGGATCACCGACACGCTGCCGGCCTTGTGCGGGTGGGCGTTGGCCTCGCTCGGCCGCCCGTGCGTCGCCCAGCGGGTGTGCCCGATGCCGAGCGTCCCCTCGGGCGCTTCGCGCGTCACCATCGCCTCGAGCCCCGCCAGCTTGCCGCGGCAACGCAACACCTGGGTGCCGCGGGCGCCGACGACCGCCACCCCGGCCGAGTCGTAGCCGCGGTATTCGAGCCGCCGCAACCCCCCGAGCAGGATCGGAGTCGCCTGCTTCGACCCCACGTAGCCAACGATTCCGCACATGAGCTGAATGTAAGGCTAACGCACGAATTTGGCGACTGCGAAGACGGCCCCGCGGTCGTGATTGCGCGCGGCGGCGGGCGCGCTTAGCATCGGCGCTTTCATGGGCCTACCTTTGCGCCTACCTATGCGCCTCTCCTTCTGCCCGGACGACTGGACGGAACGCCAGACGGGCCTTTTCGTAATCCTGATCGGCCTGCTTCTCTACGTCCCGCTCGCCGGGTCGTACGGACTCTACGACCCGTGGGAGACCCACTACGGCGAGGTCGCGCGGCAGATGACCGAGCGGGGCGACTACATCAGCCTCTGGTGGCCGGGCGCGCCGATCGACGCCGACCACTTCTGGTCCAAGCCGGTGCTGTCGTTCTGGATCATGAGCCTGTCGATGCAGCTCTTCGGCCTGCGCCACGCGGCGCCCGGGGCGATGGCGCTGTCGTCGCGGCCGGAGTGGGCCATGCGGCTGCCGTTCTGCCTCCTCGGCGTGCTCGGGATGTACAGCATCTATCTGTGCGTCTCGCGCTTCGTGAGTCGGCGCGCCGGGATCTTCGCCGCGCTGGTGACGGCGACCTCGCCGCTCTACAGCCTGGTGGCGCGTCAGGCGATGACCGACATGGCGTTCGTCGGGCCGATGACGACGGCGCTGGCGCTGGGCGCGCTGGCGCTGTTCGACGACGAGGACACGCCGCTCCCCCGCCGCGAGGCGCGACTCGGTCCGCTCAAGCTCAGCTGGCCCGACCATCCGCTGCTCTACCTGGCAGCCGGTCTCTTCACCGTCGTGGCGTTGCCGCAGCTCATCGTCAACATCGTTCAGCTCCGCTGGGTCTTCACCCTCGCGCATCGCAACTTCGCCCTGCCGGGCGTGCTGGTGATGCTCCCCTACATCGCGGGCTTCCTGGCCTACTTCCCCCTCATCGGGCGGCTGCGCACCAGGGCGCCGCTCTACCTCAACATCGCCGCGACGCTCTGTGGCCTCGCCACGTTGGCCAAGGGGATCGCGGGGCTGGGCCTGCCGGTGATCGTGTTTCTCGCCTACCTCGGCTTCACTTGGAACTGGAAACGGCTGCGGCGCGCGCAGCTCGGGTTCGGGATCCTGCTGGCGCTCTTGACCGTGGCCGTGGTGGCGGTCCCCTGGCACCACGCGATGCTGGTCCGTCACGGCAAGCCGTTTTGGGACGAGCTCTACGGCGACAACCACTGGCGGCGGCTGGTCGTCGGACGGCACGGCGATCGCGGGACCTTCGAGTACTTCCTGCGCGAGCTCGGGTACGCCGTGCTCCCCTGGATCGCGCTGGCGCCGGCGGCGCTGGCCGCGGTGGTGATGCGTCGGCCCGATCCGAACGCCGGCGCGCGTGAGCTGCGGCGGCAGGGGATCTACTGGTTCGGCGCCATCTGGTTCGTCTCGGCCTACGCGCTGGTCTCGCTGTCGGTCACCAAGTTCCACCACTACATCCTGCCGTCGCTGCCGGGGCTGGCGATCGTGGTCGGCTGCTTCCTCGACGACCTGCTGTCGCGCCGCACGGGGCGGGCGGCGGCCGCGGCGGCGGTGGTGGGAATTCCGCTGCTCGCCCTGGTGATGGTCGACCTGGCGTTCGCCCCCAAGGACGCGCAGCACTTCATCTGGCTGTTCTCGTACGACTACATCAACACGCCGCAGGGACGGCCCTGGCCACCGGCGCTCGACTTTCGCGCCACGCTCATCGTCTTCGCGGCGCTGTTCGCCGTCGCCACGGCGGCGCTCGCCTGGCACCGCGTGCAGAAGGCGGCCGCCGTCGGCCTCTGCCTGCTGGCGGTGGCGTTCACCTACTTCCTGCTCGACGGCTACATGATGAAGGTGACCCCCTATTGGACGCAGAAGGGGCTCATCGCGAACTATTACAAGATGCGCCGCTCGCCCGACGAGCACCTGCTGGTCTGGCAGATGTACTGGCGGGGCGAAAACTTCTACACGGAGAACGAAGTCTTCGAGGGCCCCGCCCCGGAGCGGACCATCTTCCTCGGCGACAGGAACGTCGAGAGCCTCAAAACTTGGATGAGCAGCCACCGGGGCCGCCGCGCCTTCTTCCTGATCGAACGGACGCGCATGAGCCAGCTGGAGGGGATCGTCCCTCCCGAGAGCAAGGCGAGCCTCAAGATCGTCGACGAGAGCAACATGAAGTTCTGCCTCGCCTCGATCCAGCTCTGACCGCCGTCGCCCTCCCTATCGGTTGGAAATCACGGCCAAAATCTCGTTCGGGCCGCCCCGAACCAGTCGTTGACGGCACGGTCCGACGATGGCAGGATTCGCCCTCCCCGGGGGGTCCCCCCCGGTTTTGTCGTGCTCAAAGCGCTCACCATATTCAGCGGAAACGCCAACCGCGAGCTCGCGCAGGCGATCTGCCGTTACGTCGAAACGCCGCTCGGCCGCGCCGAGGTGACGCGCTTCGCGGACGGTGAGGTCTACGTCGAGATCAACGAGAACGTCCGCGGCGTGAACTGCTTCGTGGTGCAGCCGACCTGCGCCCCCGCCAACGACAACCTGATGGAGCTGCTGGTGATGATCGACGCGCTCAAACGCGCCTCGGCCGGCTCGATCATCGCGGTCATTCCCTACTTCGGCTACGCGCGGCAGGACCGCAAGAGCAAGCCGCGGACGCCGATCTCGGCCCGCCTGGTGGCCGATCTGCTGACCGCGGCCGGCGTCAACCGCGTGCTTTCGATCGACCTGCACGCCGGACAGATCCAGGGGTTCTTCAACATCCCGGTCGATCATCTGTACGCCATGCCGGTGCTGATGGACGATCTCCGCCTGCGCTTCACGCAGGAGGCGGTCATCGTCTCGCCCGACGCGGGCGGCGTCGAGCGGGCGCGCGCTTACTCCAAACGCCTCGGCACCAGCCTCGCCATTATCGACAAGAGGAGGCCGGCGCCCAACGTCTCCGAGGTGGTCAACATCATCGGCGACGTAAAAGGGCGTGACGCCATCATCGTCGACGACATGGTCGACACGGCCGGGACGCTGTGCGCGGCGGCCCAGGCGGTCAAGGCGCAGGGGGCGCGCGCGGTGTTCGCCTGCGCCAGCCACGGCGTGCTCTCCCCGCCGGCCATCGAGCGAATCATGGCCTCGCCGCTCGAGGAGCTGCTCATCACCGACACGGTGCCGGTCCGGGCCGAGGTCCGCGACTGTCCCAAGATCAAAGTTCTCCCCGTCGCGCGCCTGCTGGGCGAGGCGGTCAAACGGATTCATCACGGCGACTCGATCAGCTCGCTTTTTATTTGAAACAGACGCACGCACGCACAACCAAAGGAAGCAGTCATGGATTTCGCAAAGGTCAACGTCGAGGTCAGAAGCGGTACGGGCAAGGGTGGCTCGCGCAAGGTTCGCGCCGCCGGCAAGGTGCCCGGGGTGGTTTACGGCCGCAAGGCCGAGCCGGTCACGGTGACCTTCGATGAGAAGGAGCTGCTCACCTCGCTCGACAAGGAGAAGCGCAGGAACACCGTCCTCGAGCTCTCCATCGTTTCTCCAGGGGGCGACGGCAAGTCCGAGAAGGTGACGGCAATGGTGCGCGAGGCACAGATCAACCCGCTGTCGCGGCGGCTGGTCCACGTCGACTTCCTGCGCGTCGATCTCGACGCCGAGGTCCACGTGACGGTGCCGCTGGTCCTGACCGGCAAGGCGGTCGGCACCACCGACGGCGGCAACCTGCACCAGAGCCTGCACGTCATCCCGATCGCGGCCAAGCCGGCGGCGATCCCGACCAAGCTGGAGGTCGACGTCACCCCGCTCAAGATCGGCGACGCGCTCCACGTCAGTGACCTCAAGCTGGGCGAGGGTGTGCGGGCGCTGCTCGACCCGCGCGACGCCATCGCGTCGGTCGTCGCACCGAAGGCCGAGAAGGTCGAAGCCGAGGCGGCACCCGTCGAGGGCGCGGTTCCGGCGGAGGGCGCGGCTGGCGCGGCTCCGGCGGCTGGCGGCGCGGCACCGGCGGCCGGCGCGGCCCCGGCGGCTGGCGGCAAAGAGGAAAAGAAGGGGAAGAAGTAAGCGACCGCGTAGCCTCGCCAGCGGACCCCGCGCATGCATCTCGTGGTTGGGCTCGGCAATCCTGGACCTGAATACCAGGAGAACCGGCACAATCTGGGGTTCAAGGTGGTGGACGAGCTTCTGGCCCGCGCGCGTCGCCTCCCACCGGGGATGGCGCCGCGGGCCAAGTTCGGCGCCGAGATCGGCGAGGTCACCATCGCGGGAGAGCGCGTCCTTCTTTGCAAGCCGATGGAGTTCATGAACGTGAGCGGACAGGCAGTGGCCCGGGTGGCCGGCTTCTGGAAGGTGCCGGTCGGCGAGCTGATCGTCGTGCACGACGAGCTGGATCTGCCGTTCGGCCGCCTCAAGCTCGGCACCGGCGGCGGGCACGGTGGCCACAACGGCATCCGTTCGCTGCTGGCCGATCTGGGCGACGCCGGCTTCGCGCGTGTGCGGGTCGGTGTCGGCCGTCCGACGCCGGGGCACGATCCCGCCAACTACTTGCTCTCGAACTTCTCGCGCGCGGAGGCCAAGGAGCTCCCCGATCTGATCGGGACAGCCGCCGACGCGATCGAGGCCATCGTCAACGGCGGCCTCACGGCCGCGATGAACAAGTTCAACGGAAAAGGTCAGGACAGCCAGAAGGACAACCAGAAGGACGACAAGAAAGACGGCGGCCGCGCGTGATGGTCACGCACGATCGACCCTCCTTGCCCGTGGCGACACGGACAACTGAAACGACAGCCCATAAGGAGACAGCATGAGCGCAACAGGAACGGAGCCGGCGACGCGCGCCGGCGCAGCCCCCTCGCCCCTGGCGACGGGACCGGCACGGCGGGGATCGGCCCGCGATCTCGCCGGCCGCAAACGCGAGTACGAAACCATCTACATCCTGCGTCCCGACAGCACCACCGACGTCATCTCGCAGGTGAACCTCAAGGTTCGCGGCGTGATCGAGGCGGGCGGCGGGACCCTCCTAAAGGTGGACAACTGGGGCAAGCGGAAGCTGGCCTACGAGGTGAAGAAGCAGCTCAAGGGGATCTACCTGTTTTTCGCCTACCTCGGCACCGCCGGGTTGGTCGAAGAGGTCGAGCGCAACTTGCGGCTCACCGACTCGGTCATCCGCTACTACTCGGTGAAGATCGCGGAGAACGTCGATCCGGCGGCCCGCACCAGCGAGCTGACGGAGGAGTCCTTCACCAAGGCCTCCACGCCAGGACCCGATGAGGAAGCGATCGCCACCGGCCAGGCGGAGGTCCGCTCGCCGTTCGACGACGACGAAGGGGCGTTCGACTTCGAGGAGGCCGTGTTTGGCGGCGTTGACGAGCCGGGCCGCGGCGGCCGGGGGGATGGTTAGTCATGGCCACCGAGAGTGAAGGCAAAGGCGAGCGCGGCGAGCGTGGCGGCCGGGGGGGCGACGACAAGAAGCGCCCCGTCGGACGCCGCAAGCAGTGCAAGTTCTGCGCGGACGAGGCGATCAAGATCGACTACAAGGACGCCTCGCTGCTCAAGTACTTCATCACCGACCGCGGCAAGTTGGTGCCGCGCCGCCTGACCGGCAATTGCGCCAAGCATCAGCGCGCCATCGCCGTGGCGGTCAACCGGGCGCGGATGATCGCGCTCATGCCGTTCGCGGTCACGGGAGCGTGAGACCATGCAAGTCATCCTGAGAGACGACATGGACAACCTCGGCAAGTCGGGCGAGGTGGTGAGCGTCAAAGAGGGCTACGCGCGCAACTTCCTGTTGCCGCGGGGCCACGCGATCAAAGCGACCGCCAGCGACGTGGCGCGCGTGGAGCACGAGAAGCGGGTCATCGCGGCGCGCACCGCCAAGCTGGCCAAGGAGGCGCAATCCGAGGCCGACAACCTCTCGCAGGTGGCGGTCTCGATCGCGCGCGCCGTCGGCGAGGAGGACAAGCTGTTCGGCTCGGTCACCGGACGCGACATCGCCGAGGCCCTGAAGGAGAAGGGGGTCATCGTCGACGCCAAGAAGATCCACCTCGACGAGCCGATCAAGGCGCTCGGCCTGGCGGAGGTTGCGGTCAAGCTGGGACGCGGCGTCACCGCGACCGTCAAAGTGTGGGTGGTGAAGAAAGAGGACTAGCGCTTCACCGGCTCGTGGACAAACAGCGAGCGCTGCTTCACGGCAGCGCTCGTTTTTTTTGCCAGCGAGCGACCGCTTTAAGATCAAAGCGGCCGCTCGGGAGAGTAGGATCACCGACCCGATGTTGGAGGTGGTCAGCTCGAATCCGGCGCCCGCGGCCCGCACGCCGCCGCACAACATCGAGGCCGAGAAGTCGGTCCTGGGCGCGATCTTCATCAAGCCGTCGGCGTTCGACGAGGTCGGCACGAACCTGGAGGTCGACGACTTCTTCCTGCCGGTCCACCGCGAAATCTTCGAGGCGATGCTGGCGATCGACAAGCGACGGCAGGCGCTCGACTTCGTGGCGGTGGCCGACGAGCTGAAGACGCGCGGCATGCTGGGGCGCCTCGAAGGGGGCGAGTCGTATCTGACCGCGCTGGCCAACGCCGTCCCCACCGCGGAGAACGCGCTCCACTACGCGCGCATCGTGCGCGAGAAGGCCACGCTGCGCCGCCTCATCGCCGCCTGCGCCGAGGTGCAGTCGACCGCCTACGGCGACTTCGGCGAGTTCGAGACCTTCCTCGACGAGGCCGAGACCAAGGTGTTCAAGGTTGCGCAGCAGAACCGCCGCGAGACCTACTCCGCCACCGGCGATCTGATGGAGGAGGTGCTGCACAACCTGGAGGTGCGCACCTCCGAAAGAAAAGCCGTGACCGGCGTGCCGACGGGGTTCGCCAAGCTCGACGAGCTGACCGCCGGGCTCCAGCGCGAGAATCTGATCATCGTCGCCGCGCGGCCCGGCGGCGGCAAGACCTCCTGGGCGGTCAACGTCGCCATGCACGCGGCGCTGCAACACAACATCCCCTGCCTGCTGTTCTCGCTGGAGATGTCGAAGTACGAACTGATGGAGCGCATGCTGGCCGGCGAGGCGCGCATCGACTCTTCGAAGATTCGGCGCGGTTTTCTCGAATACGCCGACTGGAAAAACAAGATTCACCCCGCCTCGGGGCGGCTGGCCTCGGCGCCGATCCTGATCGACGACTCGTCGGCGATCTCGATCATGGAGATCAGGGCCAAGTCTCGTCGCTTCCGGAGTGATCCGAAGTACTTTCCGCCGCTGCCGCCGGCAGCCGACGGTCGCCCGCCCCCGCCGCCGCTCGGCCTCATCGTGGTCGACTACCTGCAGCTGGCACGTGGCGCCAGCAGCCGCCGCGACGACAACCGGCAGCAGGAGATCGCCGACATCTCGCGCGGGTTGAAGGCGCTGGCCAAGGACCTAAAGGTCCCGATCATCGCCATCTCGCAGCTCAACCGCGAGGTCGAGAAGCGCGAGGGGAAACCGCGCCTGTCCGACCTGCGCGAGTCGGGGAGCATCGAACAGGACGCCGACATGGTCCTCTTCATTCACCGAGAAGACATGGTTTCCGGCGACACGCCCGACGCGGGGAGCCCCACGGCGATGGCGGAGATCATCGTCGGCAAGCACCGCAACGGCGGCACCGGCGCGGTCAAGATGACCTTCATCAAGGAATACACCCGCTTCGAGAACTACGCCGACGACCCCGAGCCCGGCTGGGGCGAGTAGACGCCGACCCAGGCGCCGTACAGGACGGCCACTCAGAGGCGGCGCGCGCCGTCGATTTTCCCGAGCTCGCGATCGAACGTGCCGAGTGGCAGGTGGCCGGCTTTGCGGGCGATCTCCAGGATCAGGCAGTCGGAGAATCCCAACGCTGGCCGAGACCGAAATTGCGTCAGCGCCGCCGCAACGGTGGGCGGATCCTCCAGCACGAAATCCTGGTGATTCAGCAGCTTCTCGATCGTGTCGGCGAGGTCCCCGCAAGGAAGACGGTAGGTCGAAGCGAGAACCCGGATCGCCTCGGCCAGCACGAGGTGTGAAATCCAGGCTCCACCAGAGACGAACGCCTCGGCCTGTCGGACCTGACGCCGCTCGTCCCGCGCGAGGACGCGGACGACGATGTTGGTGTCAGCGGCGTGCATGCTTTTTCCGCATGTATTCGCGGATTCCTTCGTCCATCTCCTCGACGGTCCGCGGCGCGGGCGGCCCGTTGGGGAAAAGCGCCTTATGAATCTCGTCGGACGTATATCGCCCGACCCTGCGCACGACGATCTTATCCCCCTCTTGATCCCACTCGAGGACAGACCCGGGTCCGAGGCCGAGCTTCCGCCGGATCTCGGCAGGAACCGAGATCTGCCCTTGAGCCGTCAGCCGCGACCGCGCCAGCGCCACGCCGTTACATTACCATGGTAATGAGTCATCGGCCGGTGCAGAGTCATGGTGTGCCCCCTTTTCATCGCGCCGTCATTCTGGTTGCGGACGGCGTCGGTTGCGGCGGCGCGCCCGACGCGGCGGCCTACGGTGACGCGGGGGCCGACACGCTGGGGAACATCGCGCGCTCCGTCGCCGGGCTGCGGCTGCCGAATCTCGAAGCGCTCGGGCTCGGGGCGCTGACGGCGATCGCCGGCGTTCCGCCCACCGCCTCGCCGCGCGGCGCCTGGGGCGCGATGCGGGAAGCTTCGTCCGGAAAGGACACCATCACTGGGCACTGGGAAATGGCGGGGCTCGTCACCGAGGAGGCAATGCCGACGTTTCCGCAGGGGTTTCCGCCGGCGATCACCGACGCGCTGCGGGCGGCCTCCGGACGCGATCTGCTCGGCAACAGGACCGCGTCGGGGACGACGATCATCGACGAGCTCGGCCCGCAGCACCTGGCGACCGGCGCATTGATCCTCTACACCTCGGCCGACTCGGTCCTGCAGATCGCGGCGCACGAGCAGATCGTCCCGCTCGACGAGCTCTACCGGATCTGCGAGGCCGCGCGGGTAATCGCCGATCGCCACCGCATCGGCCGGGTGATCGCCCGCCCATTCGTCGGCGCACCGGGTGCCTTCCGGCGCACTTACAATCGCCGCGACTACTCCCTGGTGCCACCGGCGCCGACCCTCCTCGATCATCTGGTCGACGCCGGACGCGAGGTGGTCGGCATCGGGAAGATCTCCGACATCTTCGCCGGGCGCGGCCTCACCCGTTCGCTGCACAGCGAAGGAAACGCCGACGGGCTGCGCCTCACACTGGAGGCGCTGTCGACGCTCGGCCGCGGCCTGCTGTTCGTCAACCTGGTCGACTTCGACATGCTCTACGGCCACCGCAACGACGTGCCGGGGTTCGCGCGGGCGCTCGGCGAGCTCGACGCCTGGCTTCCGGCGTTCGAGGCGGCGCTCGCCCCCGGCGACGTCGCCTTTCTCACCGCCGATCACGGCAACGATCCGACTACGCCGGGCACCGACCACACGCGCGAGCGGGTTCCGCTGCTCGCCTTCGGCCCCGGCGTACGCCCGGTGCCGCTCGGGACGCGGAGCTCGTTCTGCGATCTCGGGCAGACGATCGCCGCCGTGCTCGGCGCCGCGCCGCTCGCCCACGGGGAGAGCTTCCTGGACGCGATCGTCTGATGAAGAAGACGCACGTCCCTCTCGCCGTCCCCGGCCTCATCGCCAAGAAGCGCGACGGCCGCGCGCTCACCGACGGTGAGATCGAGGCGTTGATCGCGGGGGCCGTGCGCGGCACCGTCCCCGACTACCAGCTCGCTGCGCTGCTGATGGCGATCGTCTGGCGCGGCCTCGGCCCGCGCGAGCTCGTCACCTGGACCCGCGCGATGATCGACTCCGGCGAGCGCCTCGCCTGGTCGGCGCTCCCCGGCCCGACCGTCGACAAGCACTCGACCGGGGGCGTCGGCGACAAGATCTCCCTCTGCCTCGCCCCGCTCTGCGCCGCCGCTGGGCTCTACGTCCCGATGATGGCGGGTCGGGCGCTCGGCCACACCGGCGGCACCCTCGACAAGCTGGAGACGATCCCCGGCTTCCGCACCGCGCTCGAGCCAGCCGCCTTCCGCCGCGTGCTGGCCCAGGCCGGCTTCGTGCTGGCGGGACAGAGCGCGCGCCTGGCACCCGCCGACCGCCTGCTCTACGCCCTGCGCGACGCGACCGCGACGGTCGAGTCGATCCCGCTCATCGCCTCCTCGATCCTCTCCAAGAAGATCGCCGAAGGGGCCGGCGCGCTGATGATGGACGTCAAGGTCGGCAGCGGCGCGTTTCTCCCGGCGCGCAGCCGGGCCCGGACCCTGGCGCGCGCGCTCATCGGTCTCGGCGGACGGCTCGGCCTGCGCGTCCGCGCTCTGCTCTCGGACATGGACCAGCCGCTCGGCGCCGCCATCGGCAATGCCGTCGAGGTGCGCGAGGCGATCGACGTCCTCCGCGGCGGCGGTCCCTCCGACGTGCGCGCGCTGACGGTGCGGCTCGGCGCCGAGATGCTGGTGCTGGGCGGCAAGGCGCGCGATCTGCGCGACGGCACCCGACGGATCGAACGGGCGATCGCCAGCGGCGCCGGGTTGGAACGCTTCGCGCTCGGCGTCCGCCTGCAGGGGGGCGACCCGCGCGTGGTCGACGATCCGGCGCGCCTCCCGCGCGCCCGCCGCCAGCGGGTGATTCGCGCGACGCGAGCCGGGGTGGTCATCCGCGCCGACGCCGGCCTCCTCGGGCGCGCCGCGACGCTGCTCGGCGCAGGCCGGCTGCGCAAGGAGGACCGCATCGCACCGGGCGCGGCGATCCTGCTGCAAGCCAAGGTCGGGACGTCAGTCTCGCGCGGCGACGCGCTCTGCACGATCCACTACGACGACGAGGCCCGCGCCGACGCCGCCGCGGCGTTCTTCGGCCGCGCGTTCCAGGTCGGACCGCGCGCGCCCCGGCCGACGCCGCTGGTGCTGGAGACCCTCGGGTGAGTGGGGTAGCTTTGACCCGCGCATGCTGAGCCCAGGGACAAGGCCGGTCGGATACGACGAGCGCGGCACCGGATCGCCGGTGGTACTCCTCCACCCTTTCCCATTCGCACGCGACATCTGGGCCGACCTCGCCGAGGTGCTGGCCAGCGACCACCGGGTCATCTCCGTCGACGGGCGCGGCTTCGGCGAAACGCCGCTCGGCGGCGGCTACGCCATCGCCGATCTGGCTGACGATCTGGCCTCCCTGCTCGATCACCTCGACGTCCCCCGCGTCGCGGTCCTCGGGATGTCGATGGGCGGCTACACGGCGCTCGCCTTCGCCCTCCGCCACCCGACACGCCTCGCGGCGCTGGTCCTCTGCGACACCCGCGCCGCGGCCGACAGCGCCGAGACCCGCGCCGCGCGCGACGGCGCGATCGCGCGCATCAGGACCACCGGCTCGGAGCCGTACCTGGCCGGCAGCCTGGCGCGGCTGCTCTCCCCGTCGGCCCCCGCGGCGCTGGTCGCATTCCTGCGCGCGCGCGCCGAGACCCGCGCGGCCAGCCTGATCGCCGGTATCGAAGCCCTGCGCGATCGGCCCGATCGCCGCGGCGAGCTCGCCGCCATCGGCGTCCCGACGCTGGTCATCCGCGGCGTCGCCGACCAGGTGACCCCGGCCGACGACATGCAGCAGATGGCCGGCGCGATCGCCGGAGCGACGTTCGTCCCGATCCCCGGCGCCGGGCATCTGTCGCACGTCGAGGCGCCCGGCCCGTTCGAGCGCGCCTTGACGACTTTCCTGGCGACGGCGTCGAAGGGAGAGGCATAGATGAAGCTGGGCGCGCCGCTGTTCGAACGGGTACAGGCTGCGGCGCGCGCCGTCGCCGAGCAGCTCGAGCTCGATACGCCGACGGCCGCCGTCGTGCTCGGCTCCGGCCTGGGCGGCGTGGCCGATCGGCTCACCGACGCGCGCCGGGTGCCGTACGCGTCGCTCCCCTGCTTCCCCGAGACGACGGTGGCCGGCCACCCCGGGCGGTTGGTGGCGGGCAAGCTTGGCGGAGCGACCGGGGACAAGACGGTGCTGCTGCTCTGCGGCCGCGTCCACGGCTACGAAGGCTATCCTCCGTCGGAGGTGGGGTTCGGCGTGCGCGTCGTGGCGGCGCTCGGCGTGCGCACGCTGATCGTCACCAACGCCTCCGGCGCGGTCGATCCGGCGTTCGCTCCCGGCGAGATCGTCGCCATCTCCGACCACATCAACCTCACGTCGGGGTCGCCGCTCACCGGGACCAACGACGAGCGGCTCGGCCCGCGCTTCGTCGACATGACCGACGCTTATGATCCCAAGCTGCGCGCGCTGGCGGTGGCGGCGGCGCCCAAGGCGATCGGCCGCCCCTTGCACGAAGCGATCTACGCCGGCATGGCCGGCCCCGCCTACGAGACGCCGGCCGAGGTGCGCCTCCTGCGGACCCTGGGCGCTGGCCTCGTCGGAATGTCGACGGTGCACGAGGTGATCGCGGCGCGGCACGCCGGGCTGGCGGTGCTCGGGCTGTCGCTGGTCGCCAACCTGGCGGCCGGCGTCAGCCCCGGACCGCTGCGCCACGAGGACGTCACCCGCGCCGCGGCCGCCGGCACCGACGCGCTCGGGCGGCTCATCGCCGCCATCGTGAGCGGCCTGGGCACCCCGTGAGCGCGGCGGCGGAGCGGACCGCGCTGGTGGCGGCCGCGCGCGCCGTCCGCCGCCGGGCCCACGCCCCCTACTCGAAGTTCGCGGTCGGCGCGGCCGTGCTCGACGAGCGCGGACGCGTTTCGGTCGGCTGCAACCTGGAGAACGCCTCCTACGGGCTCACGGTCTGCGCGGAACGCAACGCCATCGCGGCGGCCGTGGCCGCTGGCGCCCGCCGCATTTGCGCCGTCGCCGTGGCGACCGGCGCCTCGCCCCCCGCCTCCCCCTGCGGCGCCTGCCGGCAGGTGATCGCCGAGCTCGGCGGCGCCGAGACCGAGGTGTTGATCGCCGGGACGACCGGCGCCGCCCAACGCACCACGCTCGGGGCGCTCCTGCCGCGCGCGTTCGGCCTCCGAGGGCGCTCCCGGCGCGCTACTTGACCACCACGACGCGGACGTCGCCCTCGCGCCGCAAGACCGTCAGCCCGACGTCGTGGGGATGGTTCTCCAGCAGCAGATCGACGCGGCCGGCGCCGACCTCGAGGCCGGTGATCCGCAGCTCGCCGACGGCGAGCGGCAGCACAGGGTGGATGAGCGACACCTCGCCGCGCGTACCGTCGACGGTGATCCCCAGCGCCGAGCCGAGCAGCATGAACACCGACGCCGCCGCCCAGGACTGCGGCGCGCAGGCGACCGGATAGAGCGTCGGCCCCTCGCCGTGCCGGCGCGAGAAGCCACAGAACAGCTCCGGCAGCCGATGCAGATCGACCATCTCGCTGGCACCGAGCATCGCCTCGAACAGACGCAGACCGAGATCGTCGAACCCGTAGTTGGCGAACCCGGCCGCGATGAGCGCGTTGTCGTGCGGCCAGACCGATCCGTTGTGGTACGACATCGGGTTGTAGCGCAGCTCGGCGGCGGACAGCGTCCGGATCCCCCAGCCCGAGAAGCTCCCCTCGCCCATCAGCGTCTCGGCGGCGCGGCGGGCCTGCCCCGGCTCGGCGATCCCGCTCCAGAGCGCGTGCCCCGCGTTCGAGCTGCGGACGCGGCAAGGGTGCTTCGTGCCGTCGAGCGCCAGCACGAAGGTCCCCAGCGCCTCGTCCCAGAATTTTTCGGCGAAGCGCGCCCGCAGCACCTGGGCCTTGCGCAAATAGGCCTCTGCCCGCGCCGGATGACCGAGCGCGGTCGCGATCTCGGCGGCGCCCCGAAACGCGCCGTAGACATAGCCCTGCACTTCGCAGAGGGCGATCGGCCCTTCAGCCAGCGCGCCGTCGGCGTGGAAGACCGAGTCGTACGAGTCCTTCCACCCCTGTTGCACGAGCCCCTTGTCGGTCTGGCGCGCGTATTCCACGAACCCGTCACCGTCGACGTCGCCGGACCGTTCGATCCAGGCCAGCGCGTGGTCGACGTGGGGTGCCAGCGCGCGCACGAACGCCACGTCGTTGGTGCGGCGCAGGTAGGCCGCTGCCAGCATCACGTAGAGCGGCGTGGCGTCGACGCTGCCGTAGTAGCGCCCGAACGGCACCTCGCCGAGGGCAGCCATCTCGCCTCCGCGTGACTCGTGCAGGATCTTCCCCGGCTGCGCATCGCGCTCGGGAGAGGTCTCGGTGGCCTGAGTGGCGGCCAAGAACCCCAGCACGCCGTGCGCGACCTCGGGCGCGATCCAGAGGACCTCCATCGCGGTGAGGATCCCGTCGCGCCCGAACGGCGTGCTGAACCAGGGGACCCCAGCGTAAGGATAGAGGCCGTGGGGCGTCTCGGTGATCATCATCTGGAGGTCGGAGATCGAACGGGTCAGCCACTCGTCCAGATCGTCGCTGGTGGCGTGGATGCGGCAGCGCGAGAAGGCGGCGCGGCCGAGCTCTGCCGTCAGCGCGGCCATGGCGTGATCGTATGTCGCGCGGGGCGGAGCCTCATTCCCCACCTCGCAGGCGATCTCCACCAGCAGCGTCACCGATTGCCGCGGCCCGAGCTCCAGGTGGTAGCGCGCCTGCCGATCGGAGAGCACCTGGGGCGGCGGGTCGAAGGTGACGCGCGTCCTGCGGGCCACCTGGTCGAGACCCTGGTAACCGAACACCAGAGTGGCGCCGTCGACGACGTCGTCGAACCTGTGCCCGCGCCGCGCGCGCTTGGCGCCGCGGACCTCGAAGATGTCGGCGAAGTCGGCGTCGAGGTCCAGGCGCAAATCGACGGCGACCTTCTCCCGGCTGAAGCTGGAGACGCGCAGCTGTTCGTAGCAGACGCCGTTGAAGAGGAACGTGCCCCGGAAGAGGTGCAGCTCGCCACGCGCGAGCGTGAACGAACCGCCCGCCTCCTTGAGGTCGGGGTTCGACAGATCGACGGCCAGAAGATCGTTCTCCTTCTTGACCGTCGAGCTCAAGAGGAGCGGGCGGCGCCCGCCGAGCCGCAGCTCCATCCGGGAGAGGAATCGGGTGTCGTCGTAGTAAATCCCCTGCTCGCCGAGCCCGACCGGCTGCACGTCACCGTGGCGGTCGAAGACCGCAAACATCGGTCCGTGCTTGAGCACCCGGGTCCGATCGTCGGTGCGCGAGGAGGTCGCCTGGATGTAGAACTTGTCGTGGTGCTCGAGCACCTCGTCGTCGGCGTGCATGGGATGGCCGGGGTCGGACACTGGCCGCCTCAGCCGATCTCCACCCCGGCATCGAGCGACGGGGGGACGGTCTCCGGGGGATCGGCCGGAACCAGGCCCAGACGGCGTTGCGGACGTCGGTGCTCGCCGGCCAACAGCCGTTCGTAGACGCCGAGGTAGTCGTTGGCCATCCGCGGCGCCGAGAAGCGTCCCTCGAAGTAGGCGCGGCAGCGCTTGCGCGGCAGCTCGAGCGCGCGCGCCGTCGCCTCCACCGCGCCGTCGAGAGTATCGACCACGTAGCCCGAGACGCCGTCGCGCATCACTTCAGGCACCGCCCCGCGACGAAACGCGACCACCGGCGTGCCGCAAGCCATCGCCTCGATCATCACCAGACCGAACGGCTCCGGCCAGTCGATGGGAAACAGCAGCGCGGCCGCGTCTCCCAGGAACCCGCCCTTTTCACTCTCGCCGATCTCCCCCAGGAACTCGACGTGAGCCTCCGAGAAAAGCGGCTTGAGGTGGTGCTCGTAGAAGTCGCGATCCCGGTCGTCGATCTTGGCGGCCACCTTCAGCGGCAGGCCCAGCCGGCGCGCGATCTCCACTGCATGGTGGACCCCCTTCTCCGGCGACACCCGCCCCAGGAACGCCAGATAGCGTCCGGCATCGGGCCGGAACGAATACAGATCGAGCGGCAGCCCGTGATACACCGTGCCGCACCAGTTGGCGAAGGGGAGCGGCGCCTGCTGCGCTTCGGAGATCGACACCACCGGCAGCTCGGCGAAGCTGCGGAACAGAGGCTCGAGGTCCGGCACGTCGAGGCGACTGTGCATGGTCGCGACGTGCCGGACACCGCAATGGCGCGCCTGCGGGAACGACAGATAGTCGAGGTGGAGATGAATGACGTCGAACTCGGCGGCCCGCCGGAAGACCTCTTCCAGCATCGCCAGGTGCCGGGCCAGCGGATCGTGGCTGGTGTCATCGAGGCGGAGCGCGCGCGCCGCGCAGGGGACCAGCGTGGCGCGCGTGACCGAGTCAGCGCTGGCGAACAACGTCACCTCGTGCCCGAGGTCCACCAGCGCCTCGGTCAAGAACGCGACCACGCGTTCCGTTCCACCGTACAGCTTCGGCGGCACGCTCTCGTAAAGCGGCGACACCTGCGCGATTCGCATTCCCGTCCCCCCGGGTGTCCAACCTAACCACGGATCGGGGAGACCCCACCTCTGGCACGGCGCTCGCGCTCGGGGCGACGAGACCGGACGGTGAACGGCCGTGGGGACGACTACGGAGCTGCGCCGGGGGGCTTCTCTTTTTCCTTCGGCGGCGGCTGGCCGAGAAGACGGGCTGATTCTTCCCGCGCGGTCTTCACCACGTCGTTGCGCGCCTCCATGTAGTCGCCGAACGACATGAGGAAGTCTTCCAGATCGAGCTGCTTCTTCCCCTTGCGCGAACGCTTCCCGCAGTACTCCCAGGCCTGGAGGAGCCGGCTGTTGTCCTCCTCGACGAACTTCTTGGTGATGGCCTTGAACGCTTTGTCGGGCGAGGGCTTCGAATCCTTGTCGACCCCGGTGACCAGCGATCCGCAGTCGGAGCGGACCTTGGTCATGAAGGTCACCGCGTCCTTCTTGCAGATGTCCGCCAGATCTTGCAACAGCGTCTGGATGTCCTTCTTCTTCTCGAGATCGGGGACGGCGCAGGCCAAGAACTTGGAGAACGCCACGGACTCGGCCGTCGGATCGGCGGCAAACGCACCGCCCACCTCTTGAATCGACGCGTCGACGTCCTTGACCGCCCCGCGCGTCTTCAGCTTCTCCGCGTAGCTCTCGAGCCCACTCTGCATCTTGGGCAACGTGGACAGATACTTGTCGAGAGGCGGCTTGAGCGCCTCGGGCATGTCGGGGATGGCGCCCAGCGCCGACCTGGCGCTCTCCAGCTTGGGGATGCACTCGGTCGTCAGGTGCTCCGAGTAGGTCTTCTGCTGGGTGAAGTAGGCGCTCTCGATCCGCTGCTGGACCTGGTCGGCGCTGTTGAACATCCCGATGTCGATCTCGCTCGACATGGCGCAATTCCAGAACGCGCCCATCTCCGTCTTCTCGCGCTCGGCGAAGCGCCCGCCGGCGTCCATGATCGCCTGCGCCGCAGCGCTCTTCTTCCTTTGCTGCATCAGGTAGTAGCCGCCGCCGCCCACGACCGCCACCAGGACGATTCCGTAGATGGTTCGCTTGCGCTTGGCCGCCGCATCGCGTTCGGCCATGAGGCGCTGATACTCGTCCATTCCTGGAGGGGGTGCTCCGAACGACATCTCGTTCTCCTCTCGTCGGTGAGGCGCCGCTTTCGCGCCGGGGCCCCGCAGAAAACCGCAGTTCGTGGTCAATTGCAAGCGCGACCACGCGCGGGATGCGCCGCTACTTCTTGGCGGTCTGTTTGGCGAACACCGACCAGGAGTGCAGGTAGTCGAGCGCCATCTGCAGCTGGTAGTCGTCGAGCCGCATCGACTCGAGCGGCTTGTCCCCCTGCTCGTTGCGCAGCCGCTTGTGCAGGTCGCGCTCGCGCGGCAGATCGGCGTCGTCCAGATCGGGCGGCGGCGCGGTCGCCTCGACCACCACGTCCGGCGTGATCCCCTGCCCCTGGATCGATCGGCCGTTCGGCGTGTAATAGCGCGCCACCGTCAGCTTGAGGCCGCAGGGCTTCGACCCGCAGCCGTCGATGTCGATCACCGTCTGCACCGACCCTTTGCCGAAGGTCTGCGTGCCGAGGATGACGGCGCGCCCGTGATCCTGGAGCGCGCCGGCCACGATCTCGGCCGCCGACGCCGTCGCGCCGTCGACGAGGACGATCATCGGGAATCCCTCCCAGGTGCCATGACTGTGCGCGCGCGCCTCGTCCATCACCTGGCCGCCCTTGCCGACGGTCTTGACGATGAGCCCGTCGGAGATGAAGCGATCGGCGACGCGGATCCCCTGATCGAGCAGGCCGCCCGGGTTGCGGCGCAGATCGACGATCATCCCCTTGAACCCCTTCGACTTGGCCGACAGCTGATCGAGCAGATCGCCCAGCGACGAATCGGTGTTGGTGGAGAAGACGCGGATCTTGAAGTAGGCGACACCCGGCTCGAGCAACTTCCCTTCGACCGCCTTCACTTCGTAACGGGCGCGCTTGATCCGGAAGCTGAGCTCGCGCCCGTGGCGATCGATCACCAGCGCCACCTCGCTCCCCGCCGGACCCTGCATGCGCCCGATGGCGTCGTCGAACTCCAGCGTCGCGATCTCGGCGCCGTCGACGCGCTTGATGATGTCGCCCGGCTCGATCCCCGCCTTGGCGGCCGGCGATCCTTCGATCGGCGAGACGATGACGAACTTGTTCTTGCGCTTCTCGACGTCGATGCCGATGCCGTCGATCTCCTCGTTCCCCTCGGTCTCCTTCTTCAGCTTGCCGTACTCGTCGGGGTCCATGAAGCGCGAGTGCGGATCGAGCACGTCGGTCAGCCCGCGCGCGGCACCGTACATCAGGTCATTCTCCGCGATGTCCTCGACATAGTGCCCTTCGATGTACGAGAGCACCTTGGTGAAGACACTCAGCTTCTGATACGGGTTGAAGCGCCCCGCCTGCAGCGGGGGCGAGAAGACCAGCCCCGCCGAGAAGGCGGCGAGCACGAGGAGCGCCAGGCCGCCGGCGCGCCGCAGGCGCGAAGGAGCCGGCCGCGATCTTGGATTCGGTGTCGTCGTCGATTCGGGGTTCATCGATGGGCCTCGTAGTTTACGACCGCGCGGCGGCGCGGCGACGCAAGAACGCGGCCTGCATCTTACTTGGGGCGATTCGGCTTGGGGGATGGGCCCGGCGGGAGCCGGCACAGCCATGAAAAAGAAATGGAGTGACGATATATGTAACGTACTTGCCTTTTACCAAGGTCAGGTGGAGAATTCGTCCTCACGTTTATGGTGGGCGAAAACCTTGGTGTTTTGCCGAACACACCACAGTTTATCCACCTCGTATCCACAAGCTGTAGTGGCTGAGTTAATAGACCACACTATATCTTGCGGTCATTCGCAGATTCAGATACAACGTTCGCGGGCGTCATTTGGGCGTCCAGGCCTTAACGGGGAGGCAGTTCATGCTTGAGAAGCACGACGTCCGCAGGAATCGCAACGGACGCGCCGGCGGCGCGTCGCCAGCACCTTTCACCGCGCCCTCGAGGCGCGCCGGCAAGCCCGACGCGAGCGGCAAAGCGGCCACGCAGTCGACACCTGCCCGCGGGCTCAAGCTGCGACGCTATTTCACCGCCGCGGGCGACGACGGCTTTGCGGGGGTCGAGTGGGAGCTGCGGACGGCCGCCATCACCGGCGAGAACGGCAAGAGCGTGTTCGAGCAGCGCGACGTCGAGGTGCCGAAGAGCTGGAGCCAGACCGCGACGAACGTGGTGGTCCAGAAGTACTTCCGCGGCACCGTCGGGACACCTGAGCGCGAGCGCTCGGTGCGCCAGCTGATCTCGCGCGTCGCCGACACGATCACGGGATGGGGGAGGCACGGGCGGGACGGCAAGAGCGCCAGCTACTTCGCCGACGCGGAGTCGGCCGCGGTGTTCAACGCCGAGCTCAAGCACCTCCTCGTCTCGCAGAAGATGGCTTTCAATTCGCCCGTCTGGTTCAACGTCGGCAGCGAGGCGGAGCCGCAGTGCTCGGCCTGCTTCATCAACAGCGTCGACGACACGATGGAGTCGATCCTGGGCCTGGCCAAGACCGAAGGGATGCTGTTCAAGTACGGCTCCGGCACCGGCACCAACCTCTCCCCCATCCGGTCTTCGAAGGAGCTGCTCAACGGCGGCGGCACCGCCTCGGGCCCGGTCAGCTTCATGCGCGGCTTCGACGCCTTCGCCGGCGTCATCAAGTCGGGCGGCAAGACCCGCCGCGCCGCCAAGATGGTGATGCTCGACATCGATCACCCGGACATCGAAGAGTTCATCTGGTGCAAGGGTAAGGAAGAGAAGAAGGCCTGGACCTTGATCGACGCCGGCTACGACGGCTCCTTCGACGGCGAGGCCTACAAGTCGATCTTCTTCCAGAACTCGAACAACTCGGTCCGTGTCACCGACGACTTCATGGAGGCGGTGGAGAAGGACCGCGACTGGACGACCCGCGCCGTGCGTGACGGCAGCCCGGTGGAGACCGTCAAGGCGCGCAAGCTATGGCGCGACATCGCCGAGGCGGCCTGGATGTGCGGCGATCCCGGCCTGCAGTACGACACGACTATCAATGATTGGCACACCTCGTCGGGGACGGCGCGCATCAACGCCTCCAACCCCTGCAGCGAGTACATGTACCTCGACGACTCGGCCTGCAACCTGGCCTCGTTGAACCTGCGCAAGTTCGTGGCGGCAAACGTGATGGAGGGCGGCGGTGGAACGACGACGGCGGGCGAGTTCGACGTGAATTCGTTCCGCCGCGCGGTGGAGACAACCATCCTCGCGCAGGAGATCATCGTCGGGAACGCCAAGTACCCGACGCCGAAGATCGCCGAGAACTCGCTCCGCTTTCGGCCGCTCGGCCTCGGCTACGCCAACCTGGGCGCGCTGCTCATGTCGCGTGGGCTGCCGTACGACAGCGCGCCGGCACGGGCGTACGCGGGGACCATCACCGCGCTCATGACCGGCTGGGCCTACCGGACCAGCGCGGTCATCGCCCGCGACGTGACCGGCCCCTTCGACGGCTACGCGGAGAACCGCGAGCCGTTCATCGGCGTCATGAAGAAGCACCGCAAGGAGGTCGACAAGCTCGACGCCAAGGCGGTGCCGGCCGACATGCTGGAGGCCGCGCGCGACGCCTGGGATCAGACGATCGCCATCGGTAAAGAACACGGCTATCGCAACGGCCAGGCGACGGTGCTGGCGCCGACGGGAACGATCGGCTTCATGATGGACTGCGACACCACCGGCATCGAGCCGGACATCGCGCTCATCAAGTACAAGCGCCTGGTCGGCGGCGGGATGATCAAGATCGTCAACAACACGATCACCGAGGCGCTGGCCCAGCTCGGCTACGACGACACGCAAGTCAAGGCGATCGTCGAGTACATCGACACCGAGGAGACGATCGAAGGGGCGCCGGGGCTGAAGCCCGAGCACCTGCCGGTCTTCGACTGCGCGTTTCGGGCAGCGAACGGAACGCGGTCGATCCACTACCAGGGGCACATCCGGATGATGGCGGCCGCGCAGCCGTTCATCTCGGGCGCCATCTCCAAGACGGTCAACCTGCCGCCCGAGGCGACGGTCGAGGACGTGCAGGAGGCCTACATGGAGTCCTGGAAGCAGGGCCTGAAGGCGGTCGCCATCTACCGCGACGGCTGCAAGCGCACGCAGCCGCTGTCGACCAGCAAGACCGACCCGGGGCTGGTCAAGGGTGGACATGGAGCGGTGGCCGCGGAGCCGATCAAGAACGGGCCGCCGGCGGCGGTGCGGCGGAAGCTGGGCGCCGAGCGGCAGTCGTTCACCCACAAGTTCGCCGTCGCTGGTCACGAGGGCTACATCCACGTCGGCCTCTACGAGACCGGCGAGCCGGGCGAGATCTTCGTCAAGATGGCCAAGGAGGGCTCGACCATCTCGGGCCTGATGGACAGCTTCGCCACGGCAATCTCGCTGGCCTTGCAACACGGCGTTCCGCTCCGGCTCCTGTGCGACAAGTTCGCGCGCACCCGCTTCGAGCCTTACGGGTTCACCGAGAACCCGGAGATTCCGCGGGCGAGCTCGATCATGGACTACCTCTTCCGCTGGCTGGCCGCGAAGTTCGTGCGCGAGACGCCGGGGGCGGAGGCCGAGCCGGCGCCGACCGCGACGGCGGCCGACAGAGAGATCCAGCGCGTCGGCGAGGTGGTGGCGGCCGCGCAGAAGGTCGAAGTGATCGACGTGAGCGGCCAAAACGGCAAGACGAACGGCCACACCAACGGCCACAAGAACGGGGACAGCACCCACACCGGGAACGGCAACTACAGCTTCATCGCCCGCACCGACGCGCCGACCTGCCCCGAATGCGGATCGATCATGATCCCCAACGGCAGCTGCCACAAGTGCGTCAACTGCGGCACCACCTCCGGCTGCTCGTAAACCCGCTAGACCGCAACACGACAAGAGAGGGGGGACGCGCAGGCGTCCCCCTTTTTTTCGTCGGACGTTTGGCGACCGAGGCGTAACATGACGGTCCGGGAGGGCGCCGTGGAGAACAAGGAAGAGGACCTGGAATCTCTGCTCGTCGCCCTCAACGAGGGCATCGGGTCGAAGGCGGTCGGTCTCTGCTACTCAGTCCGTGGAGAGATCCAGACCTACTGCACGATTCCTGCCTGCTCGGGTTGGGAGGATTTCGTCGGGATCGAGTGTTTAGGTCTCCCCCGGGGAGGGTGGCACCGAAGGATCCTGATCGACCCGGTAGCCTCCATCGACTGCGGGTGTGGCCTTCATTCCGTTCGCTCGTTCCTGATCGACCAGATTTGGATCCTCGTCGTTCTCACCGATGGACCACTCATTTCAGAAGCTGACGCGGTCATCGCCAATGCGGTCACGCTCCTGGCGGAGATCCTTCGCCCCAGCCCGTGGCGAAAAGGGAGCTCTTCCCAGCCGCCCAGCAACCCGAGCGGCCAGTCCGGCCCTGCCGAGCTCGGCATCCCGGCCTGGTGGACCCGCCGGCTAACCGACAGCTGACGCTCGCTCCACTTCGGCGTCAGATCGCCACGATCGCGACCTCTTCCTTCAGGCTGCTCACCAGGCGCTCGATGTCGCGCCGATCCGAGGTGACGATAGCGTCTCGCCGGGCGGCGGCTCCGGTCACGACCGACGCATCGACGACGTCCGACGTGCGGCTCGCGCCCAGCCGACAGCTCATCCATCCGCTAAGCTGCGACGATGTTCACCGGCACGTATGCGCTCCTGATGGCCGAGTACAACCGCTGGATGAACGAAAAGGTCTACGCGGCTTGCGCGACCCTCTCCGACGGCGAACGAAAGCGCGATCGCGGCGCCTTCTTCAAGTCGATCCATGGGACGCTCAATCACCTCCTGTGGGGTGACGGCGCCTGGTTGACAAGGTTCAACGGCAAGA
Source organism: Polyangia bacterium (assembly GCA_036267635.1). Lineage (GTDB taxonomy): Bacteria > Myxococcota_A > Polyangia > Fen-1088 > Fen-1088 > JADGRB01. Next base: position 42,561 of record DATAVR010000083.1, on the reverse strand, counting down.
GCTATCCGGCGCCCGCGCCCGGACAGCTGCTCCACGACGACTTCGCTCGCCTGCGCGCTGCCCGCGTCGCGATGGACGAAGAGATCCTCACCTGGGCGCGCGCGGTGACGCCCGAGGCGCTCGGCGAGCCCATGACCTGGACGAGCAGGATGTACGGTATGACCCAAACGCATCCGCGCTGGGTCCAGGTGGCCCAGATGTTCAACCACCAGACGCACCATCGCGGCCAGGTCCACGCCATGCTGACCGCCGCCGGCCTCGACGTCGGCCCCACCGATCTGCCGATCTTGCCGATCCTGAATCAAGGGGCCTATCTCGGCGGCGGTCCTCTACCTTCGAGAGACGAGCTGCACGACCGCGCCAAGCTCCGGTGACGGCGGGAAACCGGGTAGTCTTCCGCCATGCCTGGTCGGTACATCGACGTGGTGGTCGAAGAGCAAGAGGGAATCCCCGAAGGGTGCGAGCTGCGATTTCACGCCGTCGGCGACGCGCGGCCGGTGAAACGGATCCACTACGAGCCCCTGACCGGCCCCGAGGGGGAGTTCGAGGTGACCGCGGCCAGCGGCGCGCCGGCGCTGGCGGCGCCGGTCGACGACTCGGGCGCCGGGACCTCGATCCTGATCTACGGTGACGCGCGAGGGCTCAGGTTGCGGCGTGTTGGCGCGGACGCCGGTGAGCCGATCGCCGAGCCCTACCTGCTGCTGGCCGACGACGCGATCGTCGCTTAGCGCCGGCTGAGCGGCCCGAAGACCAAATTGGGCAGCTATCAACGGAAACGCGCAGCGGATAGTCAGGTCGCGGAGGTCCACGAATGGAGAAGCTCTCGGTCAACGGAATCGATCTCGCGTACGACGTCCGGGGCGACGGCCCGCCGCTGCTCCTCCTGCACGGCTTCTTCGGGTCGAGCGGCGACTGGGTCCACCTGTTCGATCTCGACGAGCTGGCGAAGAGCTGGCGTCTCGTCATGCCGGACGCGCGCGGGCACGGCCGCTCGACGAACCCGTCGGGCCTCTTCACGCACCGGCAGGCCGCCGACGACGTACGGGCGTTGCTCGACTATCTGGCGATCGACCGCTTCAAGGCCGTCGGCGTCAGCTTCGGCGGGAACATCCTGCTGCACCTGGCGACCGCTCCCGCGACGCGCGACCGCCTCGAGGCGATGGTCACCACCGGCGCGCCCAGCTACTTCCCGGCGCCCGCGCGGGCGATCATGTCCACCTTCACCCTGGAGAGCCGCACCGACGGCGACTGGCGACAGATGCGCGAGCGCCACCGGCAGGGGGACGAGCAGATCCGCGCGCTCTGGCGAGGCGCCCACGACTTTTCGCTCGCCACCGACGACCAGGCCTTCACGCCGCCCCAGCTGGCGACGATTCGGGCGCGGACGTTGATCGTCACCGGCGATCGCGATCCGCTCTATCCGCTGGAGATCTTCGTGGAGCAGTATCGGGCGATTCCGCGCGCCGCGCTTCAGGTGATCCCGAACGGCGGCCACGACGCCATCTTCCGCGCGGCGCGCCCCGACTTCGTGCGGGCGGCGCTCGCCTTCTTGCGCGAGTGACGGTAGCCTTGCCGCATGTTCACGTTCGTCACCGGCGGACTGCGATCGGGCAAATCGGGATACGCGCTCCGACGCGCCTCGGAGCTCGGACCGCCCCCCTGGCTCTACGTGGCGTCGCACATCGAGGGGGACGACGAGCTGAAGGCGCGGCTCGCCAACCACCGGCGCGACCACGACACGACCTGGAAGCTGATCGAGGCGCCCGACAAGGTTGGGAGCGCGCTCGAGCCCGAGACGCTGGACGGCTGCGGCGCCGTGGTCATGGATCGCTTCACCGTGTGGCTGTCGAAGCGGCTGGCGGCGACCGACACGACCAGCGACGCCGATCTGCTCGGCGAGGTCCAGGCGCTGGCCGATCGCCTCTACCGCTCGCCCACGCCCGCGGTGCTGGTCACGACCGAGATCGGCCTCGGCTTCCTGCCGGCCAACATCCCCGATCGCCGCCTCATCAACGTCGCCGGCCTGGCCAACCAGATCCTCGCCGAGCGGGCCGAATCGGTGGTGATGATGGTGAGCGGCGTCCCCTTGCGCCTCCGCTGACCCATGTCCCCCGGACGGTTGGTGCGCGAGACCTTCCCGGTCGGCGCGCTCGGCTGCAACTGCACCATCGTGAGCTGCCCCGAGACGCGCGAGGCGCTGGTGATCGATCCCGGCGACGAGGCCGAGGAGATCCTGGCGGCGCTGGCGAAGGGGGGCCTCACCGCGGTGAAGCTCGTCCACACGCACGCCCACTTCGACCATGTCATGGCGACCGGCGACGTGGCGGCCCGCACCGGCGCCGACATCCTGTTGCACGCCGACGATCGCTGGCTCTACGACCGTGCGGTGATGCAGACCGAGGCGTTCGGCGTCGCGCGCGGCGACGGCAAGCCGTGGCTGCCACCACCGCCTCCCACGCATGAGCTGCGCGGCGACGAGGCGATCGCCTTCGGCCACCGCGAGGCCCGGGCGCTGCATACGCCGGGACACACGCCAGGATCGATCTGCCTCTATCTGGAGACCGCAGCCGAGACCCCCATCCTGTTCGCGGGAGATACGCTGTTCTGCGGTTCTATCGGCCGGACGGATCTCTGGGGCGGCTCGCTGGCCGCTATCCAGCAATCGATCCGGGAACGGTTGTTGACGTTGCCGGACGACACGCTGGTGATCCCCGGCCACGGCCCCGAAACCAGCGTGCTCCGGGAGCGCGAGGACAACCCCTTCGTGGGGCGTCTCGCCCCCGGAGACCGTTGACGGAGGCCGGCGCATTTTTAATGAAATCGGCGTATGCTCTCGGCCTCCAACGGGAAATGGACCGCCACCTTCAGCGACAGGACTCTCCATGACGCGTTTAGACCACCGTTCGGGCCCCTCGCGCGGAATCGTTTTCGCTCTGCTGGCTGCGGGGTTGACCCTACTCGCCGCCGCACCTGCCTCGGCCAAGAAGAAGAGCCCCCCAGCGGCGAGCTCCAGCGACAGCGCCGCCGGAACCGACAACGAGACACCGAAGGCGGCTGGCGACGACGAGAAGCCGGCCACCCAGGCCAACGACGAGGAGAAGCCAAAGGCCGCCCTCAACACGGAGCAGGAGGCGCCCAAGACGGACAGCCTCGGTCACGTGCACTTCGCCTCGCCCAACGGCGAGGGGCTGGGGCGCGTGGTGGTGAACGCACCGGTCGCCGCGAAGGTGAAGGTCTTTCTGGAGGGTCGCCTGTTCGGCACCGCGCCCGTCACGATCTACAGCGTCCCCAAGGGGGACTACATCGTCGAGGCGGCCTATCCCAACGGCAAGCAGGTCAGCAAGCCGGTCACCGTCGCCGAGAACGAAGAGACGACCGTCGACCTCGGCGGCGCCAAGGCCGCGACCGGCGGCGGGGGCGGCGACAGCGGCAGCGTCTTCAGCACCGGCGAGATGACGCCGTTTCGCAAGAACCTGATGTACGGCTTCCTGATCGGGGCCGCCGCGGGGGTCGCCCTCGGCACCACCTTCGGCATCCTCGATCTGCAGGCCGAGCACGACTATCAGAACACACCGACCGGCGATCAGGCGACGCTGGACTCGATCTCCAAGCGCGGCCAACGCGACGCCAACATCGCCGACGTCGGCTGGGTGGTGGCGGCCGTCGGCGTGGTCGGCGCGGGGATCTGCGCGATCCCCTTGATCTTCGGCGGCAGCAGCGAAAAGGCCGCGCCGGCTCCCTCGGGGACGCCGTCGGCCTTCATGTTCACGCCCGTGGCAGGCCCCCGCCTCACCGGCGGCGCGTTCTCGATGCGATTCTAGAGCTCGCGGGCAAAGCCCCGTCCCCCGCGCTCGAGTTACTTGCCGAGCTTGGCGGTGTCGATCACGCGGACACCGGCGGGGGGCGTGAAGCGGAACTCGGACTCGGGAACGTGCGTGTTCATCTTGATGTCGGCGAACGTCAGGTCGTTGAGGTTCCCCTGCCCGTCGGTGATGACGCTCTCGCGGACGTCGAACGTCTTCGGATCGACGACGAAGAGAATGTTCTTCACCTGCGGCTCAGCCACCTTGGGTGACAGCGACAGCAGGTAGTCGCCCGGCGTGCCGTACGGGCTCTTGGCCGCCGGCGTGATGTCGAACTCCGCGGCCAGCTTCCCCTTTCCGGTCAGGAAGGCCAGCGCGGCTGGAAGCTGCGAGGACTTCAGCTCCTGCTTGAAGGCCTGCTGGTCGTCCGGCTCGTAGAGCCAGAGCACGCCGCCGTCGCTGACGTAGGTCGCCTTTTCGGGCTTGTCGTAGTCCCAGCGCATCCGCCCCGGCTTCTTGAACATCACCCCGCCGGCCGAGTTGGTCTTGCGCCCCATCGCCGTGCTGGTGAGCGTCTGCGTGAACCGCGCGCGAAAGTCGCTGGCGCCGTCGTAGCGCTTTTGCACCTTGTCGACGACGGCCGCGAGCTCCAGGCGGGGCGACGCGGCGGCGGGCGTAGCGGCCAGCAGCGCGCACGCGAGGGCGGAGGTCAGCATCGCGCGATCCTAGCCGAGCGCCCCACGCCGCGCGAGCTACCCGCCGGCGGCCAGGTACTCGCCCTGCTGCGCCAGGACGTCGCGCGGCTTGGCGCCGTTGGTCGGGCCGACGATGCCGTCGCGCTCCATCTGCTCGACCATGCGGGCAGAGCGGTTGTAGCCGATCTGGAGCCGCCGCTGGATGTACGAGACCGAGGCCTGCCGGGTGTCGCAGACGATGGCCACCGCCTGATCGTAGAGATCGTCGTGGAAGCTGTCGGCCGGGCCGCCGCCCTCTTCGGCGTCCTCCTCGCGCGGCTTGAGGATGTCCATGTCGTAGACCGGCTTGGCCTGCTTCTTGAGGAAGTCGACCACCCGGTGGACCTCGTCGTCTGAAAGAAAAGCGCCGTGAATGCGGCGCAGCTTGGTCCCGCGATCGGAGAACAGCATGTCGCCGTTGCCGAGCAGCGTCTCGGCGCCCGACTGGTCGAGGATGGTGCGCGAGTCGATCTTCGACGCCACCTGCAGCGCGACCCGGCTGGGGAAGTTGGCCTTGATGAGGCCGGTGATCACGTCGACCGAGGGGCGCTGCGTGGCGAGGATGAGGTGTAGCCCCGCCGCGCGCGCCTTCTGGGCCAGCCGCGCCACGCTGGTCTCCACGTCCTTGGGCGCCACCATCATGAGGTCGGCGAACTCGTCGATGACGATCACGATGTACGGGAGCTTGGTCGGCTTGGGCGCCGCCGCCTTCTCCTCGGTCGCCTGCGCGGCGGCCGCCACGTCCGAGAGATCCTCGTCGCTCGGCGACTCGTATTCGACGATTCCGGCACCATCGCCGTCCGCGGCCTCGGCCACGGTGATCTCGGAATCGGCATCGAGATCGACCTCCTGCTCGGTCCCGTCGGGACCGGCCAAGACGACGCGGATCTTCTTCTCTTTGTGCCCCTTGCGCGCAGGCGCCTCCGGCACCGCAGCCTTGCTGTTGGCGGCGTCGATCTTGGCGTTATAGGTGGCGACGTCGCGCACGCCAGTCTTGGCCAGGAGCTCGTAGCGCCGCTCCATCTCGTCGACCGCCCAGCGCAGGGCCAGGTTCGCCTTCTTGGGATCGGTCACCACCGGCAGCAACAGGTGCGGGATCCCCTCGTAGATCGAGAGCTCCAGCATCTTGGGGTCGACCATGATGAAGCGGACCTCTTCGGGGGACGCGTTGTAGAGGATGCTGGTGATCATCCCGTTGACCGCCACCGACTTGCCCGATCCGGTCGTCCCGGCGACCAGCAGGTGCGGCATCTTGGAGAGGTTCACGGTGACCGGCGCCCCCTTGATGTCCTTGCCCAGCGCCACCTGCAGCTTCGACGCCGCGCCGGTGAAGGTGTTGTCCTGCAGGATCTCCTTGAGATAGACGATCTCGCGCGTCAGGTTCGGCACCTCGACGCCGACCACGGCCTTGCCGGGGATCGGCGCCACGATGCGGACCGCCTGCGCCTCCAGCGCCATCGCCAGGTCCTTCTCCAGGTTGGCGATCTTGCCGGTGCGCGTGCCGGGGGCGGGCGCGAACTCGTACATGGTGACGACCGGTCCCATGTGGATCTCTTTGACCTTGCCGCGCACGCCGTAGTTCGACATCGCCTGCTCGAGGCGCTCGGCCATTTCGTAGAGCTGCTGCTTGTCCATCTCGTGCGCCGGCGGCGGGATGTACTCGAGCAGATCGGTGGTCGGCAGCTGGAACGCGCCTTCGGAGAGGCGGATGAACCCCATCTTTTCTCCGGCTTTTTCTTCGGGCGTCTTCTCCACCGCCTCGTCGTCGTCGGCGGCATCGGCGGCCTCGCTCAGGCGCATCCGGGCCAGCGACGCCGACTCGACGATGATCGGTGCGTCGGGGGGGACGACAGGCGCCGCGGCTGCAACCAATGCCGGTTCTTCCTCCACCTCGGCTTCGTCGACAGCGAAACGCTCCACCGCGGCGACCTCGGCGACGATGGCGGCCATCGCCGCGCGCTCCTCGGCGACCTCGTCGGCGACGGTGCGGGGCGCGCCCACGCGGATCGCTTCGCTCTCTCGAGGCTCCATGCGCGCGGGCACCTCCTCGGGCTCCGACTCGGACTCCGACTCCCGCGCGGCCTCGATCGCGGCCGCGCGTATCGGCTCGACGATGGCGATCTCCCGCTCGTCGGCGTCCGTCTCCGGCTCGGCCTCCTGGTGCCGATCGCCGGCGTCGTCCTTTTCGGGGAACGCCGCGCGCGCCGTCCGCCAGGCCGCCAAGGCGCCGACCACCAGGCCGCGCCGCGCATGCCGCGCTGCCCAGGCGAGCACGACCGTCGCCTCTCGCAGGCTGATCTCCGTGACCAGCAGAATCCCGACCACCAACATCGTCGTCGCCGCCAGCGCCGCTCCGCCGGCACCGATGAAGCTGGCCCCGACCTCTCCCAACCACTGGCCGTAGAGCCCGCCCGGACCATGGTGGCCGAGGTCGCTGTCGGCGAACGGCAGGTGCAGCAGCACGGCGACCGCGGTCAACAACAGCAGCGCACCGGCACCCTCGCGCAGACCGTCGACGAGCGGGCGGGCGCGGAAGCAGCGGACGGCCGCGACCGACATCGCGCCGATCACCAGATAGGCACCGAGACCGAACAGCGCGTAGAGCCCCGACGCCACCGCGCCACCGCCCGGACCCATGAGCGGATCGCCGCCGATCTGCATCGACACCAGCGACATCACGGCGAACAGACCGCCGGCCAGCAACAAGATGCCGCTGATTTCGCGGCGGCGGTTCTGACGGTTCCCCCGAGGGGCGGATTCAGAGGGAGCGGACGTCTTCGTGCTGGCGGCCATCGGGTTTTTGTCCTCGCAGTCAGAGGTGGGCTTACACCTACATCAGACTACCCAGACCGACATCCAGTCAAATTTCCGCGTTTTCGACTTTCGGTCAGTGCTCCTGCGGGTGTTCGAAAACCGGAGGGATTTAAGGCATAAATATTCGTAATCATATCGTTTTTTTTCACCGTGCCCACGCCACGGCGGCTGGGCGGCCAACGAGCTGGTCCCCGCGGCCCGGACGACAGCGCGCCCCGGGAGCTAAGAGATCGGCCGCAGAGCGATCACGATCTGTCCGGCGGTGACCAGGGCGCCCCGGGTGAGCTTCACGGCCACGACTTCACCAGCGCTGGGCGCCACGATCGGCGTCTCCATCTTCATGGTCTCCAGGACCACCAGCCGATCGCCGGCCGAGACCCGATCGCCCGGCTCGACCTGAATCTGCCAGACGCTGCCGGTCACGTCGGAGCGCACCGCGATCGTCCCGGCGGGCAGCGCCTCCTCTTCCTGGGGCGGCGGCGCGGCCAGGCTCTCGTCGGGCACCGGAAGCGCAGCCCAGCGCTCGCGCTCGGCCAGGAACGCCGCCTCCTGTCGGGCTTTGAACGCGGCGGTGGCGTCGCGCTCTCCGTCCAGCCAGCGCCGGTATTCGGCGAACCGAAACTGCGTCGTCTCGATCTTCAGCGCGGCCCGCCCGCGCGGGAACGCCTCACGAAAAGCGAGCAGCTCGGCGGCCTCGACCGGGTAGAACCGGATCTGATCGAAGAAACGAAGCAGCCAGGGGTGCCCTGGCGTGAACTCCGCCGTCTCGTGGAAGCGGTTCCACATCTGGCAGGTGCGTCCGACGAACTGGTATCCGCCCGGCCCTTCCATCCCGTAGACGCAAAGATAGGCGCCCCCGATCCCGACGGCGTTCTCCGGCGTCCAGGTCCGCGCGGGGTTGTACTTGGTGGTCACCAGCCGGTGGCGGGGATCGAGCGGCGTGGCGACCGGCGCGCCCAGGTAGACGTCGCCCAGGCCCAGCACCAGGTAGCTGGCGGCGAACACGATCTCGCGCACCTCCTCGATGGAGGCCAGCCCGTTGATGCGCCGGATGAACTCGATGTTGCTCGGGCACCAGGGGGCGTCGGCCCGCACCGACTGCATGTACTTCTGGATCGCCAGCTGCGTGGCAGCGTCGTCCCAGGAGAGCGGCAGGTGGACGATGCGTGACGGCACCTCGATGGCGTCGGTGTCCGGCAGCTGATCCTCGATCTCCTCCAGCAGCTCGAGCAACCGCTCGCGCGGCAACGCCCGATCGTCATAGTGGATCTGCAGCGAGCGGATCCCCGGCGTCAGGTCGAGCATGGCGGCCGATCGGCGGGCGCCGAGAGCGGCCGCCAGCGCGTGAACCCGAAAGCGAAGCGCCAGATCGAGCACCGGCGGGCCGTACTCGACGAGCAGGTTGGCCGGGCCGTCCTGGCGGATCACCACCGCCGGCCGATCGGCCGTTGCCTCCGTTCGCCGCAACACCGCCGACGACGGCAGCGGCGCCAGGGCGCGCGGCGACGACGAGACGGCCGGCGCCTGCAGCGTCCGGAGCCTGTCGTCCTGCGCCCGCTCGAATGCCCGTGACTCTTCCAGCGAAACCGCGCGGAAGCGAACGGTATCCCCAGCCTTGAGCTGACCTACCTTCCACAGCTCCGCCGAGATGATGGTGGCCGGACAGACGAAGCCTCCCAGGCTCGGGCCGTCGGGCCCCAGGATGACCGGCATGTCGCCGGTGAAATCGACGGCGCCGATCGCGTAGGCGTTGTCGTGAATGTTCGACGGATGAAGCCCCGCCTCGCCGCCGTCGCGCCGGGCCCAGCGCGGCTTCGGCCCGATGAGGCGCACCCCGGTCCGGCTCGAGTTGTAATGCACGCGCCACTCGGCGGAGAACAGATCGTCGATGTCTTCCGGCGTGAAGAAGTCCGGAGCGCTGTGCGGGCCGTGCAAGACGGCGATCTCCCAGGCCCCGCTCAGCGCCGGGAGGGCGGGGGCGGACGGAGGATCGGACGTCGGCGCGAACGTCGGCGCGGCGAGCGCAGGCTCCGTCCCGAGGTGCAGGACGTCGCCCGCCCGCAGGGCGCGTCCGCCGTGTCCCCCAAACTGGCCCAAGGTGAAGGTCGCGCGGCTGCCGAGATAGGCCGGCACCTCCAGCCCGCCCCGGATCGCCAGGTAGGCCCGGCTCCCCGGGCCGCGCACCGCCCCCAGGCGCAACGTCGCGCCAGCCGGGACCTCGAACGCGCGATGGAGCGCGACCGCGACCCCGTCCAGCGTCGCCGCCATGTCGGCGCCGGCGAGCGCGACGGTGGCGGCGGCGTTGAAGCGCAACGACGGCCCCACCAGCGTGCACTCGAGCCCGGCCGCCGAGGCGGCGTTCCCCACCAGGCGATTCGCCAGCCGGAAGGACCAGTCGTCCATCGGGCCCGACGGCGGAACGCCCACGTCCCAGTACCCGAGGCGTCCGGGGTAGTCCTGAATCGTGGTCTGCGTTCCGGGCTCGGTGACGTCGACGGTCGCCGGCGCGTAGACGAACCCTTCCAGCAAGGAGGTGTGCACCTCGCCCCTGACGAAGGGCGGGGAACGCAGCACCTCGATCAAGTAGGCGCGGTTGGTCTCGACCCCGGAGATCCGACAACGCTCGAGCGCCTCGACCAGCCGGCCGCGTGCCTCCTCGCGGGTGGCGCCCCGCGCGATCAGCTTGGCCAGCATCGGATCGTAGTAAGGCGTCACCTCCTGGCCGCGCTCGACCGCCGGCTCGACCCGGACACCGTCGGGGAAGACCACCTCAGTCAGAAGGCCGCAGCTCGGTTGGAACTGCTTCTGAGGATCCTCGGCGTAGAGCCGCGCCTCGATCGCGGCGCCGTGCGCGGTCGGCTTGAGATCTTCCAGCGCCGGCAGCGCGCCGGCGGCCAGACGCACCATCCACTCGACCAGATCGACGCCGGTGACCTCTTCCGTCACGCCGTGCTCGACCTGGATGCGCGTATTGACCTCCAGGAAGTAGAAGGCGCCGGCGGCGACGCGCTCGGCGTCGACGATGAACTCGACCGTCCCGGCGGAGCGATAGCGCGCCGCCTGTCCGAGCCGCGTCGCCGCCCCGAGGATCGCAGCGCGGAGACCATCGGGCAGGTGAGGCGCCGGTGTCTCTTCGAGCACCTTCTGGTTCCGGCGCTGGACCGAGCAGTCCCGCTCCCCGAGCGCGAGGACACCGCCCGCGCCGTCGCCGAAGATCTGCACCTCCACGTGGCGCGCGCGCGTGACCAGCTTCTCCAGAAACAGCCCGGCGTCCTTGAAGTTGGCGCGCGCCAGGCGCTCGACCGCCTGGTAGGCACCTGCCAGCGCCGCGGCGTCCTCGCACCGCCGCATCCCGATCCCGCCGCCGCCCGCGGTGCTCTTCAGCATCACCGGATAGCCGATCGAGGCGGCCGCTGCCAGCGCCTCCTCCACCCCGCCGAGCAGCCCGGTGCCGGGCAAGAGCGGAACGCCGCTCTCCTCGGCCAGCGCCCGCGCCGTGTGCTTGAGACCGAAGGCCCGCATCTGCTCGACGGTGGGACCGATGAAGGCGATCCCCGCCGACGCGCAGGCCGCGGCAAAGTCGGCGTTCTCGGCCAGGAAGCCGTAACCGGGGTGAATCGCCCCCGCGCCGCGTTCGCGGGCCGCTGCCACGATGGCGTCGCCGCGCAGGTAGCTCTCGGCCGGCGCCGGGCCGCCGAGACGAACCGCCTCGTCGGCGGCCAGCACGTGCGGCGCCGTGGCGTCGGCGTCCGAATAGACCGCCACCGACCCGATGCCGAGCCGGCGCAAGGTGCGCAGGATCCGCAGCGCGATGGCCCCGCGATTGGCGACCAGCACCTTCTCGAAGAGAGGCATCCCCGCTGGCGGCAAAGCCGACGACTGAGGTGACGAAGGAGACGACGTCGTCGGCTTCAATCGCGCGGCCAGACCAGCAGCCGGACCGGCGTGGGGTTGTAAGCGTTGCAGGGATTGTTCAGCTGGGGGCAGTTCGAGATCAGCGCCAGCACGTCCATCGCGGCCTGCATCTCGACGTAGCGCCCCGGCGCCGAGACGCCGTCGGCGAAGCTGAGCGCTCCCGCCGGCGTCACCGGAACGTTCATGAAGAAGTTGATGTTGGCCGGAAGATCGCGCTTGGTCATCCCCCACCCTTGGCGAGAGAGGGCCAGCAGGAAGCTGTCGCGGCAGTTGTGCATGTGCTTCTTGTCCAGCGCGTAGCGGACCTGGTTGCTCTCGGCCGAGCAGGCCCCCCCGAGTGTGTCGTGGCGGCCGCAGGTGTCGGCCACGATCGAGAGCAACGGGCGCCCTTCACTCGACATGAGCGCGCTGCCGGTCGTGAGGTAGATGTTCCCTTGCGCGCGGATGGTCTCGGTGGCGCTGTAACGCTCGTCGAGATCGCGGCTGCTGAAGAACAGCGTGTCGACCGCCTGGTTCCCTTCGAGATCGACGATGCGGAAGGTCTCGCCGGCGCCGATCTCGTGCGACCAGCCCTCTCCGGCCGCCAGCACCAGATCGAGGCGCGCCCGGCCCGGATCGCGCGCGCTCTCCTTGAGCGTGAAGGTCACGCCTCGTTCCCGATCTCGGCCAGATACTGCGCCGTCAGGGCGAAGCCGCGGCCGTTCTCGGGGCGCGACAGCCGGCAGGGATCGTCGGCCGCCGCCGGCGGCCCGGTGCGGATCGCGAGGCCCACCGGACGGGCCCCGTAGCCGGGCGCGGGATCGAGCGGATGCGGGGTGTTGCTGAGGACCACCAGCGTGTCGACCTCGAACCGCAGGTCGACGGAGGCGCCGGCCCGGCTGGCGCCGGCTACCCAGCGGAGCGCGCCGGACTCCTCGACGACCACTTTGGCGAAGAAATTCACGTTCGCCATGAGGTCGCTCTTGCCGAGCCCGTGCCTACCGAGCTCGACCAGAAAGTTGTCGCGCGCGTTGCGGTAAAAGTCGTTGCGGAGCTCCTGGTAGCGTCCCGGGCCGAACCTCTTGCCCGAGGCGGCGTCGCCGTGTCCGGAGATCGTGTCGTGCCATCCGCAGCCGTCGGCCACGATCGAGGCGAGGATCCGTCCCATGTCGGAGTAGAGGACACGCCCGGCGGTCAGAAACGCCGTGTACTGCGCCTTCAGCGTGTCGGGCATGTTGTAGCGCTCGAGCGGATCGCGCGCGTTGTAAAACAGCGCAGAAACACAGGCGCCCCCCTCGACGTCGGTGATCCGCAGGACCTGGTTGCGGCGCAGCCGGCGCGACCAGGCCTGGCCCGGGCGCAGCCCTTCTTCAATCACCGCTTCGGCGATGACCCCTTCGGCGCCGGTCATTCGACGTCGTCTCCCACTTCGGTCATGCGGACGATCGGCAGCGTCTCGATCGGGACGTCGACCGGCGGGTGGATCAGCTCCTCGAGGTGACGCTTGGCGGCCACGAAGGTGGGCGCCAGAAACTGCGACGGCGTCCGCGGCCGCGACACCGGCACCTCCATCAGCTCGCGCACGCGCCCCGGATGCGCGTCGAGAATGAGGATGCGATCGGCGAGATAGACCGCCTCGTCGAGATCATGGGTGATGAAGACGACCGTGATATCGACCTGCTTCCAGATTTGCAACAGATAAGCCTGCATCTGGGCGCGCGTCTGCGCGTCGAGCGCGCCGAACGGCTCGTCCATCAGCAGGATGCGCGGGTGGTTGGCGAGAGCGCGCGCGATCGCCACCCGTTGCTTCATCCCGCCCGAGAGCTGGTGCGGGTAGGCCGACGCGAACTTGCTGAGACCGACCAGGTCGAGCCAGCGACGCGCCTCCTGCTCGGCGTCGCTCTCCGACCATCCCTTCGAGACCTCGAGCCCAAACATCACGTTCTTCTTGACGGTCAGCCAGGGGAAGAGCGTGTAGCCCTGGAACACCATCCCGCGATCGGAGCCCGGTCCATCGACCGGCTTGCCGTCGAGCAGGATCTGGCCCGAGGTGAGCGGATCGAGCCCGGCGATGAGGCGCGCCAGCGTCGACTTCCCGCAGCCCGACGGTCCGATGACACAGAGGAATTCGCGCCGGTAGGCCTGCAACGAGACATTCTGCAGCGCGCGCACCGTGCCGCCGTCCGAGGCCTCGAACGACTTGCAGAGATCGCGCACCTCCAGGATCACCGGTCGCCGCTTGAGGCGCGCGAAACGATCGGCCACCTCGGGCGCCTGCTGGCGCCACGCCTCGGCCGCGCCCGGCGCGACGCTCATGTCTGCGCCACCTTCTCCTCGACGGCTCCCGGGCCGGCCGCGGCGATCACCACCGCGACCGGCTTCCGCCGCGCGAGCGCCAGCGCCGACGAGAACCACCCGCGTCGCGCGGTGCGGAGCCAGGGGAAGATCTGCCGCCCCAGCGAGGCCAAGACGAGATCGGTCACCAGCCCGACGATCCCGATCAAGATGATCGAGGCGTAGACGCGGCTGTAGGCCCGGTACTTGGCCTGCTGGTTGATGAAGTAGGTGATCCCGGAGCTGACGCCGATCAGCTCGGCGACGATGAGGTAGGTCCAGGCCCATCCGAGCAGGACGCGCATGTCGGTGTAGATCTCGGTGATGACGCCCGGGACGACCACCCGGGTCAGGAGGTGCCGCCGCGACGCCCCCAGCGTCTGCGCCGCCTCGAGCAGCGCCGGATCGACGCGGCGGGTGGTGTTGGCGATGATCAGGACCTGCTGGAAGAAGGTGCCGATGAAGATGATGGCGATCTTGGGTGCGTCCTCGATCCCCAGCATGGCCACGGCCAGCGCGCCGAACGCCGGCGCCGGCAGGTAGCGGAAAAATTCGATGAACGGCTCGGTGAGGCGCGCGATCGGCGGCAGCGCGCCGCACAGGATCCCCAGCGGAACACCGAGGATCGACGACACGAAAAAGCCCCAGAAGATGACGGTGATGCTGTGCCAGAGGCTCTGGTAGAGCCACGGCTCGTCGGGGCGAACGGGCGGCGTGGTGAAGCCGGTGACCAGCGCGCGCGCGACCTCGTCCGGCGCGGGCAAGAAGACCGGATTGGCCCGGATTCCGCTGGCCGGGTGGCCGTGGCGCGCGACGATCGCCGCGTTGTCGCGCTCCAGATCGGCGCGCGGCGCCAGCTCGCCCACCGCAGCCCAGTCGACCTCGCCGGGGTCGACGACCCGGATCATCGGATGCCAGATGAACGGGACGTAGCTGACGATCGACCAGGCCGCGAGCGGCAGGATGAAAGAGAGCACCCAGAGCCGCCGGACCTGGCCGGGGGAGAGCGCCGCGAGTGGCCGAAACAGCGCGTTGATTCCCGGGGATGCCATCTTTCGCCCTCGGGCCGCTGTCCGGCTACTTGGCGAGCGCGTCCTTGGAGAGCGAGCCGTCGATGTAAGTCGCCACGTCTTGTGGTTTGGCGTAGACCTTGTTCGCCACGTTGAAGGCGTCGGCGACCTTGCCGCTGCCGAGCAGGGTGCCGAGCCCGTCCTTCATCTCGAACCGGGTCAGCGCCTCCTCGGGCGTGAGGAAGTGCGTCCCCGGCATGAACGTCGCGTATTCGGCCGGCGGCACGCCGGCGCGCCCGGCCATGATCTTGACCGCCTCGTCCTTGTTCGCGGGATCCATCACGAAGACGGCGATCTTGTTCCAGACCTTCACGAACTTGACCCAGTCGTCTCGCCGGTCGGCCAGGCTCTTGGGGCTGACGCAGACGAGGTCGTAGATGAGGCCCGGCATGTTGGCGCTGGTGAAGATCGCCTTCGAGCCGGCCGAGGCCTTCAAGGCCTGCCCCGCGTTCGGCTGCCAGGCGCCGATGGCGTCGACGTCGCCCGACCCCAGCGACTGCGCTGTCTGGTGGGTCGGGATGTTGATCAGCTTGACGTCCGACTCCTTCATTCCGTTCTTCTCGAGCGCCTTGTCGAGCATGAGGTGCTCGACGAGGCCCACCTCCAGGCCCACCTTCTTCCCCTTGAGCCCCTTGATGTCCTTGATCCCGCGCTTGGCGACGATCATGTCGTTGCCCGCGCTGTAGTCGGTGACGAGGATGGCGAGGCTGCGCGGCCCGGGGGCGCCGGTCACCAGCGCGTCACCCATCGTCATCATCACGGCGTCCACCTTCCCGGCGGCGAAGGCGTCCATCGAAGGCGCGTATTCGAACCAATCGAACTTCACGTCGACGCCCGCGTCCTTGAACCACCCCTTCTGGATACCGATCTCGAAGGCGGTCCAGCCCGGCCAATCGCTGAACGCGACACGGAGCGGACCCTTCACGGGAGCGGGCGGCGGAGCGGCCGGCGCAGGTGCCATGGCGGGCGCCGGCGCCGGTGGCGCCTCCTTGCTGCAGGCCGCGAAGATCGAAGTGGCGGCCAGCCCGAGAGCCAACAGTCGAACGATTGGTTTCATTACCCGCACGATAGCGGCCCGGGATGTCGGCCAGATTTCTCGATCGAGAAGACCAGGTAACTTGGTCGATCGCGGGCGTCAGCGCGGGGCCAGGCGGAAAAAGCGCGGGCCGTCGCTCACGATCCAGACGGAAGAGGCCTCGCCGGTCACCAGGTTGTGCTGGTCGGCGGCCGGGGCGTTCGTGACCAGCCGCCAGCACAGTCCGTCGAAGTGGCTGACGACTCCCTGGATGGGGTAGCCGCTGCTGCCGACGGCCCAGACGTCGTCGCTGGCCGCGCCCCACACCGCGGTGAGATCCACGGAGTGCTCCGGATCGATCGTCCCCGCGATGAAGACGTCGCTGGTCGTGGCAGTCCCGTCGTGGCGCCGGAGCGCGGGAATTCGATACTCGCCGTCGGAGAATTCATAGAAGCCGGGCTCGGTGAACCAGAAGCCCGACCCGTCCGCCCCCCACATTGACGAGACGGTCGCGATCCACAGGAAGGCGGGGTCGAGCGTCAACGCGGCGCCGTCGAAGTGAGCGAGAAAGACGGGCGGCATCGTGCTGCCGACCCACTCGGTGTCGACAGACATCCAAAGGTCGTTCGGGCCTTCCACCCAGAACGTCCCAAACCACCTGGTGGACAATCCGGTCGGATCGGGCTGCAGGAGCTGGAATGAGCTCCAGTCGCTTCCCTGGAGATGGATGAGGCTCGACGTGCCGAGGAACCAGACGTCGGTGGCGCTCATGGCCTGGACCTTCCTGAGTCCCGGCGCCGGTGCCTCTGGAGGCAGCGCCACTGACTCCCACCCGATCCCGTCCCGATGATAGACGTTAGAGTCGGCAACGGCCCAGGCATCGGCGACCGCCGTTCCCGAGACGGATCTAAGAAAAACCGGGACGACCAGCTCGTCGCGCCAGCCGTTGGCGGCGTTCCAATGCATGAGGTGCGAGGTCCAAAGCTCGGGCGTGCCAACGCCGCCGCCCTGGTAAACGCTACCGACGACGAAGAGATCCTGCGGCCCCGCCGCCCACACATCATTGATGCCGGCGTCCGCCAGCTCCGGCGGGGCGGTCACCTCGCTCCAGGGGGCGGATCCGACAGGACCGGGGCCGCAAGGGTCGGCATCGGAAACGGCGTCCGCGCCGCCGGCGCCTCGATCACTTCCGTGATCAGCTCCGGCGTCTGTGCCGACGGTGGCTTGGTCGTGGCCGGCGTCTCGAGCGCCGCTCATCCCGCCGGAGGGATCACCGCCCGAGGCGCCGCCGCCGGCGTTCGGGGCGGCGTCGGGGAAGGTCCGCTCATTCGGGAGCCCGCTGCACCCGGCCGCCGCCGCCGCGGCCAGCGCGGCCAGCAACGATCTCGTCCACCCACCCTGCCCCATTGAAGATGGAACCTGTAACTGGGGCGGCGTTTGTCAACGGAAGCGCGCCGGCTGGCTTTTGTCCGTCATCTCGACGACTGCGCCCTCCGTGTTGGTGAAGGCGTCGTCGATGGCCAGCTCTTCGGAGGTCGCGTGGGCGTCGGTCGCCGGCGGCGGCTCGAGAGGCTGCTTGGCCCAGTGGGTGAAAACCGCCTCGGCCGTCGTGCGCGTCATTCCGGCGACGGCGGCCAGCTCTTCGACGGACGCTTCGCGTACGCGTTTGACGCTGCCGAAGTGGCGCAAGAGCTGGCGCTGCCGGCCGGGGCCGATCCCCGGGATGTCGGAGAGCGCGGAGCGGAGCGTGAGCCGCCGCCGGCTGTTTCGGTGAAAGCTGATGGCGAAGCGGTGTGCTTCGTCGCGCAGCTGCTGCAGCACGAACATCTCCGCGCTGTTGTTGCGAATGGGGATGGCGTCCTTGGCGTGGGGGAGAAACACGCGGTCTGGCTTCGTCGTCCCACCAGCGTCGCCGCCAGGCTTCTTGGCCCGCAGCGGTGGCTCCACCGCCGGTGGCGCCACCTCCGCCGCAGCCGCAGGCTGGGCAGCGGCCGCCTCGGCGCCGGTGGCCGCCTCGGGCGTCGCATCGGAGGTATCGGCGCCGATCCCTTCGGCCAGCCCCTCCGCGAGCGCCACGTCGCGCTCCTTGGCCAGCGCGACGATCGGCAGCCCGACACCCGCCCGCACGTCGATGCCGACGTCGCGCGCCGCGGCCAGCGCCATCGCCAGTTGCCCCTTGCCGCCGTCGACGACGATCAGGTCGGGGAGCTTCCAGGTCCCGGCGTCCTCTCCCCCCTCGCGCGCGCGGCGGAACCGCCGCGAGAGCACCTCGTACATCGAGGCGAAGTCGTCGTTGTGCCGGCTGCGGCCGGCGGCGCCGGGAGCGCGGACCTTGTAGGTGCGGTAGCGGCTCTTCTCGGGGCGGCCGTCGACGAAGACGACCATCGAGGCGACGGTGGCGAATCCTTGCAGGTGAGAGACGTCGTAGCACTCGATCACGCGCGGCAGCTTCGTCAGCTTGAGGCGTCGCTGCAGCTTGCCGAGCGCCAGCTCGACGTCGGCGCGGGCGTTGCGGCGGGTGGCGAAGCTGGCGGCCGCGTTCTTGTTCGCCAGGTCGATGAGTCGGGTGCGATCGCCGCGCTGGGGGACGAGGACTTCCACCTTCTTGTGCCGCCCGGGCAGCGCTGCCCGCTTCTCGCTCAGCCACTCGGCCTTGAGTGGGGCGTCCTCGATCTCGATCGGCAGCAGCACCTCGTCGGGCGGCGGCGCGCCGAGGTCGTAGTAGAGGCCGATGAACGACGAGATCAGCTCGGCGTCGGGGAACTCCTGTCCGGTGAACGAGTAGGCCCGGTTGCCGTTGAGCTGTCCGTTGCGGATCGACATCACCACGATCTCGAGCGCGATCCCCTGGCGGTGATACCCGACCACGTCCTGGTCGAGGAAGTCGCTCGACACCACCCGCTGCTTCTCGAGCGACACCTCGAGCGCGCGAATCTGGTCGCGGATCTCGGCCGCCATCTCGAACTCGGTGCGCGCGGCGGCGTCGGTCATCCGCGCGCGCAGACGATCGAGCAGCTCGTCGCTCTTGCCGTCGAGAAACAGCCGCACGTCGCGCACCTGATCGCCGTAGGACTCCCGCGAGACCGGCAGCACACAGGGGGCCGGGCAGCGCTTGATCTGGTACTGCAGGCAGGGGCGCTTGCGGTTGTGAAGCACGTGATCGGTGCAGGTGCGCAGCTGGAAGTGGCGGTTCACCACCCGCAGCGCCTCGCGGCAAGAGGTCGCCGAGTGGTAGGGGCCGAAGTAGTAGGCGCCGTCGTCGCCCAGCCGCCGCGTGACCTCCAGCCGCGGCCACTCGCCCTCGGGATCGAGCCGCAGGACCAGGAAGTTCTTGTCGTCCGTCAGCTTGACGTTGAAGCGCGGCTGATGCCGCTTGATGAGCGTATTCTCCAGCAGCAGCGCCTCTTTTTCGTTCGAGGTCACGACCGTCTCGATGTCGGCCACGATCCCCTCGAGCAGCGGCACGAAGTCGCGGCTGTCGCCCGAGGCCGGCTGGAAATACTGGCGGACGCGGTTGCGCAGCACGGCCGCCTTGCCGATGTAGATCGGCTTGCCGCGCCCGTCTTTCATGATGTAGACGCCGGGCGCCGACGGCAGCGCCTCCAGGATCTCGGCCAGCGTCTTGCGCGGCGGGGAGACCTCCGACTCGCGCAGACTGGGCCGTGGCTGGTCCCCCTCCTCGGACATACGCGTAACAATAACGCGCGCGTTATATTCGCGCCGCATGTCGTCTCCCCGTCCCCTTCGCTGCCGTCTCCGCCCTCACGGCTGGGCGCTTCTGCTCGGGCTCGTGGCGATCCTGCGGGCGCCGGGCGCGGGCGCCGCCGGGGCACCGGTGGTCGGCAAGCTGACCTGGTACGGACAGTCCTGTTTTCTGCTCGAGACGGCGGCTGGGACCCGGGTGCTCATGGACCCGTTCGGCAAGTCAGCCGGCTACCCGCTGCCGGCCAACCTCCACGCCGACGTGGTGACCGTCAGCCATGAGCACCCCGACCACAACAACTTCCGGATGTCGACCGGCGCGCCGCACGTTCTCCATGGTCTCACCGCCGACAAGAAAGGTTGGACCCGGATCGACGAGCGCTTCCGCGACGTCTCCATCCGCTCGGTCGGCGTCTACCATGACGACAAGCGGGGTGCCGCGCGTGGGCTCGACACCGTCTTCATCTTCGAGGTCGGCGGCCTGCGCATCGCCCACCTGGGCGACCTCGGCCACACGCTCGACGACGATCAGCTGGAGGCGATCGGCTCGGTCGACGTGCTGCTGGTCCCGGTCGGCGGCGGGACGACGCTCGACGCTTACCAGGCGACGCGCGTGATCGACGAGCTGCACCCGCGCTTGATGATCGTGCCGATGCATTACAAGACCGACACGCTCGATCTCTTTCTCGAGCGCAAGGCCAACGTCCGACGCGCCACCAGCCCGACGGTCACGCTGACCTCGGTCAAGGCCCGCCCGGCGACCGAGATCGTCGTGCTCCCCGATCGCTGAGCGCCCGGCGAACGGCCGTCGTCGCCTCAATCCTCGGGCGTGACGGGGAGCTGCGACGCGCTCCGGAGCCCTTCGGCGATCTCGGGGATGATCCCCAGCCGCACATAGATGGGGCGCGTCAGCCGCCGCAGCTCGGGGAGCGCGCGGAAGAAGAGCACCGCCCCCAAGACACAAACGATGCCACCGATCCCGATGGTGTTGGGGGCCCCGACCTTGTCGGCCAAGGTTCCCGCCAGCAGGCTCCCGAACGGCACGGTGCCGAAGAACGCCATGGCGTAGAAGCTCATGACCCGCCCGCGCTTGTCCTCGTCGACGATCGTCTGCAGGACGGTGTTGCTGGCGGCCATCTGCACCATCATCCCCGCGCCGGTCGGAACCATCAGGACCAGCGACAGCCACAAGCGATGAGACAGTGAGAAGGCGATCAGGCTGGCGCCGAAGACCGCCGCCGCGATGGCGATGACGCGCCCGAGGCCGACGACGGTGGTGCGCGAGGCCAGATAGAGCGCCCCGGCGAGCGCGCCGGCGCCGGAGGCGGCCATCAGGAAACCGAGCGTGTGCGCCCGTCCGTGCAGCACCTGCGTGGCCACCACCGGCATGAGAACGGTGTAGGGCATCCCCATCAGGCTGACCACGGCCAAGAGGAGCAGCACCGATCGGATCGGCACGCTGCCGACCACGTAGCGGAATCCCTCGGCGAGCTCCGCTCCGACGCGCGTCGTTCGCGGCGCGCGCGGGCGCGGAACGATCCGCATCGCCAGCAGGGAGGCGATCACGGCCAGATAGCTGACAGCGTCGATGGCGAAGCACCACCCCTCGCCGAAGAGACCGATCAGGATCCCCGCCACCGACGGCCCGATGAGCCGCGCGGCGTTGACCATCGACGAGTTGAGCGCGATCGCGTTGGGCAGGTCGGCGCGATCGGTCACCATCTCCACCACGAAGGCCTGCCGCGCCGGCATGTCGAAGGCGTTGATGAGCCCCTGCGCGACGCTCAACGCCGCGATGCGGGCGACGGTCATGTGCCCCGACCAGGCCAGGGCCGCCAGCAGCGCGGACTGGATCATCGCCAGCGCCTGGGTCACCACCAGGACCCGGTGGCGGTTCCAGCGATCGACCCACACGCCCGCCACCGGCGCCAGGAAGAAGGTCGGGATCTGGCCGGAAAAACCGACGATCCCCAGCAAGAGCGCCGAGCCGGTGAGCCGGTAGACGAGCCAGCTGGTGGCGACCCGGGTGAGCCAGGTGCCGACCAGCGAGATGCTCTGCCCGGCGAAAAACAGGCGGTAGTTGCGGTGCCGCAACGCCCGCGTGATTGAACGCAAAGGCTTCGCCGCGTCGGCGCCCGGCTCGTCGGTCATCTGCACCTCAAGCTAGCAGAGAGACGGCTTTACTTGCCGAGGGCGCGGGCGACGAGACGCCAGATCCCGATGGCGACCAAGATCGGCACGGCGAACGCCGCCAACAGCGCGACGATCGCCAGCGCGACCACCAGATTGTCGGACCAGTGACCGCGGATGGCGGCGCCGCCCGTGCGCGATCGGAGCAGCGCCAGGTTGCGCGCGTGGGCCTTGAAGACGAAGTCCCACAGGTCGCCCAGGATCGGGATCGAGCCGCCGGCCGCGTCGACCGCCAGGTTCAGCAGCATGCGCGCGAGCAGCCCCTTGGGCGCCCGCCGCTGCCAGGCCAGGAGGACCGGATAAAGCCCCAGCGCCGAGCCGAGCAGATCTCCCAGCCCGGGCAAGAGCAGCCCGAGCAGCGGGTCCAGAAACCGGTCGTCGAGCCAGTGCGCCAACTTCTCCGCCGCCATGAGGGCGTGGTCCTCTTCCGGGCGTTGAGGCCGATCGGGCGCGTCCATGCCCGACAACCTACCCACCAAAGCCGGGCGCGTCCCGCTCAACCGGGGCCGAAGCTCATCGCGGCGCGCCGGCGGTCGCCGCGCCGATGGCGCGGGGCAGGTAGTTGCCGCCCGAGATGATCATCTTGATCGCCTCTTGCGGCGCCAGGTCGACCCGAATGCAGCGGCTCTGGGGAATGAAGTGCAGCCGCCCGCTGGTCGGATTGGGTGAGGCCGGAATGAACACGCAGCAGATCTCCGGATCGCCCTCGACGGCGTGGCCGCTGGTGAAGCCGATGACCATCCCCCGCCCCGCCTCGTCGGGCACCAGCACCACGCGGCCGAAGATCCCGAACGCCCCGTCGTGCGCGTCGGTGAGCGCGACCTGCTTCCAGGCCCGGTAGAGATCGCGCAGCCCGGGGACGTGCCCCAGGATCCAGTCGGTGATGCCGATCAGGAACCTGCCGACGACGCTGGTGACGAACAGGCCGAGCAGGTAGATGGCCCCGAGCGCGATGGCGATCCCCAGGAAGGGGACGTCGATCCGCAAGATCGAGCGGGCCTTGCTGTCGACGTACCAGAGGACGAAGAAGGTGACCGCCACTGGGATCGCGGCCAGCACGCCGGCCACGAACTTGTTGCGGACGTGAGTCTGCAGGCGCCCCATGGGTAAATTAGACGCCCAGATCGACGGGAGCGCCAAAACCGCGCTCGTGGCACTCTGTCTGTTCGTGACGCGCCTGCGCGAACGCCTGCCGGAAGCGGCGGCCCTGTCACTGGGGGTCCTGCTGCGGATCTCGATGGCGACCACCTACGACGTGGCCCGGGGGTTCGACTTCAACACCCACTGGCCCTACCTGCAGTACATCGCCCTCCACGGCGCGCTGCCGCCGCTCGATCTGAACGCCGCCGCCTACCACCCGCCGCTCTACTATCTGATCGGGGCGGCGCTGGTGAAGCTCGGTCTCGGCCCCGGCGCGCTCGGCTGGCTGGCGGCGCTCCTCGGCGTCTGCCGCCTGGTCGTCGTCTGGATCGGGCTCGAGCGCTGGCTCCCGGAGTCGCGGCTGGCGCGGGTGGTGGCGCTCTTCACGGCCGCCGTGCTTCCGGTGGGCGTGCAGCTCGACGGGATGGTCAGCAACGAAACGCTGAGCACGTTGCTCTGCGCGCTGGCGCTCGTCGCCGCGCCCGCGGCGGTCGAGGCGGCCCGCGCCGGGCGCAGCAAGCCGGTCGCCTGGTTGGCGCTCTGGCTGGGGCTGGCGCTCATCACCAAGGTGTCGGCGACGGTGCTGGTCCTGGCGCTGCTCCTGGCGCTGGCGCTCGATCTGTGGCGTGCACCCGAGAGCTGGCGGCAGGCGCTCCGCCTCCGCTGGAAGCCGTTCGCCATCGGCGCGGCGATCGTGGTCGCGCTTTCAGGATGGTTCTTCGTCCGCAACCAGGTCCTCTACGGTCAGCCCGCGCCGACGGGATACGAGGGGGCGTTGCGAGCCAACCAGGCGCCGTACGAGGCGATCCCCTACCTCTATCGACGAACGGCCGGCTTCTACTGGCAGTGGGACGGCGCCATCTTCGGCTACCCGTACGCCCCGATCGGTTACTGGCCCGAGCCGCGGTTTTTCCCGGTCCTCGTCGCCAGCACCTTCGCCGACTACTACAGCTACATGTTCGCGACCTGGGCGTTGACGACCCCCAGCCTCCTCATCGCGCACCGGCCGATCCCCGTCCTCGCCTTCGACCTGAGCTGCCTCTCGGTGATCGGCGGGACGGTCATCGCGCTCCTGACGCTGCTCGCCTGGTTCGGCGCCGTGCGGGCGCTGCGCCGCCGCCCGGCGGATCCCCGGCCGGTGCTGCTCGTCGCTCCGCTGCTGGCGCTGCTGGGGCAGATGCACTTCGCCACCAAATATCCCGACGACGACTTCGGCCCCATCAAGGGCGCCTACCTGCAGTTCGTGGCGCCGATCCTCTGCGGTCTCTTCGGCCTCGCGGTCGCCTGGATGTGGCGGCGGGCTCGGGCCCGCGCCGGCGCGGTCGCGGCGCTGGGGGCGCTGTTGTTGGTGCTGGTCTACACCGTCGACTGTCGCCTGCCGCGCTTCGGTCTCGGCGCCTCGCGGGCGGCGCCGATCTTCCACACCGGGCACGCTACCGGGCACGCTTCGCGCTGAGGCCGCGCGCGAGCGCCGGGCGCTCAGGCCACCAGCAGCGTCCCGACCGAGCCGGGCGCTTGCAGCGCGGCGGCGATCTCGCCGGGCGCGACGACGTGCACGGCGCCGACGCCGGCGGCGAGCGGCGCGAAGGCCTCCTCGAGCTTGGGGATCATCCCCCCCTGGACGACGCCGTCGCGGATCGCGGCCTGTGCCTCGGCGACGGTCAACCGCGGCAGTCGCGTGGCCGGGTCGTCCTTGTCCCGCCGCACGCCGCCGACGGCGGTGCAGGCGACCAGCGCGGCCGCGCCCAGGGCCGCCGCCAGTTGGCTGGCGACCACGTCGGCGTTGATGTTCAACGGGTCGCCGTCGCTGCCGGCGCCGAGGCAGGCGATCACCGGCAAGTAGCCGCCGGCGGCCAGCGCCTCGAGCAGCGCGAGATCGAACCCCTCGACGTCGCCGACCAGACCGAAGTCGATCGCCGCGCCACCGGCCCCCGAGACGACACGGGGCGGGCGCCGGTGCGCGCGAACGACGCCGCTCGATCCCGACAGGCCCACCGCCGGCACGCCGGCCGCCCGCAGCGCCGCGACCAGATCGACGTTGAGCCGCCCAGCCACCACCATCTTCACCACGTCGAGCGCCGCCTCGTCGGTGATGCGCCGTCCGCCCACCAACCTCGGCTCGATCCCGAGGCGCCGCGACAGCTCGGTCGTCTGCGGCCCCCCGCCGTGCACGACGACGAGACGCCGGTCCGACCCGCGCGCCCGGGCAATCTGCGCCGCAGCGATCCCCAGCGCCGGCCCGGTCAACACGTCGCCCCCCAGCTTGACGACCACCAGGTCGGCACCGGCGGCTAGGGCCACGGGCCGGGATCCTCGAGCGAGGCGGTCTCCGGCAGCCCCAGCATGAGGTTCATGTTCTGGATCGCCTGCCCGGCGCCGCCCTTGATCAGGTTGTCGGTGGCGCTGACGATGGCCAGCGTTCGCGAAATGCCGGCCGGAGGGCCCAGCGTGAACCCGACCTCGGCGTAGTTGCTGCCGGCGACGGCCGCCACCTCGGGCAAGCGATCGCGCACGAAACGGACGAACGGTTCGCCCGCGTAGGCCGCCTGGTAGAGCGCCTCGATCTCGCCCGCCTCGACGTCGATCGGCAGCTCGACGAAGCTGGTGGCCAGAATCCCGCGCGAGAGCGGCGCCGAGACCGGCACGAACCGCAGCTCCACTTGCGGCGCGCCGGCCGCCGCCAGCGTCTCCAGGATCTCCGGGGTGTGCTGGTGCTCGAGCACCTTGTAGGTCTTCAGGTTCACCGCGCGCACGGGATGGTGCGTCCCCGCCGACGGCGCGACGCCGCTCCCCGACGACCCCGTCATCCCCACGACGTGAACGACGCCCGCCAGCATGCGCGCGCGCGCCAGCGGCAGCAGGCCGAGCTCGATGGTGGTCGCGAAGCAGCCAGGCGAGGCGACCGCGCGCGCGGTGCGGATCGCCTCACGGTTGAGCTCGGGCAACCCGTAGACGAACGTTCCCAGCGCCTCGGGGTGCGGGTGCGCGGCGCCGTAGTAGCGGGCGTAGGCGGCGGCGTCGCGCAGCCGGAAGTCGCCCGACATGTCGACCACCTTGGCGCCGGTCGCCAGGATCGCCGGCGCATGCAGCGCGCTCACCTTGTGCGGCAGGCCGAGCAGCGCGACGTCACACCCGCGCGCCGCCTCGGCGGGCGGGACGTTTTCGAACCGCAGCTCGCTGCGACCGGTGAGCGGCGGGTGAACCGCGCCCAAGAGCTCGCCGACGTGATCGACGGCGACCACGCGGGTGAGCTCGACGTCGGGGTGAATCAGGAGGCGCCGGATCATCTCGGCGCCGCCGTACCCGGTGCCGCCGATGACCACGGCTTTGAAGCGCTTCATCGCCGGCGTGGGCCGTTATCTCCGTCGATCATTGGCCGATCATTGACCGATCATTGGCCGATCATTGGCAGGGGGGCGCGCTTCCGTTTGAACAGACGCAGATGAGGACACCGTCGGGGTTCCCGTCGGGATTGTCGCCGAGATGCTGGCCCGTCGGACAGACGTTTCCGCCCGTGCCGGTGTCCTGTACGGGGGCCGTCGCGTCGTCGCCGAAGATCGGGCAGACACCGCCGGCGTCGGCGCCGACGCTGGGACAGAAGGCGTCCTGAGGACCGCAGCCGGCCGCCAGACCGAGCGCCCCCGAGAGCAGCAAAACAGCGAAAAGCGACTTCATGGTCGAATGATGGGCGGCAGCGGCGGGGGGTGTCAAGAAGGGGCGCACAGGTGGTCCAAGGTATGGATTTCGCGGCCCCATTCGGCTCATCCAAAGCGCGGATTTCTCGGAAAAAATCGGGGGTCGCGTTGACGCAACCCGATCGCCCCTCTACCCTCAAAGTCTCGTGCATCGCCCCTGGTTGAGCCTGTTTTTTGGGTTGTTCGCCCTCTCTCTTCCGGTCGCTGCATCGGCGGCAAACGGGATCAGGCTGCGCGCCGTGGTCCCAGCCGGACCGCCGCCGGCCATCATGCCGCTCGCCGACGTCAAGCCGGGGATGGTGGGGGAGGCGCTGACGGTCTTCCAGGGGACCAAGCCGGAGCCGTTCAAGGTGCGGGTGGTGGCGGTGATGCACAACTTCCTGCCCAAGCAGGACGTCATCCTGATCCGCGCCGAGGATCCGCGCGTCGAGTTCAGCGGCATCGTCGCCGGCATGAGCGGCAGCCCGGTCTACATCGACGGCAAGCTGGTCGGCGCCGTCGCCTACGCCTGGAGCTTCGCCAAGGAGCCGCTCGGGGGCGTCACGCCGATCGAGTCGATGCTGGCCGAGCGGCGCCGCCCGCGCCGCGTCGGGCACGAAGTCTTCACGCAGAACGGCCAGCAAGCCGGGCAGAACGCCGGGGTGGTCGCCGCCCAGGAGCCGCTGCGGATCCCGGCCGCGCTGGCGAGCGCCATCCAGCCGACGCACGCCGGATTCACCACGCCCGACGCGCTGTCGCGCGGGCTCGGGCTGCCCCCGATCGGACCGGCCCCGGCCAACGGCGAGCCGCGCCTGCTGCGCGCGTCGGTGCCGCTCACGGTCTCGGGGTTCTCGGCGCGCACCGTCGGTGAGCTGGCCGAGGAGATGCGACCGACGGGCCTGGTGCCGCTGCAGGCGGGCGGCGGGGGCCACCTCGGGCCGCCGGCCGCCGGCCACGTCGCGCCCGGCTCGGCGATCGGCGTCGAGCTGGTGCGCGGTGACATGAGCACCGTGGCCACCGGCACCGTCACCTACGTGAACGGCTCCGACGTGCTGGCCTTCGGCCACCCGCTGTTCGGCATCGGCGAGGTCTACCTGCCGATGGTCGACGCCGAGATCCACGCCTTTCTCCCCAGCCTGTCGCAGTCGTTCAAGATGTCGTCGCCGCTCAACGAGGTCGGCACGCTGGTCCAGGATCGCCCCGCCTGCATCATCGGCGACCTCGACGCGCGCACCACCATGATCCCCATCGACGTGCGGGTCAGCGGCCCCGGCGTCGAGCCGCGCCTCTTCCACGCCGAGGTGGCGCGCAACCGGCGGCTGACGCCGATGTTCGCCTCGATGGTGGTCGGCAACGCGATCGCCGACGCCGAGCCCGACGTGACCGACATGATCGTGACCGTCACCTCCAAGGTCGGCGTCAAGGGGTTCGCGCCGCTCGAGCTGCGCGACCAGATCTTCTCACCCGAGGGCGTGTCGAGCCACGCGCTGGCGTCGTCGCGCGGTTTGCGGGCGATGGGAGATCTCCTCTTCAACCCCTACGAGCCGGTGGTCCTCGATCGGATGGACGTCGACGTCCGCGTGGAATACCGGCGCGACGTGGCCGAGATCGTCGGCGTGGCGATGCCGACGCAGGAGGTTCACGCCGGCGACACCGTCGACCTGCGCGTCACGATGCGCCCCTACGCGGGGTCGGAGTACGTCGAGACGGTCCCGGTGATCATCCCGCGCACCGTGGCGGGGCAGACCTTGAAGATCGAGGTCGCCACCGGCGCGTCGGTGAAGCCCGACCTGCCGCAGGCCGAGACGCTCCCCGTCTACATCGACAACCTGCGCAAGTCGTACTCGGCCAGCTCGATCGTGGTGACGCTGCAGACCCCCGACGACGGCGCCTCGCTGCGTGGGCGGCTCATCCCGGGGATGCCCGACTCCGCCCTCGACACGCTCCGGCCGGGCAACCAGACCAACCGCGCCGGCGCCTACCACGTCGCCGACCGCACCGTCTTCCCGGCGCGGCAGCTCGTCAGCGGACGCGAAGAGCTGACGGTGGCGGTCAAGTCCGACGCCCTCGGGGATCGTTAACTGTCTCGGGGCCGGCAGCGGAATATCCGCCCCTCCTTTACAATTACGGCCCCGATGCGCCAGATGCGATTGTCCCGCCGTCCCCCTGCCACGCTGGCCTCGCGCCCGGCGCTGGCCTGTCGTTCCGCTTTCATGCTGCTGGCGCTGCCGGCGCTGGCGCTCGCCCTGGCGGCGACGGCCACCTCCGCCGGCGCCGCCACCAGCAAGAGCTTCCGCCAGACGACCGCCAAGGACTTCGAGGAAGGGGAAGCGACGGCCAGCATGATCCTCCCCGACGGCACGGTGGTGCCGGGGATGAAGACGGCGCCGGTCGCCGTCGATGCCGCGTTCGTCTGGTGCTCGACGACCTCGCCCGACGGGAAGACCGCCTACTTCGGCACCGGAGATCAGGGCCGCATCTACGCGGTCGACGTCGCCGGCGGCGATGCGCACGCCCGCCGCATCGCCACGCTCGACGCCGCCTGGGTGACGGCGCTGGTGGCGCGCCCCGACGGGACGCTGATCGCCGGCACCACGCCGGGCGGGAAGCTCTACACTGTCGATCCCCAAAAGGCAGAAAAAGCGGGAGATCCGGCGGGGGGCGCCCGCCTCTTCGCCACGCTCGGCACCGACCACGTCTGGGCGCTGGCGCTCGACGCCAAGACCGGCGTCGTCTACGCCGGCACCGGTGGACCGGGGAAGATCTTCGCGGTCGATCGCAACGGGCACTCCAAGGAGATCTGGGACTCCGGCGACAAGCACGTCGTGTCGCTGCTGCAGGCCGACGACAAGCACCTTTACGCCGGCACGTCCGAGGAGGCGATCCTGTTTCGGGTCGGCCTCGACGGCCACGCCGAGGCGCTGGGCGACTTCGACGCCGAAGAGGTCCGCGCGATCGCCCGCTCGGGCAACGCCGTCTACGTGGCGGTCAACGACTTCGAGCACGCGGCCCCGGCGACCTCCGCGGGGCCGATCGCCGCGCGCGGCACCCGCATCACCGTCTCGCCGACCGGCTCGCCCGCCTCGGCCGGCGCCCTGCCGCGGCCGGGGCAGCGCAAGTCCAAGGCGGCGCTCTACCGGATCGATCCCGACGGCCGCACCGAGCAGGTCTTCTCGATCGGCGACGGCTACTTCACCACGCTCGCCTTCGACGACGCCGGGAGTGCCTACGTCGGCACCGGCACCGAAGGACGCGTCTATCGGGTCGATCCCGATCGCAAAGCCGCGCTGGCCATCGATCTTCCCGAGCGCCAGGCGCTGACCCTGCTGCGCGCCGGGAAGAACTTCCTGGTCGGCACCGGCGACGTGGGCGGCATCTACCGCGTCACCCCCGCAACGGCGAAGCAAGCGAGCTATCTCTCGCGCGTGCTCGACGCCGACTTCCACGCGCGCTGGGGGCTCCTCCGCTGGCACGGCACGCATGAGCTCGGCGTGGCGACGCGCTCCGGGAACACCGCCAAGCCCGACGTCACCTGGTCGGCGTTCACCGGCCTCGATCAGGCGCGCGCGACCGGGGACGGCGGCGTCGGTCTGGTCGGCAGCCCGGCCGCGCGTTACGTGCAATACCGGCTGACTTTCGGCGCGCCCGAGGCGCACGTCGGGCAGGTGACGCTGGCGTATCTCCCGCAGAACCAGCGCGCCCGGATCACCGAGATCACCTCCGGCGACGGCGCGGGAGCGGCACCGCTCTCGAGCGGCGGAGCGCTGGGCGGCCTCGGCGGCGCGTCCCTGACCCCGGCTGCCGCGACGCGCAGCCACTCGCCGCTCGTCAAGCTGCACTGGAAGGTCGACAACCTCGACGGCGACGACCTCGCCTACCGGCTCTTCTTCCGCGAGGAGAACGACGCCGTCTGGCGGCCGCTCGGCGGCCCGGATCCGCTCACCAAGACCGACTTCGACTGGAACACCGAGGGTCTCCCCGACGGAACTTACGTCGTCCGCGTCGTCGCCAGCGACGAGCGCTCGGAGCCGCGCGAGCGCGTCCTCGAGGCCAGCCTCGACTCGGCGCCGATCCTGGTCGACAACCGCAAGCCCGAGGTGATCGGCCTGGTGGCGAAGTATCCGTTCGTCTCGGGGCGCGCGCGCGACGACCAGAGCCCGCTCACCGGCCTCGAGTACGCCATCGACGGCGGCGACTGGCAGATCCTGGCCCCGGCCGACGGCATCTGCGACGATCTGGTCGAGGCCTTCACCCTCAAGCTCCCGACGCTGCCGCCTGGCCCGCACGCCGTCACCGTGCGCGCCTGGGACAGCGCCGACAACGTGGGCGCCGCCTCGGCGACGGTGCGGGTGGGGTCCAAATGAGCGACGGCGCGAACGACGCCGCCGGCCTGCCGCCCGCGCCCGAGGTGGTGCAGATGGAGGTCGGCCTGCTGCAGAACTTCTGCGAGATCCTCTACTGCCCCGAGACGCGCGAGGCGGCCATCGTCGATCCGGCCTGGGAGGTCGATCGCTTGCTCGCCGAGGTGGCGCGGCGCGGCCTCACGGTCACGACCGCCCTCATCACTCACACCCACAACGATCACATCGAGGGGGTCGACGCGCTCTGCGAGAAGACCGGTGCGACCGTGGTGGTGAGCCCGCGCGAGGCGGCCGCGGTGAGCGCCGCGGGACGGAAGATGCTCGACGCCGTCGACGGTCTGGACGTTTCCGTCGGCAAGCGCGGCGTGCGGGTGCTCGATACGCCCGGCCACACCGTGGGCGGCACCTGCTACCTGGCCGACGGTTACGTGGTGACCGGCGACGTGCTGTTCGTCGGCGGCTGCGGCCGCACCGACTTCAGGGGCGGCGACACCGCCGAGATGTGGAAGAGCCTGCAGCGGCTCACCCGGCTGCCAGAGGAGACCCGCGTCTTCCCGGGCCACGACTACGGCGAGACGCCGACCTCGACCATCGCCCACGAGCTCGGCAGCAACCGTTTTTTACGCTGCGCGACCTTCGAAGAGTTCCGCGCGCTCCGCGAGCGCAAGCGAACCTGAGCGCATGAAGCGACTCTCGAGTGCCTTCTTGGTCTTTTCGATCGCTTTCGTTCTCGTCCTGCTGGGCAGGCCCAGGGCGGCGCGCGCCGAAGAGACGGAGGTGCACCCGTTCGGGGTGGGATACAAGATCGGCAACGGGATCGGGCTCCTCGGCGCCGACCTGATCGTCCGCGAGATCCCTCACGTCGCCTTCGACCTGCAGGCAAACTACCTGTCCGAATCGATCGACGAGGGGTACGGATCGACCGAGACCGCCACCGGGTACGGCTTTGCGCCGACGGTCCAGCTTCAGCTCAAATCCTTCGGCCACACGCCCTATGTCGGTATTGGTTTCGCCTACGTGCATCTTTCGATGGGAGAGGTGACGGGGTCAGCCAGCGCTCTCCTCGTCAACATCGGCTACGAATGGCGGTTCGCGTCCGGCGTGGGGATCCTTCTCGGCGGCGGCCTGGCCGATATCGGCAGCATCAACGCGATGGGCGCCGACGGCTCGTCCATCCATGAGAGCGGCGGCGCGCACTTCAACATCGAAGCTGGCGTCCGCTACTACTTCTAGACAAGGCGAGGATTTGGGCCTTGCCCCTCGGGTCTCGATGTAGCAAGATGCTACATGCGTGGCCGGCCCCTCCGCTGCTGGCGAAGCGCTGAGGTGGGCCCGCGAGGCGTTGGGCGGAGGACAGCGGGGCATCACGGCGGCCGACATGAAGAGCAGCATCAAGAAAGCGACGGGCTGCGAGGCGCATGCGGGCGGCATTCCCCGTTTCGGAGGAACGTGCTGGCGCGTGACCGGACCGAGCCTCGACGAGATCGCGACCGCGATCGGCGTGGAAGTCTACGTGGATCACCTCGGCAAGCGACTGATCGTGGTCACAGTGTTCTGATTCAAAAGGAGACGAAGTCATGAAGAGCGGTCATTTCAAGGCGGCAACCACCTGCCCGAGCTGCGGGAAGGGGCAGCTGGCCGTCAAGGCCGGCAAGCGAGACATCGGGCCGCTGCTCGGCCTCAATGAGGTCATCGTCAAGAATCTCGCTGTGCCTTCCTGCCCGGTTTGCGGCGCCGTTCTCGTTCCGGGCGACGTGCTGGAGCTCGCCTCGCTCGCCATCGCCGGTTCCATGCTGACCCAGGCCGAGCTGGAACCGATCGAAGTGAAGTTCTTGCGCAAGCTGCTCGAGTATACGCAGGCGGATCTCGCCGAGCACCTCGGCGTGGATCGCGCCACCGCCAACCGCTGGGAGCAGGAAGGCGGTCGTCTGGCGGGAGCGAACTCCTACGCGCTGCGGTCTCACGTGTTCATGCAGCTTAGCGACAAGGCCGGGACGCTCTTCGCGGGGGCGGAGAAGGCGCTGAGGGAGCACTCGGCGCCTCGAACGGCGGTGCCCGCTTATCGGACTCTCGACGTCGCGCGCTTGCGGGCCGCATAGCGAAACACGCCTGCCTGGGCGGCCACCTCGCACGCGAATGAGCCCGTGTACGACGTAGGAATGGGAAGAACAAACGCCCTTTCTGCCGGTAAGCGACCTCTGTCGCTGAAGGAGCGGTCTCCCTCAGGTCAGAGATGAACGCCTTGCGAGGCGGCGGGACAGTGCTTCCACCGAGGACCAGCATTGCTGTCGACCGCGACCTTCGAGGGCGATGCCTTCGCGAGGGCGGTCGATACCGCCGGCGAGAAGGGGAGATCACCTGAATCATCGAGTGACTGGCCAGCGCGTTGCATAAGCATTGGGCTTCATTCGTCGGTCGATTGCGGCCGTTCCGACGCCGACAGCGATCACGGTCCCGCCTGGCGGCGTCTCTCGCTGCGCGTTAGCTCCGGACAACATCGACTGGCCGCACACGAGCGGCGACCAGAACGAGCCCCGCCTCGCCCGCTGGGCACGCCTCGTGAAGCTCAACGCCGAACGGTCCCTCGCCCCCATCGAGCGCAAGGCGGCCGGTGACCGCGCCGTCGGATGCGCGGCCCACGGACGCTTCGTGAAAGGCGACGAAGCGTTGCACCCAAGGGTCGAGCGCTTTGTAGATCGCCTCCTTGGCCGAAAAGGCGAGTAGCACGGCCGCGTCGCGCGCCACGCCATCCGCCGGGAGCGCCGCCCGCTCCTCCGGCGTGAGCACCCGGCCGGCGACGTCGACGCGCAGCGGACGGAGCTCCTCGACGTCGATCCCGATCGTCGCGCGCGGCGACGGCTCGCGCGCGGCCAGCGCGACGGCGATCGCCCGTTTGTGGCTCACCGAACCGATCGCGCCGGGCGGAAGCAGCGGCGCTCCGCGCGGGGAGGCCAGGATCGGCGCCGGCGCCGCGAGATCCGCCGCGGCCAGCGCCGCGCGCAGAGCCACCCGACCACCGACCCACCCGGCGCGCCGCGCCTCCGGCAACGTCCGCGCGAACGCCGCCTCTTCGGGGTGCAGCTCGCCGGGCAACTCGAAGCGGCCGTCCGGCAGCGACACGCCCACGCAAACCCCGAACGGCAGCTCGAGGACGAACCGGCGCTCAAAGGCCACGTTCACCGTGCGGCGGCGTCGGCGGCGACCAGCGCGCGGACGTGCGCCAAGAGCGCCTCGCTGCCGACGGCGACCGGCACCTTCGGCGGCAGCCGGCGCGCCAGCCAGACCACCTGCCAGGTGAGCGCCGCGCCCGGCGCCACCGTCTCGTACGCCCCTTGCGCCTCCACCTCGACGTAGGTGTGGGCCGGGCTGGCGTAGATCTCGATCTGCGCCTCACCAGGCGCGTGCGCGGACCGCGGCACCGCCGGGAAGGTCTTCACCAACAGCGCGTCGCCGTCGACGTGCGCCAGCCATCCCTCTCGGCCGTCGGCGAAGTGCTTCTGGTGATCGTTGATCGCCGCCTTGTCGTAGTCGTACCAGGTGGCGCCGAGCGCGTCGCGCACGCCCAGGTTCGACGGCGGGAAAGCCCCCTCGCCCGACGGATAGAACGTGAGGCCCCCCGGCCCGACCCGGGTGATCTGCCAGGGGGCCGTCTGGAGCGGCGCCGCACCCAGATTGTGAATTCGATACTCGAACAGCACGGCGCCGCGCGGGCGATCGGCGGTGAAGCGCTTTTCGATCTCCACGCCCAGGCTCGCGCTCCGCGCGCTGCGCATGACGATGGCGCTGCCTTCGATCGACGCGCGGTACTCGGCGTGGTCGACCTCCGGCACGGGCGGCCAGCCCCAGGCGCTCTGCGGGCTGGTCCAAAAGGTCGAGCCGAAGTTGCTGGCGTCGATCTCCGGACCGGTCAACAGATTTCGGCCGCCAAGCCGCAGCGCCGTCACGCGGCCGCCCGTGCGCGCGTCGACCTCGAAGGAGACGTCGTCCCAGGCGAGCACGTGCCGGTCACCGTCGACGGACGGAACGATCGGGACGCGCTGCGGACTCTGGGCCTGGACCACCACGGAATGCTAACCGCGCACCACCGGGGCGATCAATGCGAAGTGCGATCGCGCCGCTGCGGGAGCTGCACGCACGCCTCGACCGGACTGCCGTCGGGGTGGCGTGGACAGAGCGTGACCCCGCCGTTCGACACCTCGACCATGATGTAGTGGTAGCTGTTGGTGAGGACCCGGACGCTGGCCGGGCAGGCGGGGAGCGGGCCCGACATACCGACGGGCGGGGGCCCCGTCGCCGCCTGACATCTCGGATTGTAGAGCGGCGCACCGCCGCCACCGGTGACCACGTAGGTCAGCTTCCCCTCGGGTGTGCTCCCGATGCCGCGCTCGTAGATGTGGTCGTGGCCGGAGAACAGGACGTCGACGTGCGCTGCCGCCAGGAGCGGCGCGTAGTCGCGCGCCATGATCGAGGCCCCGCCGTGAAAGCCATGCGCCCAGGGCCCCTCGTGGCAGAAGGCGAAGATGGCGCGCGCGTGGTGGCGCCGCGCCCGCGCCAGATCGTCGCGCAGCCAGGTGAGCTGCGTCGGGTTACGCATGTCGTTGGTCGACAGGATCACGAAGTGGACCCCACCGAGATCGAGCGAGGTCCAGCCCGGCGGCCCGTGCGCGGGGACGCCGAACAGCGACCAGGCGAGGGGCGCGCCGGCGCCGCGGCGGTCGGCGTCGTGGTTGCCGAGCGCCGGCACCACCGGCGCGATCGCCCCCATCGGCGCGGTGATCTCGAAGTACTTCTGCCAGTTCGACTCCTCGCTCCCGACGTCGGTGAGATCGCCGGTGTTGACGATCAGCGCCGGCGCCTCGCGCACCAGCGCCTCGACAATCGATCGGTGCGCGGCGTGCCCCGGGTAGCGCATGTCGCCGTAGACGGCGAAGCGGAGCGGCAGGGGCGGCGCCGCCAGCGTCTTGAAGACGGTCGGTCCGGCGCTCGCCCGGTCTCCGCCGCCCGCATCGACGTCGACCGTGTAGCGGTAGAGGGAACCCGCCGTCATCCCGTCGACGGTCACCGACTGCTGGGTGGCGGGCTTGCTCGTCGCCACCACGATCGGCGGCAGACGGGCGCCCCCCGCGTCCGCCCGGTCGACGGAGACCGTCGCCGTCGCCGGCAGATCGGTCTGCCAGTTCAACCGCAGCCCGAGCCCCTTCGGTCCATCGGTCGGCGCCGACAGGTAGGGGCCGCGCACGATCCGGACGCCGCTCGCCGCGCCGACGTCGATCGACACAGCCGGCGCCGTCGCGAACTCGACAGCGCGGCCGGGCGAGGCGTAAACGGCGACCGCCAACCAGTTGCCATCGGGCCGCAGCGACGGGAGAGCCGACGACGGAACCGGGATGGAGAGGCGCTCGATCTCCGGACCATGCGGGGTCGCGGCGGCGCTCGCGTCTGCCGGGATCCCGCGGCGCGCGACCTCTCGGCCGTTGACGTAGGCGACGAAGGCGTCGTTGTACGCCACGCCGAGCTCGAGGACCCGCACGTGCGCCACGTCGGCCACCGAAAAGCGCGCCCGCAGGAGCAGCGGCGCGCGGGGAACGAGATCGTAGCGAGTCCCCGGCGACTCGGGCGGCGGGCCATGCGTCGGCGACCCCGCCACCGGCGAGAGATCCGGGGGACGCGGCGAGAAGGGCCCCGCGGACGGTCCGCCCCAAGCGCG
This sequence comes from Polyangia bacterium, assembly GCA_036267635.1. GTDB lineage: Bacteria > Myxococcota_A > Polyangia > Fen-1088 > Fen-1088 > JADGRB01. The sequence goes on along the minus strand of DATAVR010000083.1, from coordinate 6,123 downwards.
ATCGTCGAACGCGGGATCGGTCCAGCCGGCGGGCGGCGCCCCGGAGAAGAAGCGCCACGGCTCGACGATGACCGCGATCGACTTGTCGGCGCGCGCGGGCGCGGCGCCGAGCGCCGCCAGCGCGAACGCGACCGCCGCGAGCCACCGGGGCCGCATCAGTTGCGCAGCGCCTGCAGCGGCGCCGGGATGCGGCCGCCGAGCCGGATGAAGCGATCGGCGCCGAAGCGGCCGACCGCCTGGACGTAGGCCTCGCCGAGGAGGCCGCCGTAGAGGACCGACTCGCCCGCCTTCTTGCCGGGGACGGGGATGATGCGAACGCCGGTCGCTTTGTTGTTGAAGACGCCGATCGCGATCTCGTCGGCGATGATCGCCGCCAGGGTCTCAGCGGAGGTATCGCCGGGGACAGCCACCATGTCGAGCCCGACCGAGCAAACGGCGCTGAGGCTCTCGAGCCGCTCGAGCGACAGCGCCCCGGCGCGCGCGGCGGCGACCATCCGTGCGTCCTCGCTGACCGGGATGAAGGCGCCCGAGAGGCCGCCGACCGACGACGAGGCCATCACCCCCCCTTTCTTCACCGCGTCGGTGAGAAGCGCCAGCGCCGCGACGGAGCCGGGCGCGCCCGCCATGTCGACGCCCATCTCTTCCAAAATCTCGGCCACCGAGTCACCCACCGCCGGCGTCGGCGCCAGCGAGAGATCGACGACGCCGAACCGGGCCTCCCCCCCGAGCCGCCGCACCACCTCGCGCCCGACCAGCTCCCCGGCGCGGGTGACCTTGAAGGCCATCCGCTTGATCGTCTCGGCGACGGTCGACAGGTCGTAGGGCTCGCCCGAAGCCCGCAGCCGCTTGAGCGCCGAGAGGACCACCCCCGGGCCCGAGCAACCGACGTTGACGACGCACTCCCCCTCCCCCACACCGTGCAGCGCGCCGGCCACGAACGGGTTGTCGTCGGGGATGTTGGCAAAGGTGACCAGGCGCGCGCAGCCGATCCCGCCGGCGGCCGCCGTCGCCTCGGCGGTCGCCTTCACCACCCTCCCCATCTCCAGCACGGCGTCGGCGTTGATACCCGCGCGCGTGCTGGCCACGTTCACCGACGAGCAGACGCGCGTCGTCGTCGCCAGCGCCTCGGGGATCGAATCGACGAGCGCGCGGTCGCCGGTGGTCATCCCTTTTTCGACCAGCGCCGAGAAGCCGCCCACGTAGTCGACCCCCAGCGCGCCCGCCGCGCGATCGAGCGCCAGCGCGGCCGGGACGACGCGCGCGGCGCGTGCGGCCTCGGTCACGAGGGCGATCGGCGTGACCGAGAGGCGCGTGGTGGTGATCGGGACGGCGAAGTCGGCCTGCACGGCCGCCGTGGTGGGAACCAGCCGGGCAGCGACGCGCATCAGTTTTTCGTAGATGCGCGCGCTCGTCCGCTCCAGCGTCTCGGCGGCGCAGTCGCGCAGCGAGACGCCCAGGGTCACCGTCCGGACATCGAGGCTCTCGCTCTCGATCATGCGCAGCACCTCGCGCACCTCGGAGGCTTCGAACCGACTCGCCACGCGCCGACTATACGCGCTGGAGCGCGTTCACGATCTCTTCGTGCATCACCAGACACTCCGCGCCCAGCGCCTCGACGGCCTGGGTGAGGCGCGCCTTGAACTCGGCGAACGACACCTCCAGCCCGGCGGTGTCGACCACGATGATCATCGTGAAATAGTCGGAGACCAGCGTCTGGGCGATGTCGACGATGTCGCCGCCCGCTTCGGCGATCGCCTGCGCGATCTTGGCCACGATCCCCCGCCTGTTCTTGCCGGTGGTGGTGATGACCGCGCGTGGCCCGCGCTGGCGCGCCTCCTCGGCGCACGAGGCGCAGAGCTCGGCCCGGGCGAGCGTCTCGGCCGCCCGCGGCGCCGGGCCGGCGGCGGTCTCGGCGGTCACCTGGCGCGTCACCTCGGCGATGAGCCGCCGTAGGTCGCGATCGTCAGCGTCCCGCTTCACCGTCGATCTCCACGCGATCGACGACGGCGACGACGGCGGCGTCGATCGGAGCGGTCGGCTTCGCGCCCGGCGCCAACCGCTCGCTGACCGCGACGCGCGCCGCGTGGCCGAAGGCGACCAGCACGTCATCGCCCGCTCCGGCGTCGAGCATGTCGGCGCAGACGACCAGATCGTCGGTCGGCTCCGAAGCCTCGGCCCCCGCGCGCACAGCGCCCGGTGCCACGTCGCCGAGCCGGTAGGGGCGCACCAGCAGCAGCTTGAGGCCTTTCGCCTCGGGCCACTTCACCGTCGACCAGACGGTCCCCACCACGCGCCCGAGGAACATCAGCCTGCTCCTTCGACGATGGCCGCCACGGCGGCGTCGCAGAGGAGGTCGCGGTTCTCGCCGCCGGGGCGGAGCACGTTGCGCGCGCCCGATCCGAAGGCGACCGTCACGTCCTCGCCCGTGCGCGCGTCGAGCACGTCGATGGCGACGACCAGCCGGCCGCTCGCCCGTCCCTCGGCGTCGCGCGCCGCGACCACCAGCAGCTTCTGCCCGTCGAGCCCGCGCGCCTTGCGCGTGGCCCAGACCTGACCGACCACCGTCCCGCGAATCATCGCGGGGCCCCGCCCGAGAGCTCGACGGTGCCCGAGAGGTCGACGGTGCCCGAAAGGTCAACGGTGCCCGAAAGGTCAACGGTGAACGGACGGCGGATCCCCGGCCCGGCGCCCGGCGGCGTCATCCGCCCCGCCTCGAGGTCGACCCGATCGACGACGCCCAGGATCGCCGCGTCGACCGGCATGTCGTTCCCGCCCGCCGACCAGCGCGCCGGCGCCCCGAGGCAGACGATCACCTCGTCGCCCACGCCGGCCTGGACCTCGTCGGTGGCGACCAGGTGCCGGCCGCCGAACGCCGGCTCGTAGAGCCCGTGCGGGCGGACCACCAGCAGCTTGGCCCGGGCGAGCCGCGCGTCGCGCCGCGTGGCCCAGACCTCGCCGATCACGCGCCCCAGGATCAAGGCGCCCCTTCGATCTGGTGACCGTCGACGATCCCGACGATCACGTCCTTGTCGGCCACCTCGGCGCCGACCGTCAGGTCGCGCACCCGGCTGCCGTGCGCCACGATCACCCGATCGCCCGGCCCCGCGTCGAGCCCGTCGACCGCGACGATGAGACGCGTTGTCTCCTGGCCGCTCGCCGTCTCCGGGCGGACCAGCAGAAGCTTGCGTCCCCCCAGACCGCCAGCCTGGCGCGCCGCCCAGAGCCGCCCCACCACCCGGCCCATCAACATCAGCGCTCCAGCGTCGGGCTTACTTCTTCGCCTTGCCCTTGGCGGACTTGCCCGTGCTCTTTTTGGCGACGGGCGCAGCTTTCTTCGCGACGGGCTTGGGGGGCGCAGCCACCCTCGCCGCTCTGGCCGCGCTCTTGGCGGGCTTGCTGGCCGTGGCCGAGGCCGCTCCTGCGTGCGCGCGCTCCGCCGCCGACAGCATGTCGAGCAGGCGCCCGTTGGAGTACTCGCCCAGCTTGTTGACGTAGTCCTTGTCCTTGCCGCGTTTGAGCTGCTCCGCGGTGGCGGCCGCCAGCTTGTCGTGGCCCCCCGCCGCCTTGGTGCGCGTGGCGACGGAGTGCAACCGAATCAGCTTGCCGTTGGCGACGCCAAGCAGCTTCTTGCGCAGGTCATCCTTGCTGAGGTCGCCGGCGTCGAGAATCCCGACGATCTTGTCGACCAGCTTGTCTTTCCCACCGAACTCGTCTTTGACCCGCGAAAGCGGGCTCTTCTTCAATGCCGCGGACATGGTGCACGTTCTCCTTCGAAGGGCGCGTATTTACCGCAAACCAGACCGCTTGCCTAGGGGGCCGCTTCACCTCGGTCCCGGCCGAGCTCCGGCCGCGATTCCCATGAGGTGGCTTTCTCCGTCGGGGGGACCAACTTCAACGAAGGCGGTCATGCTGACTCTGACGGTCATTCTCCTCATCGCCTGGCTCCTCGGCTTCGGCCTCTTTCAGCTGGCCGGCACGGCGATCCGCGTCTTGATCGTCCTGGCCATCGTGGCGCTCATCTTCCGTATGGTCTGGGGTCGCCCCCGGCGGGTCAGCGTCACCGATCGGTCGACCTCAGGCACGGCGCGGTAACCGGCGGCACGATGGGGCGCGAAATCCCCCTCAGGCGGTGCTGGCACGACCGCTGCAGCCTCCGAACCTCACGGAGGCAACCATGAGGAAATCTACTTACGCATTCGCGACAGCCGCGGCCGTCGCGGTCACCTTCAGCCTGAGCAGCGTCGCTCGCGCCGGCGACGTCGAGGTGGTCAATCCGCCGGCGACGCAAGCAGCACCGGCGGCGGTGCCCGCGGCCGTCGTCCCCGTGCAGGAGCCGGCGCCCGTCGTGGTGCCCCCCTCGCAGCAGCGGATCATTCACGAAGACGTACAGCCGCCGCACAACGTGATGACGACCATCACCGTCAGCGCCCTGATGGGCGGCATCGCGGGCCTGCTGGTCGGCGGCGCGATCTACTACCTAGCCGACAACCAGGAGCACGCCGGGCGGATCGGGATCTGGGCGGCGGGCGGCGTTCTGGTCGGCACCGGCGTCGGGATCGTGCAGGTGGCCGCAGACGAGAGTCGGGCCAACGCGGCGGTCAGCCGGCTCTGGTCGCCCGATCCGGCCCCCACCTACCGATTGGCGCTCTTCCGCGCGAGCTTCTAGTCCCCGTGCCAGCCGCGGGGCCGGCGGCACCGTCGGGAAAAACCTCGCGCTTGATCGGCTCTCGACCGCGTGCTCGAACTGTGGGGTGATGACGGCCGAGCTGGGAGTCCCGATCAGGCGCGAACCGACGGTGTCCGCCGTTCCTCCGGGGGCATCGGAGACCTGGCGTGAAAGCGTGCTGCGAGGAATGCTGACGGTGACGGCGGTGGTGGTGCCGCTCCTGGCGGTGCTCGGCATCTTCGTCGGGGCCACCCACCGCGAGGTGAAAGATATCGCGGTGATGACGACGACCGGGGTGCTGTTCCCGGTGCTCCGCCTGGCCAATGGGTTGCCGGTGCGGCGGCGGGCGCTGGCCGCGATCCTGGCGCTGTTCGCCACCGGGATCTTTCTCCTCGGCCGCGCCGGGTTCGCCGCCGGGTTGAGCGTCGTCATCGTGACCACCTGCGTGCTGGGGGTCGTCATCCTCGGCCGAAACCTCGGCTTCGCCATGATCGCGACTTCGGCGGCGGCCCACGTGGTCATCGGCATTCTCGTGTCACGCCGAATCCTCCACCTCGCCCCGCGCGAGGTCGACCCGTTCCTGCTGCGAAACTGGATCCGCATGGCCATCTCGACGTCGCTGCTGGCGGTGCTGCTGGCGTCGGTGATCGACTTCGTGATCCGTCACGTCGAGGCCAACGCGCGGGCCACGACGCGCGTCCTCGACGAGCTGCGCGTCGCCTACGAGCACCTCGGCCAGCTCCACGGACGGCTGGAGGCGGCGAAGGAAGAGGAGCGGCGCTTCCTGGCGCACGAGCTGCACGACGAGCTCGGTCAGTCGCTGACCGCGCTCAAGCTGCGGCTGCAGCTCGGCAGCCAGGGGCTGGCCATCCCACCCGGCGATTCGACACCCCAGGCGCTGACGCTCATCGATCAGTTGATCACGCGGGTGCGGCAGATCTCCGTCAACCTGCGACCGCCCTTGCTCGACGAGGTCGGCCTGGGGCCGGCGCTCCGCCTTTATCTCGAAGGACAGGCGGCCCTCTCCAACGTGGCGATCGAGCTCGACTCCAAGGGGGCGGCCGACTGGGCGCGTCTGGCTCCCGACATGGAGATCGCCTGCTTCCGGGTGGTGCAGGAATCGATCACCAACGCCCTCCGCCACGCCTCCGCCCGCCACATCCAGGTGCGAATCGTCCGAGAGCCCGCGCGCGTGACGCTGGCGATTCACGACGACGGGCGCGGGTTCGACCCGGCGGCGCTCGCCGGCGCCGACCTGGCCGGCCACCTCGGCATCGTCGGCATGCGCGAGCGCGTCCGCTCCTGCGCCGGCGTCTTCCAGCTCACCTCGCGCCCCGGCGCCGGCACCACCGTCGAGATCGACCTGCCTATTTAATCGGGACCCTGGGAGGGTCCCGCGCCCCCCGCGATGGGCTCGCGCGAGCGAAGCTCGCGCTCGCCCGACGCGATCTCTCGCG
>DATAVR010000082.1:0-41260 GCA_036267635.1 Polyangia bacterium | reverse complement strand
GCGGTGCTGCTCTGGGCGCCGTCGACCGTCACGCCGGTCGCGGTCAGCGTCGGGGCCGCGCGCGTGGTGAACTTCCAGGTGGCCACCGTGCTCAGGTTGGAGAGGCCGTTGAACGCCACCCCCGTCAAGGTGCCGGTGATGGAGGTGGTGGGAATGCCCACGTAGTAGGCCGTGCCGTAGGCCAGCTTGCCGAGGTGAGGCGTGAAGAAGACGGTATTGCCGCTGACCCTAACCAGCTGCGATCCGACGTTGATCACCGTCGTGGCGAAGGTCTGCGTCTCGCCGGCAAACGCGATGCTGTCGACCTCGCTCCCGGTCGCCACCGCGAAGATCTTGATCAGGCCTCCGGTGTTCAGGGTGGGAGGCGCGTCGAAAGTGAGCGCCAGCTCCCCGTCGGTATAGGCGTTGGTGGCGCCCGGGGCTGGATAGGCCAACGTCGCGAGCGAGCCATAGGGATCGGTGGCCTCGTACTCGGCCACCGACACCAGGATCGTCTTGGTGTTGGTCGCGCTGTTGCTGTCGCCGGCGTTGGTGACCGTCACCGTCGTCGTGCCGCCCTTGAGGCCGCTGAGCGCGATGGTCGAGTTGGTCGCACCGTTGGTGACGGTCGCCGTGGCGACGGTCGGATCCGACGATACCGCCGTCACCGTCGAGACCGCGCCGCCGACGGCGATCGCAGTGGCGGTGACCGACCCGGAGGCGCCTTTCGCCAGGCTCACGGTGGCCGTCGAGAGCGTGAGCGACGCCGGAACGTAGGTGACGAGGGCGCCCGTGGCCGAGTCGTAAACCGTGGCGCCGCTGCCGTCCTTGATGACCAGGCTCGTGATGGTGGCGGCGACATTGTTGAACGAGATCGTCGGGTAGACCGCGCCGCTGCCGTAGACAGTGGTCCCGTTCGTGAGCGCGGTGGCAGCGACGGTGTTGGCGGTCACCGTCCCTCCGACCGGACCGGCGCCGAAGGTCACGCTGCTGCCGGTGCGGCTGAACGTCAGTTGCAGCGGCGTCCCGTTGGTGAAAGCCACCGTCGGCGCCGCCGCCGATATCGCGCCCGCACCGCTGACGGAGTAGCCGTTGGTCGAATTGTTCGCATTGCGCATCAACGTGTAGGCGTAGGAGTCGGTGCCGCTCCAGCCGGTGGTCATGCCGACCCCGATGCCGCAGGCGTTGTTGGCCTTGTTCTGCGTCGTGACGGTCACGTCGGCCGTGATGCTGAAGTCGCCCGTCATCGGCGTGGGGAACGAAATGAAGCCGTTGCTGACGGTGCCGTAGTAGTTGGGAGCCACGTACTTGAAGCCATTGCCCGACGCGCCAAACGTGCTGTTGACGGAGAACGTTCCGCTGGCCAGCGTCGCCGTCGTGGTGCCGTTCGCCTGCGCCACGAAGTAAACGAACGGGGTGCTCGCGGCACCGCCGGCGCCTGCCGACGAGCCGCCGGCGCCCGCAGACGAACCCCCCACACCCGCAGCGCCTCCGCCCGCGCCTGCCGACGAACCGCCGGCGCCCGCAGACGAACCACCCGCGCCCGCAGCGGCGCCAGCAGCGCCTCCGGATGCGCCACCTCCGCCGGCAGCGGCGCCGCCTGCGCCCGCAGATGCGCCGCCGGCGCCGGCGGACGAACCGCCCGCACCTGCAGCCGCGCCCCCGCTGCCGGTGGACTTTCCGCCAGCGCCCGCGGACGAGCCGCCGGTCCCCGAGGACTTCCCCCCCGCACCGGCGGAACCTGCGTCCGTACCTGGAGGTCCAGAGCTGGAGCCGCAGCCGATCGCGACGGATGCCGCAACGGCCAACAAGGTGAGCGCCCGGGTCGAGATCTGGCTAGTTCTCATTGAGGTCCTCTCGTTCAAGCAAAGTCATGCGAGGGAGTCTGGCTGAGCTTCGTTCAGGCATCCCAGATGTGGGGACAGACATGGATTGCCCTAAAATCAAGTTGCCGCTGGCGCCACTGACAGCTCACGGTCAATAAGCTGTCCTTGTCGCCTCGAGGTTCCGGTCGGCGACGGGTAGCGCCCGCAGATCGACGGTCTTGGCGACCGCTACACGACAATCTCCTTCGACAACCGGGGCACCGACGGGAGCACGATCGGATCGGATCCGCGCTGGCGATCATGGACGCCGAGAAGATCGAGCGCTTCCACCTGGCCGGGCACTCCATGGGCGGCCTCATCGCCCAGGAGATCGCCCTGCGCGCCCCGGACCGTGTGAAGAGCCTCGCGCTCCTCTGCACGTTCGCGCGCGGCAAGCAGGCCACCCGCCTGACGGTCGACATCGTCCTCATCGGCCTCCGAACGCTGGTCGAGCATTTCGCGGCGGCCGACAGCTCGCCGGCAGGGACCCGCCGGAGCCTGCCGGTCTAGGCGATCTAGGCGCGCGCGCGGCGGCGGCGGAACGACAGCAGCAACGCGAGAACCAGCGAAACGCCGCCCGCGAACCACCCGCCGGTCGATCGGGCGCCGACGTCGCAGGCGCAGCCGCCGACCTTGTCGCTGGTCGTCGACCCGTCGGCGGCGCCAGTCATCGAATCGGCGGAAGAGGCGTGCGCATCGTGAACGACGTGCGCGTCGTGCGGCTCCGCCGCGTCCTCCGCGTGCGCGTCTGACGGGTGCGACGCATCCTGATGGGGCTCGCCGGCGTCCTTCTCCTTGGTGCAGACGGCGGCGTCGCGCGGCGTGCTCACGCAACCGCCCAGACCGTCGCAGGTGTCGGTGGCGCAGGCGTCGGTCGTGCAGCTGTAGGCGGTCCCGGCGCAGGTGCCGCTCGCGCAGGTGTCGTTCTTGGTGCAGCTGTCGTGGTCGTCGCAGGTGCCGCCCGAGAGGGGGCTGCTGGCGCAGGTGGCCGTTCCGTTGCACGTCAGGTGGTGACAGGGGTCGGTCGTGCTGTCGGTGCAGGTGATCGCCGTTCCGGCGCAGGTCGTTCCGCTGCACTTGTCGGTATAGGTACAGGCGTTGCCGTCGTCGCAAGTCGTGGCGCCGGACGCGACGAGCGTGCAGGTCCCCGACGCGCACGACGGCTTCTCACAAGCCGACGTCGGCGTGACCACCCCCGTGCAATCGGAGTCGACCGTACACTGCGGCGTGCTGGTGTTGGCGTTTGCCACGCTCAAATTCGCGACGGTCGTGTTCGCGACGCTCAAGTTCGCGACAGTCGTGTTTGCGACGGTGGTGTTCGCGACGGTGGTGGTCGGGTTGATCACCCCGTTGTTCGCGACCGTGGTGTTCGCGACCACGTTGGTCGGGGCGAGGGCCACTTGCAACGACGCAACCTTGCCGGGAGGCACCGAGGAGGGATCACGAACCGGAGCGTCGCAACCAAATCCGGACAGCACCACCACGCAGGACCACACTGCCAGCCATTTCGCCATCGGTCGTCACTGTAACTCAAGCATGGCGGCGGAGGCAATCGGCTCGATCGGCGGGCGCAGAGCGCAGCGTCAACGGTTATAGTGCTGCGAAATGGGGCTCTTCTCCCCGTCCTGGTTTCCGTCCCGGGGTGCGATCGCCTTCGGGGGGCGGGTCAGGGACTGGGCCGACCGGCCGCAAGACTCCCGGGTGCTGGCCGGCTTCCGCGTCGCTGTCGCGTCGGTGATGCTCCTCGATCTCGCGGATCGCCTGCGAGACGCCTTCACGTTCTACACCGATCTCGGCACCGTCTCTCGCGCCGACGTCCTCTGGGTCACCGGGCGTTTACGGCCGGGCGCGCTGTTTCAGCTCACCGGCTCGCCGGCGGGCGTCGTCGCCCTGCTGTCGTTCGGGTTCGTGGTCGCCATCGCGCTGCTGGTCGGCCACCGCACCCGGCTGGCGAACCTGCTCTGCTGGATCTTCATGCTGTCGATTCAAGATCGCAATCTGGCGATCACCGACGGCGGCGACACCGTGCTGCGCATGTGGCTGTTTTGGGGGTTGTGGTGCGATCTCGGCGCGGGGCACAGCGTCGACGCGCGCCGGGGCGTCCGCTCGCCCGGGCGCGGCCTGGGCTTGCGGTTCGTGCGGGCTCAGCTGGCCATCATCTATCTCATGTCGGCGCTTTCGAAGACGGGGCTCTCCTGGCGTCACGGCACGGCCATCTACTACGCGCTCGCCAGCACCGGCTTCACCCGCCCCTCGGGGATCTGGCTGCTGTCGCGACCGACGCTGACGGCGGCGCTCACCTTCCTGACCTTGGCCATCGAGGCGACCTTGCCGGCGCTCATCCTGTCGCCGGTCCGGCGCGGAGCGTGCCGCGCGGCGGCCCTGGCGCTGGGGATCTCGCTGCACCTGGGAATCGCGACGGCCATGCGGGTCGGGATCTTCCCGTTCGTCATGCTGGCGGGGTTCACCACCCTCGTTCAACCGGCTTGGCTCGATCGCTGGACGCCCGCGCTGGTGCCGGTCACCCCGCCCGAGCCGGAGGCGCGCCGGCCTTCACGCCTCGGGCGCGGTGCCGTCGCGGTCGGCCGTATCGCGCTCTTTATCGCGCCGCTGCTGGTTCTGATCGCGATCGTCACCGAGCAGGCCGCCCGATTGGCTCATCGGCCATCTCCCCGCCTCGTCAGCCGCACTCTCAATCTGGTGGAGGCGCATCAAAACTGGTCGATGTTCGCGCCCGAGCCGTCGCACACGCTCGGTCGCTTCGAAGCGCCCGGTCTCTTGACCGACGGGCGCACGGTCGACCTGGCCGACAGCGCAGCCCCCGGGCTCCGCCCGCACTTCGGGTGGGGCTATTCGCGTTGGGAGAAGCTCGGTCTCACGCTGCGCGATCCGGGCAATCCGTACCTGGTTCCGTTCGGTCGTTTCCTCTGCCGCCGTTACAACGGCGACACCAGCGGACCGCGGCTGGCGAGCTTCAAGCTGGTGTTGCTCCTCAGCCCCACGCCGGAGCCCGGCGCCAAAGCCGAGGCCCCCTCGGCGCCCCAGCGAATCACTTACCTCGAACAGAGCTGCGGGGCCGGGCCGGATCTCACTGCATCAAGAGGAACGGCCGATTCTTCAAGGTGATGTTTCGGTCCCGCGTGGCCCGCACCTCGACGGTCTCGGGCTCGAAGCTGGGCGTCTCGAAGGTGAACGTGTGTGACTTGCCGTCCTTGGGGAGCTTGAGCGGCAGCGAGATCTTTCGGCCGTCGACGCGGACGACCGCTCCAGTGCGGGCGTTGCTCGCCGTGATCCTCACCTGTTCCCGGGCCACCATCGCCACGGCCGTCCGGGGCGCCGGCACGGCGTTCTGAGCGGCAGCGACCGGGACCACCTTTTCGACGGACGGCGGAGGCACCGGGGCGGCTTTCACTGCCACCGGCGGCACGACGACCGGCGGCGCGACGACCGGCGGCGCGACGACAGGTGGTGCCACGACAGGCGGCGCGACGACAGGTGGTGCCGGCACCGGCGGGGCGACCTCGGTGGGCGGCGCCGTGGTCGCGGGCGCCACGGCGGCGGCAGACGGCGCCGACGCGGTGACGGAGTCGGGGCGCCGGAGCGCAAACACCAAGCCGATCGCCACGATCGCCCCGGCCCCCAGCGCCACCGCCGGCGCCAGACGCCGTCGGGCCGGGCCGGGGGTGGTTCGCGCGACGGCACCGGCGTCCAGCGTGTCAGCTTCGCGCGCCTCCGAGTTGCGCGCGGCCGTCGGTGCCACCGGGGCGCGCGCGCCGGTGTCGCGACCGCCTGCGACTGAAACCATCGGCGCGGTCCGTCCCAGGGCGGAGGCTGCCGGCGGCGTCGACGGCAGGCTCGGCGTTCGTTGTTGGAGGTCGACGCGCTCGAGCTCGCGCTCGAGATCGAGCATCGACTGCTGGCGATCCTCGGGGCGCTTGGCCAGCATCCGCAGAACGACGGCCTCGAGCGCGGCCGGCACCGACGGCTCGAGGTCGCGCGGAGCGCGCGGCGCCTCGAACAGGTGCGCCCCGATCAGCTCGCCCACCCCCTCCCGCACGAAGGGTGGTCCACCCGTGAGCATGGCGTAGACGATGCAACCGAGGGAGTAAATGTCGGTGCGGGTGTCGACGGCGCCGGCGCCCCGGCACTGCTCGGGCGACATGTAGAGCGGCGTCCCCATCAGGATCCCGGTTCGCGTCCGCTGATGGCTCAGCTCGCTCTCCGTCCCCGTCAGCTTGGCAATCCCGAAGTCGAGGATCTTGACCGTCGGCACGGCCGCCCCGCCGTCCGCCATCAGGAAGATGTTCTCCGGCTTGAGATCGCGATGAATGATCCCCTTCGCGTGGGCGATGGCCATCCCCGAGGCGACCTGGCGGGTGATGGCGACCGCCATCTCGGCGGGGAGCCTTTTTCGCTCCGCGAGCCGCCCCGCGAGGGTGTCGCCCTCGAGGTAGTCCATCACCAGGTAGGCGCTCCCTTCGGGCAAGGTGCCGAAGTCGAACACGTCGACCAGCGCCGGGTGACGGATGCTGGCGGCGGCCCGCGCCTCGTTGAAGAACCGACCGACGTTGTCGGCGTCCCTGGAGACGTCGCTCAGCAGCACCTTGATCGCGACCTTACGGCCGATCAACGGGTGCTCGGCGAGATAGACCGCGCCCATCCCGCCCCGACCGATCTCCGCGGTGACCCGGTAGGAGCCGATGGTGCGGCCGACGAGCGTGGCCTCGCCGTTGCTCATGGCTAGAGCCGCACCGCGAAGCCCGCCCCCAGCTCGAACCGGGCGGCCAGAGAGTCGGAGAACCACTCGCTCTTCAGCGGCGCGAGGCTGCCGCTCAGCGCCGCGAACAGCGCCGTCGCGTCGGAGAGCGCGAACTCGAGGCCGACGGAAGGTGCGACCTCGATCGTGTAGAGCGTGCCGACCTCCTGCGCCGTCACGCCCGCGCGCAGCAAGCTCGAGTCGGCGCTCAGGCCCGAGATGACCAGCGGTCCGGCGGCGAGCGACGCGAACATGAGCATCCGATCGCCACCGAGGAGCGACTCGAGGCGCCCCTCGGCCATCGCCGCGAAGAAGCTGTCCGAGCTCCCGTTGTCGGGGAGAGGCGCCCACCCGAGCTTGGCCCCGAGGTGCAAGGTCGTGCTCTGGCCGAAGCGAACGGCGCGCGCGGTCCCTTCCAACGACAACGCCACCGAGGCGGGGCTGCGACCGGGAGCGCCGCTCACCCACGACCCGACGCCGACGCCGAGGCCGAGCCGAACCGGCCCCTCGCCGGCGCGCGTGGCGGCAGCCGGCGCCGTGGCCACCACGACGGCCGCGCTTCCCGACACCGGAGCCGGTGCCGTCATCGGAGCGGGAGGTGGGGCCGCCGCCACGGCCGGCGGCGCAGGCGCGGCGGAGACGTCGACGGTCGCGCCCGCCGGGGCGTCGAAGCTCTTGGAGATCGCCACGGCCCCCGGTCGCTCGATCGTGATCGTGTGGGTCCCGGCCGCGACCACCAGCTCTTCGACGATCGGCGTTCGTCCCCGCGGCTGGCCGTCGATCGACACGGTCGCGCCGGCCGGGGCGTCGGCCAATCGGACCGACGCGAGCTTGACCCGCAGCTTGTCCTTCCGTCGCTGAGCCTCGGCGCGGAACTCGGCGGGGACATTCACCGCCTCGGCGAGGAAGCGCCCGAACTCTTCGTACGCCGCGGTGATCCGCCCGAGACCCTCGTAGGCCACCGCGATGTTGTAGTGAAGCTTGGGGTTCTGCGAGATCGCATAGGCCTCGTTGAACAGCCTGAGCGCGGTGGAGAAATCGCCCTTCCGGATGGCCTCGGCGCCGGCGCTGACCTTCTGGGCGTCCGCGGCGGCGGCCGCCGGCGCATCTGCCGCGGCGGCGCGCGGCGCCGCGATCCCCGAGCCGATCAGGAGCCCAACGGCGGCCACCACGGGCCGCAGCAGCCACACCAAGTGGTCGAGGGACTGGTCGAGGGACCTGAGCCTCGCACGACGCGCGAAGGTTGACCGAGATCTCACACGCGGGCTGGAGGCCATCATCAGGCAATCAGGCTACCGACAGCGCACGCGCGCTGTCAAACGCCCACCACCGTGAGGCAGACAGCCGTCAATTCGTCGCCGGCTCGTAGAGCGTCACGCCCCGGTGCACCGCGTTGTTCTGAAAGTCGGGCGGTTGCCACTCGACGCGCGCGAGCACCATCAGAGAGCCGAACGTCTGCGTCGCCGTCGAGAACATCCGGTAAGTCACCGGGTCGTCGAGGATCGCCACCGCCCAGGCCGTCATCTCGGGCGTCACCGGCGACTGCAGGAGCAGCTGCCAACCCGCGGGCACCGACGGGTTGTCCGAAACGCTGGGCGCGGGCCCGTTGCCGTTGGGCGCGGGCCCGTCGCCGTCGAGAGCGGCGTCCGCCGCGCCGAGGTCAACGCCGCGGTCCGCGCTCGAGGACGCGCCCACCGCCGCGTGTCCGGACGTTTCGGGGCGTTTGCGTGCCCTCCGCCACGTTTTCTGTGAACAACCAGAGTGCCGACGACGATTCGGGCTGCTAGTTCCGTACCTGGTCCGTCGCAAACATCAGATAGGAGTGCGGCGGGACGGCGATCTTGAAGCGGGTCCGCGTCGGGCCCGCCAGACCGTCGCGGAAACGGCGCTTTTCGCTCGGATCGAGCGCCGGGACCAGCTCCTTCAGCGCCTCTCCGGTCAACGCGTTCTTCAGTCGCGCGTGATCGCCGACGACGGAGATCGTCACCTCCGAGTCGTCGGGGCGGAAGGACTCGACCACGAACGCTCCGTTGTCGTAAGTGAACAGGGCCACCTGCGGCGGCGAGTCGATGCGCACCGGAAAATCCTGCTGGAGGTAGCCCTTGATCGCGCTCGTCACGCCCGCGGGCAAGTTGTAGAGGTCGGCGATGTTCTCCGGCACGGTCAGGACGTAGAAGATCCCCTTCGAATAGTGGTTCATCAGCAGGATCGGGAACCCCTTCGCGCCGGCCACGCCGCGCACGACCGCCCACATATCGTTGGTGAAGAAGCGAATCTCCGGGAAGAGCACCGCCGGGCCGTTCTGTTTGGGGTCGTTGAGGCTCTGTCCCCGCCCCGCCCCGAAGCCGCTGGCGAAGTCACGGATCGACACCACCCGGCCGGTCTCCTCCGCTTCCGCGATCTCCTTGATGCCCCTCTCCTGCAGTGCCCTCAGCAATCCCGACGTCACCATGACGTTCCTGCCTGACGCGAGCTGCTTCTTCATCTTGGTCAGGAGGTTCGGATCGCGCTTGGCGCTCTCGGTGAGGAGGACGATGTCGGCGTCGGTGGGAAACTCCGGCACCAGCTCGATCGGAATGCCGATGTTGCCGAGGTAGTCGTGGAGGTAGTCCTCTCCGCTCGACTGATACGGCTTGTAGCTCTTCACGCCAATCGGGTTGCCGAGCTTGTCCAGTGACCTGTCGATCTGTTCCAGCGACCAGCCAGCGACCCGACCCCAATTGGGCGCCGCGCTCTCGCCCGCCGGCGGCCGGTATGACTTGACCATGTCGTCCCAGTTGAAGCTGGTGGGCCTTTGCTTCCAGGCGTCCCGCTCGCCGGGCTCCACAGCATCGAGCGCCGCCATGCCGTGCCAGCTGAAGAGCGTGATCTCCGGTGCCTTGGCGAAGAGCGTGTCCCAGAGCTGCTCGGCGTAACGATCCGCGTAGCGAACGCTGAAGGTGTCGACCCATCCACCAAGATTGCCACCAAGATTGCCGCCGCCATTACCCCCGGGCCGGATGTTGTCGAAGTAGCGCACGATCTCGTAGCTCTGATACTGCTGGAGCAACTGATCGGTCGCGGTGGGATCGCGCGTCTCGGTGCCGGTGTAGATGCCGTCGAACCAGTGGGCCTGTTTTTCGAGGTCGTACCCCAGGCCCTGAAAGTGCTCGTACCAGTTGGGGTACTTGATGATCATCTTGATCTTCGGGTTGATGGCCCGCGCAGGCTTCAGCACCAGATCCGTCGACACCTTGCGCATCGTCTGGAGCCGGTAGTCGGTCCACGATCGCGCGCCCTTGGCGGCGATGTCGGCGTCGGACTTGCTCGCGTAGAAGAAGAAGTCGTCCAGGATGACCGTGTCGAAGTGCCGAGCAGCGATCTGGACGGCCTTCTTGCATTCGTCGCGGTCGGCGCGCTTCTCGTAGTCGAAGGTGCCGAACTGTCCGCCCCCGCCGCCCGCCGAGAGGGTCAACCCGCCCTCCACGACGATTCCGCGGTCGGTGAAGAACTTCTTGATCTTGTCGAGCGTTGCTTCGTCAGCGAAGCGCCTGTCGCGATAGACCTCGAGGTAGACCTTGTCGAACTTGACCCGGGCCATGACCCGGTCGAACTCGGCCTTCAACACCTTCTCGTCGGCGAACCGCTGGGTCGCGTCCACCACGCAGTAGACGGCCACGCGAAAGTTCTTGTACTGCCCGGCCGAGGCCGGGGAGACCGAAGCGACGGCCAAGAGACAGGCAGCAAGGAATGCGGCGGGCGACGGGAACGACGCTCGAAAGGTGCGGCTCATTGAAGGCACAATGTCCTTCGCCTCAGCACCGGGATCAACCGTACCGAGAAGCTTCGGTCGGGCGCTACAACGCGACCCCGTGTCGCGCCGCAACCAGCCCGGCCGCGAACGACGCACCGTTGGCTGCCAGCGAAACCAGTGCCGCGCGGCGAAACCTGAGCGAAGGCCAGACCAGCAGGTAGATCGCGAGCTCGGCGAGGAGCGCCCAGATCTCGGAGAGGCCGAGGCGCGCGCCGGGGCCAAATCCCAGACCGGGGAAGGCGAACCAGACCAGCGGATGCGTGGCCAAGTTCGCGACGACGACGACGGCGATGCGCCGCGCGAGCCGCGGCTCGACGGCCGCCAGCAGCGGAACGGCCACCAGAAGCTCCACGACCAGCGTCAGCCCGAACGCCCGCAACCAGTTGACGACCCAGAAGGTCACGGCGTCGGCCAGGCCGAGCGCACCGGACCGCGGGCGAACAGGTAGGCGAGCGCGGCGAGCTCCAGCCAACCGTGGAAGGTCGCCAGCGCCAGGAACAGCCGACGCGTCGGCGCCGCGTGGGCGAGTCCGGCGACGGCGACGAACAACGCAAGCGCGACGACGAGCGCGACGCCCGGAGCGGTGAAGTCGTCGACCAGCTCGCGCCCCGCGGCGCGCCACGAGCGCCCCCCCTCGCCGGGGCGATCGCCCGCCGGAACGCCGACCAGCCAGATCGCGTAATGGACCGACTGCAAGAACGCGAAGCTCGTCGCGACGGCGATGGCCGCGTTGTCGGAGAGGCCGGGCCCGAGCCAGTCGGCCGCGACGAACAGATGCAACCCGGCGACCGAGAGAGCACCGTGACGAAGCGTGACACCGAGGAGCGCGCCGCTCGCGAGCAGCCCGGCCCCGCTGAGCACGAGCGCGACCGGCAGCCAACCGAGACGCCCGCCTCGTCGGAACAGCAGCGCCCAGACCGCGACCGCGACCAGGTTGTGCCCATGAAGCAGCGCGAGCCGAAACGGCGCGGGCGCGCCGATCGCGAGCGCCGCGATGCCCGCCCCGATCGCGAGCGCCACCCCGCCACGCACGAGCCCTCTGCCGGCAGCGCGCGGAGCGCCCGCCGCCGGCGCACGCGCGACGAGCAACCCTCCGAACGCGCCCACGAGCACCCACGTCGCGGCTACCCCCTGCTCGAACGCCAGCGATGGCCCGAGCGTGACCCTCGCCTCGGCCAGCGCGCGCAGGACGACGAGCGCGAGAGCGAATCCTGCGCTGGCCAGGAGCCACCAGCGCGAGACGGCCCGCCGTAGCAGCAGGTACCGCACATCGGCCGCGAGATGCGGCACCCCCAACACGAGCGGCGCGAGCGCGATCAGGAACGACGGCGCCAGCAGCGCCAGCGCGAAAGCCGCCGCCGCGTGCAGCGACAGAAGCGCCGGCACACGCACGCTCCGCCGCCGAACCAGCGCCCGCCCCCCCGGCCCGCCGGACGCCAACGCGCGCAACCCGAGCTGGCGCAGCTCGTCGAGAGGCCGCAGCGCTTGCGCGGCCCGCGCCGCTGCGGTCATCAGACGGAGGTCCGCCGCCGACGGCGCGCCACCGCCCAACCCGCCACCACCAGAGCCAGCAGCGCCGCGCCCGACCCCAGGTCCGTTTCCCCGCCGACGGAGCAGCCCGACGACCCGCCCGAGGTCTTCGTCGACGTGCCCCCCGCACCATTGCCGCCGGAGGTCCCGCCGGCGCCGCTATTTCCGGCGGCGCCCGAGAGCTGGCAGGCGTTGCAACCGTACGTCATGGGCGTGAGCCCGCCGTCGGCGCCGCGGACCTGTCTCGTGCAGGTCGTCGCGACACAGCTGCCGACCTGATCGTTCCCGGCCCCGGCGTTCTGACAGGGCTGTCCCGGCGAGCTGCAGGAATCCGGCGGTGCGAGGTCCGCGCGGGCGACGCCTTCACCGAACGCCAACGCCGCAACCAGCGCCACGACCGAGAATGGGACAATAGGCATGCTTCGCATCGAATCCTCCTTCTGCGCCCAAATGCAAGACGACCGCCAAGCTCGGGAGCCTCCATTGACCATCCTCGCGCCCCGTCTCGTCAAGGAATCGAGCGATCCGAAGCGACCGCATCGGGAGCCGAGCTCAGAAAACTGACGTCGGCGAGACATTGTTGGCTGAGCGACGGGTGGTCGAGGCCAAAACTTGTTCGTCGCCAGTCACCCGCTCTTCGACACGCTCACGAGGCGACGTTCGTAGCGGCCCTACTTGCTGCCGCGCTGCTGGAGCTGGGCGAGGTCGCGGACCGCGCCGCGGGCCGCGCTCGTCGTCATGAGCGCGTAGGCGCGGAGCGCGTCCGAGATCTGTCGGTCACGGTTCGGCCGCCAGGCGTCGGCCCCGCGGGCGACCATGGCGGCCCGCCGCTTGCCGAGCGTGGCCGGGTCGATCAGGAGATCGACCCGTCGGGAGGGGATGTCGATCTTGATGCGATCCCCCTCCTCGACGAGGCCGAGCGCCCCGCCCTCGCCCGCCTCCGGCGAGACGTGACCGATGCTGAGCCCCGAGGTCCCGCCTGAAAAGCGGCCGTCGGTGATGAGCGCGCAGCTCTTGCCGAGCCCCTTCCCCTTGAGGAACGACGTCGGGTAGAGCATCTCCTGCATACCGGGGCCGCCCTTCGGTCCCTCGTAGACGATCACCACCACGTCCCCGGCACGAACGCGATCGGCCAGGATCGCCTCGCAGGCCGCCTCCTGGGAGTGGAACACGCGCGCCGGCCCTTCGAACACCCAGACCGACTCGTCCACGCCGGCCGTCTTCACGATGCAGCCGTCCTCGGCGATGTTGCCGTGGAGCACGGCGAGGCCACCGTCCTTGCTGTAGGCGTGGGCGGCGTCCCGGATGCAGCCCTTCGCGACGTCGACGTCCGCCTCGGCGAAGTACTTGTCCTGCGAGAAGGCGACCTTGGTGGCGACGCCGCCCGGGGCTGCCAGCGCGCGCTGCTTGGCCTCGGGGACGACGCCCGCGCGGCGAAGATCGTTGGCGTCGATCGCGGCGCCCAAGGTCGGCGCGTGCACCGTGCCCACGTCGCGGTGAATGAGGCCGGCCCGATCCAGCTCGCCCAGGATGGTGAAGATGCCGCCGGCGCGGTGCACGTCCTCGACGTGGTAGTGCGACGAGGGGGCCACCTTGCAGATGTTGGGGACGCGGCGCGAGAGCCGATCGATGTCGGCCATCGTGAAGCGCACGCCCGCCTCATGGGCGATGGCCAGGATGTGGAGCACGGTGTTGGTCGAGCCACCCATCGCGATGTCGAGCGTCATCGCGTTCTCGAACGCCTCGAAGGTGGCGACGCCGCGCGGGAGGGCCGAGTCGTCCCCCTCGAGGTAGTGGCGCTTGGCCAGCTCGACGATGCGGCGGCTGGCCGCCTCGAACAGCTCCCAGCGACGGGCGTGGGTCGCCAGCAGCGTGCCGTTTCCCGGCAGCGCCAACCCGAGCGCCTCGTTGAGGCAGTTCATGCTGTTGGCGGTGAACATGCCCGAGCAAGAACCGCAGGTCGGGCAGGCCGAGCGCTCCATCTCGCCGAGCTCGGCGTCGCTGACCTTGGCGTCGCTGGCGGCGATCATCGAGTCGATGAGGTCGAGCTTGCGTATCGTTTGTCGAGGTTGCGGCTTGCCGTCGCGATCGTGCGTCCCGGTCATCTTCCCGGCTTCCATCGGCCCGCCCGAAACGAAGATGGTCGGGATGTTGAGGCGCATGGCGGCCATCAACATGCCGGGTGTGATCTTGTCGCAGTTGGAGATGCAGACCAGCGCGTCGGCGCAGTGCGCGTTCACCATGTACTCGACGCTGTCGGCGATGAGATCGCGGCTCGGCAGCGAGTAGAGCATCCCGCCGTGGCCCATCGCGATGCCGTCGTCGACCGCGATGGTGTTGAATTCGACGCCCCAACCGCCGGAGGCGTCCACCACACCCTTCACCCGCTGCCCGACGTCGTGCAGGTGGACGTGCCCGGGGACGAACTGGGTGAAGCTGTTGGCGATGGCGACGATGGGCTTTTCGAAGTCGGCGTCGGTCATCCCGGTCGCCCGCCAGAGCGAGCGCGCCCCGGCCATGTTGCGTCCCTGCGTCGTGGTACGGCTGCGGTATCCCTTGCCCATCACCCGACTTTCCCCGAGCGCGGGCCTTTCGTCCAGGCCCTGGCGCAAGCGGCGGTTCCGGGACTTTGTGCCCAGCCATCGACGTGATAGAGGTCGAATCTGTGGGGCTCATGAAGGTCGGACGTCTCAGTCTCGCGGGGATAGCTGCGCTGGCGGCGATCTCACTCGGCTGCGGCAGCAAGCCGGCCCAGCCCGTGATCTCGCCCTGTCACCACGACAGCGAATGCGCAACCAACCTGGTGTGCGCCCTCGGCTACTGCGTGAACGTCTGCCAGACCTCGCGCGACTGTCCCAACAGCGAGCGCTGTGTGGTGGTCGGCGGGACCGACGGCGGAACGGCGCGCACCGCGCCAGACGGGGGGCAACCCCTGGGGGCCACAGCGTGCGAAGCTCCGCAGGCGGTCTCCTGTCGGTACACGACGGACTGTACGGCGCCGCTCGTCTGCGGCAGCGACGACCAGTGCAGGAACGAGTGCGAGTCCGATCGCGACTGCCCGGGTGGAGACACCGGGATCGAGGTCTGCACCGCGATGACCCACCTTTGTGCCGACCCGGCCCTCGACAAGGACTACGATCCGACCATCAAAGATTTTCGCTTCGACGGCGGAACCTCCAACCGAGACGCGGGCAACAGCACGGACGGTGCTGCCGGGGATCGGCCCATGAGGGACGGATCCGGCGATGCGGTCATCCCGCCGCCCTCCTGTGCGGCCGGCGTGGCCGGGTTCCACCCATCGAACGTCCCCCTCTCGCTGTCGCTGCCGAGCAACCTGCCGGCCACCAAGCTGTCGGGGACCGCGACGTTCGACACCGATGCCCTCACGGTGTCGGGCAGCGTGGACGCGGGACAGTGGAACACGATGATCGTCACGATGAGCGGCGGGTATGAGGCCGCGGTCGCCCTCTTCGATACGTTCACGCTGGCGAACGGCGCGACGCTACAGATCACCGGGATGCGGCCCCTGATCCTGATCGCCAACGGCGCCCTCGAGATCGACGGGACGATCATCGGCGTCAGGAGTGTCAGCAACGGCTGGTACGGCGGCGGTCCGCCCGCGCCGAGCACGGCCATGCGCGCCGGCCTGTGCGCGCTGAACGTTCTGGCGGGCGGTGGCGGGGCCGCCAACGGCAGCGAGATGGGCGCTGGGGGCGGCGGCTACTGCGGGAAGGGCGGCGCCGGATCAGCCCTCCCCGACGGCGGCACCTCGTCGCCCGGCGGCACCCCCTACGGGACGGCCACGCTGATTCCGCTGGCGGGTGGGGCGAGCGGTGGCAGCAGCAATGGCTCGGACATCACCAACCACGGCGGCGGGGCGATCGAGCTGGTTTCGGGCAGCCTCCTCACGATCGGCGACACCGGCATCATCAACCTGGGGGGCGGCGGAACGGATCCCGGTTACGGCGTCGGCGGTGGCAGCGGCGGGGGGATCCTGTTGGAGTCCCCCGCTGTCGTCGTGCGGGGCATCCTCGCGGTCAACGGCGGCAGCGGCTCCGCGGCCGGCAACGGCGGCAGCCAGCCGGGACAGCCGAGCCTGCAACCCGCCGCGGGCGGGGGCGGGGTCGCTGGCAATGGCAGCGTCGGCACCGGCATCAACGGCGGGGATGCCGTGCTCCAGAGCGTCCTGGCCGGTGGAGGCGGCGGCGCGGGACGCATCCGGATCAATACGGGCTGTGGAGGCTCGTTCGAGCCGTCGAGCGGCGCCATCATCTCGCCCACCAGCGCGACCGCTTGCTTCACGACCGGTCCGCTCAGCTGAGACCGCCAGCGCTCGTCCGTTTCAGCCGAACTGGGGTGCCAACTGCGCGCGCGCGATCGCGTCGGGGGGCGCGTCGGACGGCAGGGGAACGTCGGGGCGCGACAGCCGGTCCAGCCAGCGGCGATCGAGCGGCCGCGCCAGATCGCTCACCGCGACCGCTGCCGACGTCGTCTGCGCCTTGTCGCCGATGGCGTCGCCGACGCCGACCGCCCAACCGGCCAGCAACAGCGCCAGGCGCGTCGCGGTCGAGGCGCTGTAGGTGTAGAGCGCGCAACGGGGACTGGCGGCCCGCCGCGCCTCGGCGAACGCCGCCACCGTCCACAAAGTCGGGTTGGCGCGCGGCGAGAAGGGATCCCAGTAGATGATGTCGGCTTTAAGCGTTTGGTGGGACAGCGCCTCGAGGAGATCGCCGCGCACGAGCCGCCAGTGCGTCCGCGCGGTCTCGTGCACGTCGTGCGCCAGCAGGGCACGGGCGGCGCTGGCCGGCTCGCCGCGCCACCCGAAGGGTTCACCCGCCGCCAGCGCCAGCTCGAGCGCGCCGAGATCGCGCTCGAAGCTGACCAGCTCGAGGCGCGCCCCTTCCGCCAGTTGCTCGGACACGGAGCGCGCCGCGAGGGCGTTCGAGCCGGCGCCCAGGCCCACGTCGAACAGGACCAGGCGATCGATCTCCCCGCCCTCCTTCGCGAGCAACCTTTCAGAGAGCCGCGACTGGCGGACGTAGAGCTGCTCGGCCTCGACGAGCGGACCGACGCCCGGGTGCATGACCTCGCCGTCGGCGAGACTGCGCATCGCCAGGGCGCCGCCGCGGGTCTGCACGATTTCATGCCTCGCGCGTTCATGGCTCACGCGCGCCTCGCTCACGCGCGCACCGTGGCGTGCTCGTGGCGATCGATCTCCGCCAGTCGCTCACGCGCAAAGCCCGCGTAAACGCCGGCGTCGATCGCCGCGCGCGCCTCGCGCATCAGCTCGAGGTAGTGGTGCAGGTTGTGGATGCTGAGGAGGCGCGGCCCGAGCGGCTCGCTGCACTTGAAGAGGTGGTGCAGGTAGCTCCGACTGAAGGTCCGGCAGGTCGCGCAGGCGCAGCGCGCGTCGAGCGCGTCGTCGACGGCCGCGTTGACCCCGCGCGTGACGCGCAGCCGCCCCGTCGAGGTGAAGGCCGTCCCCTGCCAGGCGAGCTGCGTCGGGATCACGCAGTCGAACATGTCGACGCCGCAGCCGATGGCGTAGAGGAGATCGGGCGGGGTACCGACGCCCATCAGGTACCGCGGCGTGGCCTCCGGAAGCAGGTCGACCGCCAGGCCCGTGATCTCCTCGCGCTCGGCCCGCGTGTCGCCCACCGCCAGGCCGCCGATGGCGAAGCCGTCGAACGGGTGGTCGGTGAGAAAGGCGACCGATTGCCGCCGCAGCGCCGGGACCAGGCCCCCCTGCACGATCGCGAACAGCGCCTGCGCCGAGTTCTTGCGCGCGGCGAGGCTGCGCAGCGCCCAGCGGTGCGTGCGCTCCATGGCGGCGCGCACCGCGTCCTCTTCGGACGTCGACGGGATGCACTCGTCGAGCGCCATCATGATGTCCGACCCGAGCGCGCCCTGCATGTCGATCGACGTCTCGGGCGTGAGGTGGTGGATGCGGCCGTCGATGTAGCTGCGAAAGCGCGCTCCATTTTCGTCAATCGTGCGGTCGCCCGGCAGCGAGAAGATCTGATAGCCCCCCGAGTCGGTGAGCACGGGCCTCGGCCAGCGCATGAAGGCGTGAAGGCCGCCGACACGCCGGAAGAGGTCGGGCCCCGGCCGCAGCAGCAGGTGATAGGTGTTCGCCAACAAGATTGGCGCGTCGAGCGCCAGCAGCTCGTCGGGCGTCAGCCCCGTCACCGTGGCCCGCGTCCCCACCGTCATGAACACGGGCGTCTCGATCGATCCGCGCGACGTCAGCAGCGTCCCCCGGCGCGCGCGCGAGCCCGGGTCGCGGGCGCCTCGAACGAAGCGCAGCGGAGAAATGGCGAGTGAGTCGGGCGTTTCCAACCGGCGCAGCCGACAGGGTACAACATCGCTGTGGAGCGGAGCCGGCGCCGAGCTCGCGGCTCAGAGAAAACGCCGAACCAGCTCGGTCGTTTGAGCGTGCAGGGCCCGGCGGACGTCCAGGTCGTAGGCCTGCTGGTCGGCGCGCGCGACGCGCTGCTGATCGAAGTAGGCGCCGGTCGTCTGCTGGTTCAGCCCAGCGTCGAGCACGTGAAGGATCGAATCGACGCCCTGGCTGACGGGGCCGAGCGGTTTGATGCCGGCGGCGCGCACCATGCCGGTGTCGAGATAGGTGCCGGGATGCAGGGCATTGAAGGTCGGCGCCAGGCGTTCCTGCGCCAGATCCAGCGTGAACATGATGAGGGCCAGCTTGCTCCGGCAGTAGGCGCTCACGCCGTCGTAGTCGTGCGTGGCTTGCAGGTCGTCGAGATCCAGCGCCTGCTGGCCGATGGAGGCCACGTTCACCACGGCGCGCGTCGGCAGCCCTCGGGCCAGCAACCCGCGGGTGAGCACGAACGGCGCCAGGTAGTTCACGGCGAAGCGCAGCTCGAAGCCGTCGCGACTGGTCTCGCGCGCGCGGCGGTCGGCGCCAAACCCGACGCCGGCGTTGTTGATCAACACGTCCACCGGCGCACTCATCCGGCGCGCGAGCTCGGCCACCTCTGCCAGCGACGCGAGATCCGCCACCAGCCCGTCTGCCTTGCCGCCGGCCGCGCGCAGCCGGTCGACCAGCGCGGCAACCCGGTCAGGCGAGCGTCCGTGCGCGAGCAGGTGCGCCCCGCCCGCGGCCAGCCGGGCCGCCGTCTCGGCCCCGATGCCGTTGGTCGCACCGGTGACCAGGATGGTCAGCCCCGTCCAGTATGTCTGCCTGTCGCTGATGCCCGATCTATAGCGCAGGCGGGGTGAGCCATCGAGGCGGCGTCCGGCGACCCTTGAGAGATGAGGCGGACGTCCTGGTCCCCAATCCGAACTGGACGCCGATCGTCTACAGCCCGCCCACCAAGAACACCAACTGGACCACGACCGATCCCTGGATAGGGTCGGTCTTCGGCGACGTCGGCGGAACGACCAAGATCACCGGCGGCAGCTTCGCCATCAGCGAGACTTCCGTGTCGCCGCTGGTCGTGTCGCTGACCTCGGGGAGCCCGACCGTCTCGGCGGGAAAGATCGCCGCCGCGACCGACGGCATCGCTTTCTATTTTCAACAGATGCCGATCGACGAGGACTTCGTCCTCTCCGCCACCGCGACGGTCACCTCGGTCACCTTCAGCAACAGCCAGGTCGGCTTCGGGCTGATGGTGCGCGACGCCGCCTGGACCGACGTCTCCGACGCCTCGTTGCTCAGCTCCTACGTCGCGGTCGGCCCGCTCAAAGGAAACGCGCCCGCCACGGCCTGGTCGTCCTTCATCCGAGACACCAGCGCCCCCACTCAGCTGACCGTCGTCAGCGCCGCGGCGGACGTCCCCACGACCGGCTCGGTGCTCGAACTGTCGATCGCCAAGTCGGGGTCGACCTACACCTGCACCTACGGCACGGAAGCCCCCACCGTCTACACGATCGACCTCACCGCGATCGACGGCGACTATGTCTACGCGGGTCTGTTCACAGCCCGGCAGGCCCAGGTCTCGTTTTCGAACATCAGCTTCGCCGTGACGAACTGATCACCCGCAGGAAGGCGAAGAGGGCCGACATCAGGACCACGATCAGCGCCGAGACGAGAACCAGACGGTGGGCAAATAAGCGGCGCATCTTGATTGATCGCCCGCGATCGGCGCGGTCTAAAGCGATTCAGTCCGATCCGCCGTCATCAACAAGGGGTACACTCTCTCCATGGCTTTGACGTTCGATCGGACCGGCGACCGGCGAATCCATTGGCGGCGCGAGCTGGCGCCGGTGCTCGCGGTGGCCGGGCTCGCTGCCGACTACCTGTCGCCGCCCGCGTTATGGACCATTTTGCTGCCGCTCGGCAGCGTCGTCTTGTTGCTCGCGCTGCGGAGGTGGGCCGCCGCGGCCGTGGTCTTCCTGCTGTCGTCGTGGGTCCTCGTCCCACTCGCCGCGCGCGCGGTGTTCGCCGTCGAGGAGACCGGCGGTCAACCTCGTCTGTTCGTGATCGAGGACGCGTCGCTGCCGTCCCTCGACGAGGCGGTCGCCGATCGGTGCGTCCCGGAAGACGTCGGGTTCGAGCTGCTCCCGATCGGTCCCGGGCACCTCCTCAATCCCCGCTGGGCCCTGCGCGACAACATCGTCACCTTTGCCGAGCTCCACAATCAGATGCTGATCGCCCGTTCGCACGAGGACCCCGCCGGTGCGTGTGCCGCCACGGCGCCCGCCCCGTAGGGCACGGCCGGCAGTCCTCAGGGAAGCGGCGGCGGTTCATCGTAGTCGACCGCCAGCACTTCCAGCTCCTCCGCGCCGCCCGGCGCCCGCACCGTCACCCGGTCGCCCGGCGCGCGTCCGAGCAGCGCTCGCGCGAGCGGCGCCAAGAAGGCGACCAGCCCCGTCGCCGGGTCGGCCTCGTCGACGCCCACGATCTGCACCTCACGGAGCGCGCCGTCGGCATCCCGCATCTTCACGCGCGCGCCGAAGCGGATCTCTTCGCGTTGGGCTGGCGGCGCGACCAGCACGGCAGTGGCGATTCGTTGCTCCAGCTCGGAACGGCGCACGCCCGGTTCGGTCGTCGCCAGCTCGTCGCGAAGGCTTTGAAGACCGCGCCCGGTGACGTAGTTGGGCAGACCCTCCGGGAGCGACGGGCGATGGCGAACGACCACCGGCTCGTCGGGGCGATCGTCCTTGGTGAAGGCCTTGCTCACACCAGGAAGCTTACGTCGTTCGGGGCGATCAATCGGCGATCGTGCCGCGCCATGGCTCGGATCACGCTGACGCCAGCGGCGGCGGCCATGATATTGTGCCGGCTCGCATGAGCCTGAAGCCGATCGTCGTGATGGGTTGTTCCGTTGCTTTTCTCTCTGTCGCTTGTGGCGGTTCGAGCGCTCAGAAGGGCTCGCCGGACGGCGGGATGGACATGGCGAAACCGACGGGCGAGCAAGGGATGTTCACCTCCCTGGGCGTCGACACCACCACCTCGGCGCGAACCTACGTCGACCAGAACGGCGCCACCCAGACGCTCCCCGACAGCTACAACCCGCTCGGCGTCGGGATCAAGACGCTGGAGCCACTGATGGAGATCTACATCGGCGGGCGCGGCGTCTCCGGTAACCCGAACGAGGTGCTGTTCGACGATCTCAAGAACAGCCCGACGCCGACGCCGCTGCCGCTCGACAGCGGCGGCGACGAGTCCTGGACGGCGAACACCTACAAGACGTCGGTGGCGGCCGATCTCGACGGCGACGGGATCGACGAGATCGTCAACATCTACTGGCTCGACACCGGCAAGACGTTGAACGTCAACGTCGTCCACTGCGACACGAGCTGCACCGGCAACGGCGGCAACTTCAAGAAGACCACCGACGCCACGCTGGGCGTGCAGAGCCTCATGACCGTGCCCTGGGACCTCGACTGGTTCCGGCACAGCTTCACCGCCGCCGACGTCGACGGCGACGGCAAGAAGGAGATCGTGGCCGTCAACTTCGGCGGCGTCGACGTCTGCAAGGCCGACGCGACCTTCGCCTTCACCTGCACGGCGCCGGTGACCAACGCCGCCGCCAGCCACATGAGCGTGGCGACCGGCCGCTTCGACAACCTCCCCACCATCGTGAACGACGACGTGGTGGTCGCCTGGAGCGACGGCACGCTCGGTCACGTCTCGGTCTACGACGGGACGCCCAACGCCTTCTCCAACAACGCCTTCAGCAACCCGAACAAGCCCCCGCTCAATCTCTCGATCCAATTCTTGGACGGCAACGGCGGCCTGATGGGGTTCTCCGAGGCCTTCGTGACCGCCGGTGACTTCGACCTCGACGGACGCGACGAGATCGTCCTCACCGCGCGTGAGCAGGCGAACACGCGGGCGCACGATCTCATCCTGCTCGACGACGCCGAGACCGGCTACGCCCCCTTCCGGGGCTTTCGCTATCCGCTCGGCGAGGACCCCGGCGAGCCGATCACGTCCGACGGGATCATCCCCATCTACAACACGAACAACGCCCTTTTCCGGCCGGCGCTCAAGGTGTTCAACAAGACGGCGCTCGCCTCCTCGGCCGACACCTCGACCACGCGGCCCACGCTGGAGAAGGCGATCTACGCCGGGCCCTACATCTTCGACAACCTGGGGATGATCCTCCCCTCGAAGGCCACCGCCCTTCCCGCGAACACCGACATCACCGACGGGCTCAAGCCGACGCTGATGTCGTACTACGAAACCGGCGGCGGCGGGTACAACCACGGCCCCAACCAGGTCGAGGCGGGCGACATCGACGGCAGCGGCCAGGACACCATCGTCGCCTTCTGGGACGAGGCCAACGCGGCCTCCGTCAACGAGAACGCCTTCACGGTCACCACGCTGGCCAAGGTCAAGTGGGACGCCGGGAGCGGCACGTGGTCGGTCTGGCAGGACTTCGTCACCACCACCAGCGGGATGACGCCGGTCGAGCCCTCCGACGGCAACTTCTACGGTTCGACGCTGGTGCTGGCCAACGTCGACCACGACAGCCCGACGCTGCAGTACCAGGGGAAGCACGAGGAGCTGTTCAGCGACCCGCAGATCCTGGCGGTGCTGTCGGCGGCGCCGTTCTACACCGGCGTCAACGCCAACAGTTCGCAGACCAGCATCGCCTTCGGCAGCGGAACCGGCGTCGACCAGCAGAGCACGATTGGCCTCCGCACCAGCACCTCGATCGGCTACATGTCACCTGACTTCTTCGGCGAGGCCTCGTTCTCCTGGTCGTTGACCTTCGGCTTCGCGATGGACTCGATCTCCGACGCGTCGGTCGAGGTCGACCAGACCGAGACCTGGACCGCCGGCGCCGAGGACGCCGTCGTCTTCCAGGTGATCCCCTTCGACGTCTACTACTACACGATCATGAGCTCGCCGAACCCCGCCGAGGTCGGCCAGGCGATCACCGTCGACGTCCCGCGCACCATCGACACCTACAAGGTCCCGGTCGCGCTCTACAACGCCAGCATCGTCGACGGTCCGACGATCGGCTCCGACGTCCTGACCCACACGGTCGGCGATCCGTCGACCTACCCGACGGCGAACACTTGCGCGAGCGCCCCGGCCGGCGGGTCCTTCGGAGCGCTCCCTTATCTCGTCGACGGCCCGAGCTGGTGCTACGCCAGCGCCAAGGCCCTTCCGGTCGGCGTGGGGACCGGCTCGGTCGCCTTCGCCATCGACTACGACACGTCGTCGTCGACGGGCACCAGCCAGGACATCAGCGTCGACTTCGCGACCATGGCCGATCTCGGCGGGGTCACCTTCGGACAGTCGATCGGCTTTCACTACGGCTACACGTACACGGTCGACACCAGCAAGAGTTACAACTTCTCCGGCCAGGTCGGCGACCTGCCCGACGCCACGCACAGCTACAAGTTCGGCTTCATGGTCCACAAGGGGATGCTGCCGGGGACGGGGACCACCTACCCGGCCTTCCTGGTCGACTACTGGGTCGAGGGCCTGCAGTAGGAGAGTTACGATTCCGGGAGGCGGCCGACGCGGCTCACGCTCGAGAGGCCGCGCCAGGCAGCGCCGCTCCGAACCAGGTGGTCAGCGCCTCACGAAGGCCCTGGTCGGTGCCGTCGCCGACCCAGGCCACGTGTCCGTCGGGCCGAATCAGCAGCGCGGAGGGAGCCGCGACCGCGCCGAGCACCGGGAGCTCCCACGCGCCGGCGTATCGCGCGTCGATCCGTTGAGCTCGATCGGCCCAAGGAGACGACGCGACGTCGAGCCCGCCGGGGTCCCCGAGATTGAGCAGGACTGGTCGCGCCTCGTGCAGCAGCGTGAACAGCCGCCGCGGGCCGCCGTCGGTGGAGAGGTCGAGATCGGGCACGCGGCGCCCGAGCAGCGGGTGTCCCTCGCCGAGGTCATAGCGAATGTCGAGACCGGACATCATCGCGGCGTATCGCTTGCGAGGCTCGTCCATCTTGAGCAGCTCGGCCATGGCCTCACGCAGGGCCTTCGTCCGTTCGTCGCCCCGGTTGAGCGCCGTCGCCATCATGGTGTTCTTGAGCACCCGCGCACCGACCGGGTGCCGCTCGGCCTGGTAGGTGTCGAGCAGGCTCTCCGGCGATCTGCCGCTCACCACCTGGGCCAGCTTCCATCCCAGGTTCACCGCGTCCTGGACACCGATGTTGAGTCCTTGTCCGCCGGCCGGGGAATGCACGTGCGCCGCGTCGCCGGCCAGGAGCACCCGCCTTTCTCGGTAGGACGCCGCCTGCCGGGTCGTATCGGTGAACCTCGAGAGCCAGGTGACGTTGTGGACGCCGTAGTCGGTCCCGTAGACGGCGATGAGCGCCGCGCGAAGCTCGTCCAGCGTCGGCGCGTCACCTTGCCTGAGGTCCTGCTCGATCAAAACGACGCGCGCGCGCTTCCCGTCCTCCAGTTTGCCCAGGCCATTGACGCCCTTGTCACCAGGGCGGATGCCCCACGCCGGCTCGCCGGTCATCTCGACCTCGGCAATCAAGTAGCTGATGGACGGGTCCCACCCCGGGAAGTCGATCCCGGCTTTCTTGCGAACGAGGCTCCGACCGCCGTCGCACCCGACGAGGTAGTTCGCCCGCAACGAACCGCCGGCGCTCAGCTCGACGTCGACGCCGGTGTCGTCCTGCGCGAAGCCGGTCACCTCACGTTCGCGATAGATCGGCACCTCGAGCTCGCCGACCCAGGCGGCCAGTATGGGCTCGATGCGGTTCTGTGACAGCGCGAGCCCGTAGTTGTGGCGGGTGGGAAAGTCGCTGATGTCGAGCGGGATCAGCGCGAGGCCCGCGACCTGCATGATCTTCCCTTGCGAGAGGAAGCGCTCCGCGACGCCGCGCTGATCGAGCACCTCGATGGTGCGCGCGTGCAGACCGCCTGCGCGCGAGCCGGCGACGTCCTGGTTGGCGCGCCGCTCGACGATGGCGACGTCGACCCGCGCCAACGCCAGCTCGGCCGCCAACATCAGCCCCGTCGGGCCGCCTCCAGCGATCACCACGGCATGATTCCTCATGGCCGATGCCTGTACCGCATGCCCGGGGGCTTGTCGCAATCCCCCCGGTCTGGCATAGATTGGAACTGGAGAGGGACGGGGGTCGCGCCCGGGCCTAGATCGCCTCGCGCTCGCCGTCGGAAAGCCTCGGGCGGCACCCCGGCATCTGGTGATGCCCGGGCCAGCCCATCGACGGGCCGTTAGGTGCGGTTTCGGCGCCGTCTTGCGAGCAGAGCGAGCGCTCCCAGCAGCGAGAAGGCAAACATCCCGCCGCGCGGCGATCGCGAGCCGACGACACAGCTGCAGCCCGAGGTGCCGTCGCTGGTCTCTGGCGAGCCGCCGGTCGCACCCGTTCCAGTTTCGCCGCCTGTGCCGGCCGACGTGCCTCCGGTTCCGGGCATCGCGCTGCCGCCGGATCCTTGGCTGGCCCCACCTGTGCCGTTGAGACCCCCGGTGCCGGTCGTGCCACCACCTCCACCGTTCCCGTTGGTCCCGGTCGTTCCCCCCGTCGCCGCCCCGCCGGTACCGGTGCTGATGCTGTCGCCCGATCCACCGGTGCCCGTCGTGCCACCGGTGCCCGTCGTCGTGCCGCCGGTGCCCGTCGTCGTGCCGCCGGTGCCGGTCGCGCCACCCTTGCCGGCGCTGCCGGCCGATCCACCTTGGCCCGTCGCGCCACCCTTTCCTGTGCTGCCGGCGCTGCCAGCGCTGCCGGTGCTGCCGCCTTTTCCGGTGCTGCCGGCGCTTCCGGTGCTGCCGGCGCTTCCGCCGCTTCCGGTGTTACCGCCGGTCCCGGTGCTGCCGCCGCTGCCGCCGGTGCCGGTGGTGCCACAGCTGTACGCGGGGGCCGGCGTCTGCGTGCCTGAGGGGTTCATCGCGGGCAGCGTGATGAGGTCCGCCAGCCAGGTGAGGCCGTTGTCCGGCGTGTGAAGGTTCTTGATGGTGCCGATGCCGGATCCAGTGCCGGTGGCGCCCATCTTGGCGCCGGTGCCACCGACGCCAGTTTTTCCGAAGGCCGTGTCGGCCGCCGCGAGATGAATCTCCGTGCAGAGGTAGTACTGGGTGTCGATGGTGTACGAATCGGCGTCGGCCTCCGTGGCGAAGCCGAAGCCACCACCCAGCATGAGGCCGCTGGTGCTCGTCAGCGTCGACACCACCTTCCCCAGCTTCATGGAGGTCACCGTCTGGGTCCAGGTGTTGTTGTCCGACCCCAGCTTGTACTCGATGGTGATGTGATCGTCGGGATCGATGGAGACGCTCGGGCCGCTGCGCTGGCCGAAGCTGCCGAAGACCGACGCTTCCAGACACCACTGGCCGGTCTTGGCGCCACAGGCCGAGGCGTTGTCCCCCCAAGCATCACCGGTGGTTTGGATGAGGTCACTGGTGGGGTTGGAGAGGCCGGGCCAGATGAATAGCGGGCCCGCGCCCGACGGCCAGGTCGGCAAGCGCCCCGGCACCAGCGTGGTCTTGGTGTAGATGATGTGATTGCTGGTGGTCGGGTGAACCGGCCCGAAGCTCCAGCTCGCGCCCCAGCCGTCCGCCGCTGCGGCCTTGGGAGAGGGTAAGGCCACGATTAAGGCCCAGAGCGAGCCATACGCCAGCAGACGAAGCGTTTTCATCCTCTCTCGAAGTCGCAGCTCGCCGGGCCAGTGGCTCGAAAATCGACGGCTGGCCGCAACGGCCCAGCGGGTACGGCGATAACGGGCCAATGGACGCGGTCTCACGCAGTCGATTCCAGACGACGTTCGACAACCAGACCATCGATGCCCAAGTCGACTTCGATGATCCGACGCTCTCCGGCGACGCGGCCACGGCGCGTGTCTATGATGCGGTCGACGCCCTCGACCGGCGAACGACAGATCTCGCGCCCCATGCGGAGGTCGCCGTCCACGGAGCCCTCGAACGGGCCGCCATCGCGCCGGCCCCTATTTCAGCGGCCGAGGGTCGTCAGCTGGCCGCCTCGGCGCGACAGATGCTCGCCGAGGAGCCCCCCGCGACGGCCGGGGAGTCTCCTTGGTCGCTGACCGGAACGGCGACCTGTCTAAATTCGGCGATCGCCTCGCCTCGCTACGCAGGAGACGGAGTCTGGAAGTGCAACGTCTTCGTCGGCGAAGCGTTCAATCGTGCCGGTCTCTCTTTCCCTTTGAGCTCGGTCGACCACTATGCCTCGGCCAACTCGCTGGCGACACGATCGACCTCATTTCAGTCTGTCGCGAGCCTGAGCGACGTGCGCCCCGGTGATCTCGTCTCGATCAACCGTCGCGGTGAATCCGGGCACGTCGAGATCGTGACCGACGTCGCCCGCGACGCCGACGGGCAGGTTCAAACGATCACCACGTTGGGGGCACACCAGCAGGGCCTGGCGGAAGGAACGGCGACCGCGGCACCGCTGGTCCAGGGCGCGTCGAGGGCGGCCGGCCAGATCGGGTCCAGTGGAGTGACGATCGACGGTGAGACGTTTCATCTGCTGCGGCCGATGGCGCCTGCCCCTGAAGCGCGCGATCTGATTCGCACCGGCGGCCCGATCAAAGGATGATGCCGGGCATGCGAAGGCTGGCGCTGGTGGTCGGGGCGGCGGTGGTGATGACGCGCGGGATGGTGGTGCAGGCTGGGCCGGCTTACTCGCTCGGGCGCAAGGCCGTCTGCGCCGAGGTGGCGGTCGAAGTGGAGGTCAGTCTGGCCAAGGCGCTCGAAGGCAGCTCGCCGGTAGGCGTGCGGGACCGCGCGATGGCGGGCGCGCGAATCACGGCGGCGTTCTTTGGAAAGCCGGCCGTCGATCTGCCCCGGCCGCTCAGGTTCTATTTGCCGGACCGGAAGTGGCGGCAGGCGGAGAAGCGCGGGCGCCTGCGGGTGATCCTCTTCGCCGGCCGACCCACCGGAGCACCGACGCTGCTTGGCGGGGTCGAAGGCGCCCCCACCGACGTCGACCCCGATTACACCGAGGTGCGAGCGGCGGTCCTGCGCTATGCCCGCTGGAGAGATCGCCGCGACGACCCGGCGATGCTCGCCGAAGCCGAGAAGACGCTCGCCACGACGGCGAGTCGCTCGATCGCCAGCCTGGCCTGGGTGTTCCTTTGTTCCAGTGGGCACGGGGACGCGATCGCGCGCGCCGCGCACTCTGCTCCGCCCTCGGCCCCGGTTGCGACGATGGTCGAGGAGGGCGCCGCCTGCCGGCCCGATCTCGACTGCCGCGCGTGGTGAACGAGCGGTACCGCAGCAGGGTGAGCACCCGCCGTGCAGGGGAATGCTCAAAGGGTTCCATAGTTTACATTGACACGCGAGCGCCCGCCGAACCACGGCGCGACGCGCGCCTCAGCCACCACGCATCTCTCCAGGCGATCCGATTCGGCTCACCCGGGAATACACGGTGAAAAATGAGACATCTGTCGGCTGTGTCATTCGGCTTTGTTGCGATGATTTCACTCGCAGGCGGTTTCGGCTGCGCGACGGGGACCGGCGGTGGAGATGGCACAGGTGGAGGCGGGGGAACTGGCGGAACCACCACGCAAACCGGTGGGAGCAACGGCTCGGGTGGAGCTCCCGGGAGCGGCGGCAGCACGACGGGGTCTGGCGGCACGACCGGCACAGGAGGCGCCACACCCGGTACGGGAGGAGGCAGCACAGGCGGCACGACCGGCACGGGAGGCGGCACGGCTGGCACGGGAGGCGGCACACCCGGCACGGGAGGTGGCGCGGCAGGCACGGGAGGCGGCTCACCCGGTACGGGCGGCGGCTCACCCGGCACGGGCGGCAGCAGCGCGGGTGGAGCGGGCGGTGCGGCGCATCCGACTGGAGGCGCGGCGGGCGCGGTCAGCTCCGGCGGCTCTGGTGGAGGCCTCGGAGGCCTGGGCGGTGCGGCCGGTGGACACGCAGGAGGCGCGGGCGGAGCAGTTTCTACCGGAGGCGCCGGTGGGGCGGCCACCGTGAGCTGTTCCTCGGCGAGCGGCGTCATCACCTACCCCACCTTGCCCGGTGCGACGAAGAGCCCGCTTTACACGGTGACCGCCAACGGCACGTCACAGTTCGTGGAGAAGCTGACCAAGTTCTCCCCGGAGATGCAGGTGCACTACGCCAACTTCGGCGTTGCGACCGGATGCACGACGACCGTCGCGGTGACCCTCAGCTCCAGCTTCACCTCTTATACGTTGAGCCCCCAGAGCCAAAACATCGCCGTGACCAAGAGCGGCAACACCCTCACGTTCACCAGCGGCCCCAACTATTTGATCCTCCAGGTCGCTTCCCAGGAGCTGCTGTTCATTCTCATCGACAACCAAGAAACGAATCCGCCCAAGCTGGGTGATGCCAACGTGAAGAACCTCGCGGACTACACCGTGGACAACACCGGTGGGACGGTCGTGACGTCGAAGATTCAATCCGCAATCAACGCCGCCTCCGGGGCAACGCAGAATATCCTCTACGTGCCGCCGGGTAAGTACAAGACCGGCGAGCTCTCGCTGAAGAGCAACATGACCTTGTACCTCGCGGCGGGTTCCATCCTGGACGGTTCAACCAGCACGTCGGACTACGCTGTCACCGGCACGCCCGCGGTCGAAAGCACCCAGCACGCCGTGGTCCACCTGTACAACGTCACGAACACCAACATCCTGGGTCGTGGGGTGATCGACGGCGAAGGGACGGCGATCAACAAGGGCAGCAATGACACCCCTGCCTTCAAGATCAACGTCCTCAGAATCGACTCGAGCTCCAAAGTTACGATCGATGGAATCCTCGTCAGGGACCCGGTCTTCTGGAACACGCTCGCCTACATGAGCTCCCAGGTCACGCTCCAGAACTACAAGGTGATCAACCGCCGGCCCACCACGACGACCTACAACCAGACGGACGGCATCGACATCGACGCGTCCAACAACTGCACCGCCTTCAACACGTTCGTCTACAGCGGGGACGACAGCTTGTCGCCCAAGACCGAGCAAGAGGCGAACATGAACAGCTCGAACATCACGTATCAGAAATCGGTGATCTACAGCAACTCGGGCGGTTGCAAGATCGGAACGAAGACCTTCGGGACCACGTCGAACCCGGCGATGACCGGGATCGTGTTCAACGACATCGACGTCGTGAAGGCCGGACGCGCGCTGGTCATCGATGCCAATGACACGGCGCTGATTTCCGGCACCACGTTCGAAAACGTCCGGATCGAGGCCGCCGATAGCCAGCTGATCGATATCGAAGAAGACCAGGCTCCGACCTGGCGTGTGGCCCCCAACACCTCCATCGCCAAGGACACGTATTTCACGAACGTGTCGGCCGGCGTCAAGCAATCGATTCAGCTCCATGGACTGAATTCAACGGTGAACGTCAACGGGGTCCATTTCAGCGCCTTCACGGTTCAGGGCAAGGCGGTGACCAGTCAGACCGATACGGACGCCAGCTGGGACATCAACCAGTACGTCTCCAACATCACCTTCCAGTAAGCCTGCGACCGCCGCAGCGCGAGCCGCGGCGCCAGCACGTCGACCAGGCTGTCGGGCAGCGACGCGACGAGATCCGTGCAGCGCCGAGCACCCGCGCCCCGGTGACGGGCGTGGCGGAGCGCACGCCGGCGCCGCGATCAAATCGTGCGCTGCGCGTAAAACCACTTTCATCGGTTCCGTGTCGTCTGCACCGGACCGAAATGAAAGCATCTTCAAGCCGTGCGTCATCGGCTGGGGCGCGGACATTCCGGATCTGCGCGTGCTCACCGAGCGCGACGCGAACGGGAACGACGTCTTCGACGTCTCTTTCGCACCGGAGGCAGTGGCCTATCGTGCGAGCAAGGTCCCGCTCGAGATGCTCGACATCGGAGCGCTGCGCGAGACCACCGCGAGGTGGTGATGAAGCCGGGAACAGCTGAATCGCGCCGCACCAAGCCTTGCGGATGCAGTCGCCCAGGGAGTACAGGAGGGCGACCGAGCAGCCTTGACGACGAAGGTCACAATACGCCCGCCACAAGATGCGAGCAGCGCTTCCGGCGACGCCATCCGATCGGCGGTCGACGAGCTGCGGCGAGCGGCGAGCCGCTTCAGCGAGCTCCCCACGCGCGGCCCGGCCGCCTGGCTCTATCACCAGACGCTCGAGGCGATCCACGGGCTCTTGGCGTGCGCGTCCGCAGCCGCCGAGGTTGGAGCGCCGCTCGACGAGATGCGCGCCGCCACCGAAGGTGCCAGGCGTTCCTGCGCGCGGTTCTCGCGCACGCTGGCCCACACCCAGAGCTGGCCGCGGGGATATCCGGGAGACTTCCAGCTCATCGAAAGGTTGCTGGACGCGGAGCCGGGTGGCGAGCCTGGAACGCTGGAGCAGGTCCTGGAAACCTGCGTCTTGCAGCTCCCGATCGTCTGGCAGCATCGAGCCAAGGTCGCCTGGCAGGCCGGGCTGGTGCGGCGACGCCTGGGTGGAGGGGCGGCCATTCGCGTGCTCTCGATCGGATGCGGGGGCTCGCGGGATCTCATGTTGCTCGAGCCACACGAGCTGTCCTTCCTCGACTTGGTCCTGATCGATCTCGACGCCGCGGCGCTCGATCTGTCCGCCAGCCGGCTGAACGGCCGGGTGCGGGAGCTGACTTGTATTCGGGGCAACGCGCTCCGCAGCGCGAGCCGCCTGAGCGCGGCGGGGCCCTTCGACGCGATCTTGATTGGCGGCTTGCTGGACTATCTGCCGGAGCGCGCGGCCCAGACGTTGCTGAAACGGACTGCCGCCATGCTCAACCCGGAGGGGCTCCTTGGCGCGACAAACATCGCGGCGGGCAGCCTTTGGCGTCCGATGCTGGATCTGCTTGCTGACTGGACCCTCATCGAGCGCACGCGAGACGACATGGTCCGCCTGCTGTCCGGGTCCGACCTGACCACGTCGCTCGCGCTCGACGACTCGCAGATCACGTGGCTGGCCACCGCTGCCCGAACTGCCGCGTGAACCATCTTGCCGCGGCCCGGGTGACCTCCTCGGGAGTGGGCGTCGTATCGCTCGCCCAGGCCACGAACCCATCGGGACGCACGAGCAGCGCGCGAAGACCAAGGCGATCCTTGGCATCGCTGGCCACGTACCTGACCTGGTCGCCCCAAAGGCCCTCGAGCGCCCGGAGCGACGCCGCCTGGTCGAAGTCCAACAGCAACCCGGTCCCGTCTCGAAGCAGCGTGCCGAGCCGCCCTCCGTCCGCGAGCTCGAAGTCCGGGCAGCTGCGGCCCACCAGTTGGTGTTCGTCCGGATGTTCGTCCGGATGTTCGTCCGGATGTTCGGCGCCGACGTCGTAGCGGAGGGAAACACCCCAGATGCGTTCCGCGAAGTAGGTCGCGCCGTCGCGGGTATCGATCAGGTCGCGGACGATGGCTTGCAGCGCGCGGGAACTGGGTCGCATCAACGCGACCTGGGCCCGCGTCCAATCGAGGATGCGCGCCCCGATCGGATGTCGCTCGCTGGTGTAGCTGTCGAGGAGGCCATCGGGGGCATCGCCTCGGATGGTGGCAGCGAGCTTCCACCCGAGGTTCATGGCGTCTCCGAGCCCGAGGTTCAGGCCCTGTCCGCCGAGCGGTGAATGGATGTGCGCGGCGTCGCCCGCCAGCAGCACACGTCCCCTGCGGTAGGTCGTGGCTTGCTTCGAGCGGTCGGTCCAGGTCGAGGCGAGGTGCAACGCTTTGAGGGTGACGTCCGTGCAGGAGACCCGCCGCAACACCGATTGCACGTGCTCGCAGGTGATCGGTTGAAGGCGATGGGAAGCGCCGCCGTCGAAGTCGGCAATCCCGAGCACTCCAGGCTGCCACTGCGTGTACATCCCGGCCGGCGTGAAATGACGGCCGAGGGGGAGCATCGAAGGGTCGGCGATCTCGACCTGGACTGAATATCCCGTGAACTCCGGCTCGGTCCCCACCAGCTCGAAGCCACCTTGCTTGCGCACCGTGCTGCGGCCGCCGTCGCACCCGACCACAAAGCGCGCCCGAAGCCGTTGCTCGCCGGCGCGGACGGTGACCTCGTCGTTCGCATCGTCCGAGGGCTCGAAGCCTTCGACACCCTGGCCGCGCCGGATCTCGACCCCCGCGGAGAGCGCGTGAGCGGCGAGGACGCGCTCGAGATGCTCCATCTCCGCTCCCAACTGGGTGTCGGCCGGGCCCGACAGCCGGTAGGTCCACCGCGACGAATCGATGTTGCGGTAGTCGAACTGGATGCCGGCGAAGTGGCCGGCCGGCCCGCGACGCTCCGATCCGGACGCCGTTCCTCCAGGTCTCGGCTGGCCGGGGGCACCAGCGTCGGCAGGGCGTTGCGACGCGACCTGTTCCAGGAGGCCCCGCCGGTAGAAGGCTTCGACGCTCGGGCCCCACAGCCCCCGCATTCCAAACGGGAGCCGCTTCAGCGGTGAGCGCGGATCCTCCAACTGTTCGAGCACCAGCACGGAGAGCTTGGCGAGCCGCAGCTCGCAGGCCAGGAACAGGCCGACCGGACCGGCCCCCGCGATGATCACGTCATAGACCAAGGTCTCTTCTTGGCTCTTCATGATCAGTCCTCGCCGGCGCGGCGCCGCCGAACCGGCCGCAGTCGCTCGACGAAGGCCGGGACGTCGGCCAGCGGGACGGTGACGGGCGGCGCGCTCGGATCGGCCGGCTGGTGAACCACCGCGACGACGTTGAGGTAATCGAGGGCGACCTTCAGCTCCTTGTTCCGGCCCCGCGACGTCGTCGAGACCTTGATGAGGTCGCGCAGCTCGGGCCGCCGGTCCCGCAACATGCGCGCCAGGAAGGGACGCACGGTGTTCGAGAACCTCAGCTTGGTCAGCCGCTTGACCTCGCCGGTCACCAGGTCGATCCCGATCCGGGTGTCGCCACGGGCCGCCCAACCCAGCGCGACCCGCTCTGCCTCCGGATAGAGCGTCTCGAGCTGG
This sequence comes from Polyangia bacterium, assembly GCA_036267635.1. GTDB lineage: Bacteria > Myxococcota_A > Polyangia > Fen-1088 > Fen-1088 > JADGRB01. The sequence continues at coordinate 7,056 of DATAVR010000082.1, read as the reverse complement.
TCCATCGTGAACCCGAACTCGGAGAGCTTGTCGGCCACCCACTGCGCGTCGACCGAGAGCGCGCCAATTTTCTCCGACACCTCGTCCTGCATCATGAGCCTCGCGACATCCTCGCCCGGCCCGCGAGATTTTTCACTCGGATTTGGGACGTCGTCGCAGGAGCAACACAATTGCAGTCGTGACCAGGAACGCGATCGGTGCCCGGTTCGGGACCGAGGACGCTTCCAGGGTGCATTTGCACCCGCTCCCTTGCTGCTGGCCAGAAGGACCACTGGCGCGGTCGGCAGGACCACCGGATCCGCCGTCGGAGACTCCGCCGTCGCCACGGTTGGCGAACCGGAACCAATTGAGCTTGAAGAGGTTTCCGGCCCCGCCTTTGAAGACGAGGACGACGTCGTTGACGCCCGAGATCGTAGCGCCCAGGCCCGTCACGGCCGTCTCCCAGGTCTGGTCGCCCGGCGGCACGTCGCAAGTTCCGAGCAGCGCGCCGGTGACGCTGCCCAGCCGGATCTCGATGCTGTTGACGCCCGAGCTTGCCGACACACGCGCCTGAAACGAACTTACTCCGGCGCCGAAGTCGACCTGTTGAAACTTCAACCAACTGTCGCTGGTGACATTTGTTACGTCGAAGCCATTTCCAGAATCGGTGCAGTCTTCGTAACCAATGCTGGTCGATTTGTCGAAGAAGTTCTCGGCTTCGATCGGCTCGCTTCCGTCGTAGCGACCGACTCCATAGTCCGTCGGATACACCTGAGGGATGTCGCCGCTGCTGGTGTAGTGAATGAATTCGAGCTTCGTCTTGCGATAGTAGTCCGTCGGATAGAGGTCATGATAGGCGACATACCACTGGCCATTGAGCTGGAACACGCTCCCGTGCTCGTTCCCGGGTTTGCCGTGAGCCACGATGGTCCCGCGGTACGTATACGGACCCCTGATCGAAGCGCCGACCGCGTAGTCGAGGCTGTCGGAGCAGGTCGAGCCGCACCTCGAATAGAGCAGGTAATACATTCCGCCGTGCATCCAGACAAACGGCCCTTCCTCGTACGAGGGTGCGCCGGAGATCGTCACCTTCTGCGGCGACGTCCTGAATGACTTCATGTCGTCGTTCAGCTGGGCGAGGTAGCAGCCGAGGTTTCCCCAGATGAGGTACCGGGAGCCGTCGGTGTCCTCGAACGCCATCGGATCGATGTTGTAGGCCGGCGTCGTGGAGCCGTCGACGAGCGCGTGGCCGAGAATGTCCATGAACGGCCCCGCCGGCTAGCTCCCGGCGGCGACGCCGATCGTGCCATTTCCAAGCGGGAAGTAGAAATAGTACTGGCCGTTGAAGAGGATGGCATCGGGTGCCCAGTCCTCATCGGTGACGCCGCGCCAGGCGAGAGAATTGTCGTCGAGGGCCACGCCAGAATCGATCCAGGTGACGAGATCGTTGCTGGAAAAGACGTGCCAGTCCTTCGCGATCCAGGTCGTGTCACCCGGTGAGAAGTCGTGCGTTCCGTAGACGTAGGCCCGGCCACCAAACACCTTCACCGACGGATCGGCGGAACCTTGGTCGATGATCGGATTTTGCGCCGTGGCAGGTCGCGCAACAGACAAGGCGGTCGCCACCGTGATGATGGTCGTACAGCGCTTCATCGTCTGTTTTTCGAGATCGCTGGCTCCCGCTGAGCGACGTTCGGCGCCCAGCCTTAATTCACCGTCGTCGGGACCGAGGGCGTGAAGCTGCCGTCGGAGGCAAAACAACCGGTCACGATTTCGATGATCGCGGTTCCCGGGGGCCCGCCCGTCTCCTCGGGTTGGAAAGTGGCGGTGTTTCCGGGTCTGTCCAGGACGAAATCGAATCCGTCGATCGTGTAGCTCAGCGCGTACGGCGGATCATCGGCGCCCGGACAGGTGGAGACGGTGGGCGAAAAGGTGATGGTGCTGCCGTCGCTCACGTACGTCCCCGTTTCGTCCTGGTAGTTGCCCGTCGCCGCCAGGAGCTTTCCGCCGCTGTCGTTGATGAAGTTGCTGAAGACGTACTGCTCGAACAGATAGCCGCCCTCGTTGCTGAACGTCACGGAAGCATCCCGGGGTGGCGAGTTGCTGAACCAGATCCCCGTGAGCGAGACTTCACTGGGCGATCCGCTCGATCCGCACCCGGCGAGCAACATCCCGCACGCGATCAGCGCGAGTCTCATCCGACCCCGAGTGTCGACGAGAGCCGGCCCGGCGGTCAAGCAACCGATTCCGAGCCCCGACGCTCGGACGAAATAAGAGATCGGACACCGGAATAGTCGACCACCACCTCAGGGGTTCTGGCGGAACTCAAAGGCGATCGGACCTCCGGCTTCGTCGACCTGGCTCATCAGCCCCTGCGACTCCTTCGGGAGGATCATTCGCAAGCGCGTCCGCACCTGGTCGTCGAGGCGACTCTGGAGGTCGGCCCGCGTGTCGGGATTGTCCGTGGCGTCGACCGTGGCCTGGAGCTTGGCCGCAAGTTGGAACGTGTTTGTGAGACGGGTGCGCTGAGCGGAAGAGAGCGGGCTTGCCTGTTCGACGCTGGCGATGAAAGCCGTCCCATCGATGCGGCGGACCGGCTTGGCCGCGGCGACGGCGGCGCCCAGCCGGGCGACGTCGTTCAATGATTGGCGCGCGACGACAACGCGATCGCCCGCGGCGGGCACCTCGGACCGCAGGTGCTCCGCCCCCGGTTCGGCCGTAATCTTCAAAACCTTGAAGAGACGGCCGAACCCCGTCGCTCGCACGGTCCTCCAGGCGAGCGTTGACACCACCGCCAGCGCGACGAGGACCGTCGCCAGACGCCACACAGCCGGAGCGCGCGGTCGTTCCGTCGCCACCATGCGGGCGTCAGAGTACATCAGTCCTGATCCGTGCACAGGTCGATGCTGCAGTCGGTGTCGGGGTCGAGGTCCGTAAAGCGTGCCTGCGCATCTTTTAGGCCTTGGGCCTGCGTGCAGGCGCCGTCGAGGATGTTCTCTTCCGAGACCACCGCGCCATTGCGGGTGCAAGTCTCGCAAAATACCCACTGCGCGAATGTCTGGCCAGCCGCACAGGCAGGCGGATTGGTCTGCGGTGGGAGCACCTCGTGGTCGCTGCCGTCATTGCACACGGAAGTCGAAATGCTCATCTTCTGGCAGTCATTCTCGCAGGCCTGCGAACCTGCAAGGTCGGTCTGACTCCCGCAGAACTGAGCTGCGCCGGTGCTGGTGCATATGCACTCGCAGGCGGTCGCGGGACTAGGGCCGCAGTGACCGCCGACTACGCCGCACCCGGCGGAGCCTATTGCGACAATGAGTCCCAGGAGGGCCAGGAGAACGCGAGGCCGTTGGATCTTGATAGAGTTTGTCATGACAGGTCCTCAGCGCACCGTGGTGCAAGAAATGAATTGATCGTTGCCGCCGCCGCCGACGCAGGTGTTGTGATCCGGGCCGCCGTCGAGGATGTCGTTGCCGGGACCGCCGTCGAGCGTGTCATCACCGACTCCGCCGAAGGCCTGATTGGTGCCCGCGCCGCAGATCAGCGTGTCCTGCCCTTGCCCGCCGAAGAGGATGTCGTTGCCGTCGCCGCCGTCGACGTGATCGTCGCCGTCGTCCCCGTACAGGGTGTCGTTTCCGGCGTCGCCGAACAGCTGATCCTGCCCGGTACCTCCCGAGATCAGGTCGTCACCGTCGCCACCGTGGATGATGTCGTTGCCGTCACCACCGCTGATGATGTCGTTGCCGCCGAGACCGTTGATCGTGTCTTGACCACCGAGGCCGAGGATACAATCGGCACCTGCGGTTCCGGTCAGGGTGTCGTTGTTCGAGGTCCCGATGATCACGTGGGTGCCGGGCGGACAGCATTTCGGATCGTCACCGAGGAAGACAGTCACCTGCTCCGTCGCGTGCGCGGTCAGTCCCGAAGGGCTGGTCGCGGTCCAGGTCACGACTCTCTGTCCGACCGGGAACGAGGCCGGCGCATCGTTCGTGATCGTCACCGGACCGCAGGCTGAGGTAGCCAGGGCCTGCCCGATGTTGAGCGCCCCACATCCCGACACCTGGAACGGCGGCGGGACGAAGGTGAAGACGGGCGGAGCGTCCTGTACGGTGACCTGTACCAGGTCGACCCCGGACGCGGTGAACGCATCCTGCACGTTCAGCTCGACGGTCGTCACCCCCGCCGGCAGGCTCACGTGCGCGACCGCTCCGGTCGCGATCACGCTGCCGTTCGCCAGCCAGAGGTACCTGGCGATGTTGTTTTCCAGGTCGGTGCTCGCCGAGCCGTTGAGGGTGACCTGCTGTCCGCAGCTCACGGTCTGGTCCGGTCCCGCGTTCGCCGTGGGTGGTGTGTTCACGAAAGGCTTCGCCGCCGTCGCCATGATCGTCACCGTCCCGGTGACGACATCGCCTTGCGGGCCGGTGACCTGGAATGGGAACGACCCGTCGATCGCCAGATCTTGCGTGGCGGTCGACAGGGTGAAGACGGCCGCCGCGCTGAGCGGCGTCATCTGCGTGGTCGGCGTCGGCGACAGCGTGTGCCCATTGTTCAGAGTGGCAGCAACCGTCGCGGAGAAGGCCATATTCGTCCCCGCGGGGAGCATGAACCCGGAACCGTTGTCCCTCACCACGGTCGGGCCTCCCAGCGTCACGCTCGGATTGGTAACGTCGAAATGACCGACGGTCGTGTTCATTGAGAATGACGACAATGAGACCGTAAATTGCTGTATCTGGGCCAGGCAGCCTATGGCGCTCGTCGAAGCGACACACCCCGGCTGGACCAACGCAATCGATGCGCTGCTCCCCGTGAGGCTCAGGGCGCTGCTGGCACCGTTTATGGTCAGCGACACCAGGCTGTTGGGATTCAGAGTCACCGCGACGTCGCCCGGTAGTATCTGCGCGTGGGCGGCCGATGCCGCTCCCAGGAGGAGTGCTCCCGTCAAGAGACCGTACTTCCATCTATTCGTCATTCCCGCTCCTTCTTTCTGTCGGTTCCTGCACGCGGTTCACGGCAGGCAATGTTCTATACGGACCTGTGCTCGTTGTGGGTTGACCAAACTTCAACCAAGTCCACGGCACAACGATGCGAATGGTTACGGTAATATCACTCCCGTCTGCGATGCTCGGTCTGAGCTTTGGATGTGACGGCCATCCGTCGTCGACGAAGAGCAGACACTCGTCGGCTCGCAGGAATTCTCGACAACCCGAGGCAGGCGGTGCTAAGGAACTCGCGCTGGGGAGGGTTGATGTCGTTGGCAAAGGATGGGGGTCTCTCGGAGCGGTTTCGAGCGGGTGAGGCCGGCGCCCTGGCGTCCGTGTATCGCGCGCACGTCAACGAGGTGGTCCGCACGGCGCGCGCGGTTCTCAGGGCCTGTGCGGCGTCAGCCGGGCCATACGACCAGCTCGACAACGACTTGGCGGACGTAGTTCAAGAGGTGTTCGCCAAGGCGTTCGCGCCCGAGGCACGGCAGCGGTTCGACGACCAGCGCGAGCTCCGTCCGTACCTGCTCCAGATCGCGCGGCACGTGGCCGTCGATCACTGGCGCGCCCGGAGACGCCACGTGCTGGTCGACGACGACCGGCTGGCTGAACATCTAATGATTCGCAGCGAGGAGATCACCCGAGAGGACGACCAATGGGGAGGCGCCGACGTCGTGGCGGTCGTCGAACGCTTCATCGGCGCCATGAGCGCTGAGGAGCGCCGCGGATACGAGGCCCTGTACGTCCGTGGGCTCTCCCAACGCGAGGCGGCCGCCGAGCTCGGCGTCGGCCGCCAGGTCGTTCGAACGATTGAAGGCCGGTTGCGGACCGGTCTCGAGCGGGCGCTGACGCGTGCTGGGCACGTCGAGAAGCGCCCAAGCCCGGATCGCCTCTTTCGCCCCGCCCGAGTCGAATAGCGCGAGCGTGCGCTACGCGCGCAGCTTGACGACGATTGTGTTCGCCGCCTTGTCGCCGAGCCGCTGGCGTCGCTCGCCGAGCGCGAAGGCCCAGTCGAACACGCCGAGCATTCTGACCAGGTTTCGCAACAGCGAGCGCCCGTAGGTGCAAGGCGCTCCGGTGCTCTGATCGACGACGGCGATCTTGACCATCTTCTTGCCGAAGCTCTGCCCCTCGCCAAGGCCGTCCGAGAAGAGCAGATAGCCGACGAACATCACCACCGCGGGCGTCGCGCCCACGCCAAGCGATGTCCCGATGTGCGCGCCGAGAACCGCCCCGCCGCACGACACCGCCGAATCGATGAAATGCGCTTGAAACCGTTCGATCAGCGTCGCCCGCGGGAGCGCCAAGGCTCGCGGCGTCCCCACCGCGAGCGCGCCCGCTTGGAAGTCGTACCTACAGTCGCACTCGGTCGCTGTCTCCGGGCTCATGAGCCCGCATCTGGGACACTGCATCGACGCCCCCTCGTTCGAGCTGACCATCAATGATGCGCGCCCCGGCCACGCCCCGTCAAACGCGCCGCGGTCTCGCGTCGTGGGATGCGGCGGCCACGCGGCCCCCACCACCGGCCGCGCACGCTTCGAAGATGAGAATCCTGCGGTCGCGCGGGCGCTGTCGTCCCGGATACGATTCGAGCATGTTTCGCTGGCGCGTCTCGTGCGGATACGGCCGCCAGGAGCACCCTCGTCAGACCTCTTAAGAAGAAACGCAGCGGCGCGCCGCGCAGATCCCGGCGATCGTCACGCGGGCCGTTCAAGTCGACGTCGATGACTGCGCCTGCCTGATCTACCTGAGCCGCGTAGACGATTCAGATTGAGCGGGGCAGACCTCCCTGGCACTATCTCGCCGTTTTCACAGGAGCAGTTTGTTCACAGGGGAGGATTCTATGGCTTCGACTTTCGCGCGTCGTTCGATCGGTCGGTTCTTCGTGCTGGTGTCTGGACTGGGAGCGATGGTCCTTGCGGGCTGCCGTCCGGCAACGCCCGAGACGTCGGGTGACACGTCGACTCCGCAATCGGCGCAGCTGATCCTGGCCGTCACCAACGTGCCGAGCGACGTCAGCTGCATCGAGGTCACGGTGACGGGGGCGGCCACCAGCTCGCAGCTCTTCGACGTCACCTCCGGCGGGAGCAGCAACATCACG
>DATAVR010000081.1:0-43619 GCA_036267635.1 Polyangia bacterium | reverse complement strand
GATTCCATCCGGCTCGAACCTGACCTTGGGCATGTTGCTCGTTCCTCTCGATCTCGCCTAGTGGGAATGCCCGCCGTGGCCGGCATGCCCGCCGTGGCGTTTTTTGGGCACTGTCTCGTCGGCCTTCGCCTCGACCGCCGCCACGTCTCTGCCACGCAGCCCCCGATCGAAGGCTTCGTTCATCCGACGGGCGGCAAAGTCTTTCGACGCCCCATCGACCGCTTCGACCGCCGCGCGGATCGCGTGGTGGTCCTTCCCCGCGCGCGCGGTCGCCAGCGCGGCCAGCGCGGCGTCGATCGCCGTGCGGTCCTCCGGCGTCAATAGATCAGCACTGTCGGCCATCGCCGACCGGGCCGCGGCCGCGATCCGATCAGCCTCCACCTGCTGCTCGGTGAGCAGGCGAACCTGAACGTCCTCCTCGGCGTGGGCGAACGAATCGAGCAGCATCCGCTCGACCTCCTCGTCGGTGAGGCCGTAGCTCGGCTTGACCTCGATCTTCGTCTCTATTCCGGTCGTCTCTTCGCGCGCCGAGACGCGCAGGATGCCGTCGGCGTCTACGGTGAACGTGACCTCCAGCCGCGCCATCCCGGCCGGCATCGGCGGGATCCCCTTGAGCGTGAACTGCGCCAGCGATCGACATTGCTCCGCCAGCTCCCGCTCCCCTTGGACGACCTTCAAATCGAAGCCGGTCTGGCGGTCAGCGAAGGTCGTGAACGTCTGCGTCGCGCCGCAGGGGACGGTGGTGTTGCGGTGGATGATCTTCTCGACCACCCCCCCCATCGTCTCGAGCCCGAGCGACAGCGGCACCACGTCGAGCAGCAGCATGTCTCCCTGGCCCGCGCCGCCGGCCAGCACGTCCGCTTGCACCGCCGCGCCGAGCGCCACGACCTCGTCGGGGTCGATGTCGGCGAGCGGCGGCCGCCCGAACAGCTTCTCCACGAACTGGCGCACGAGCGGCATGCGCGTGGCGCCACCGACCAGAATCACGCCCGAGAGCGCCGCCGGCTCGATCGCGGCGTCCTTGAGCGCCCGACGGACGGGCCCGGCGCAGCGCATGAGCACCGGCTCGACCAAGAGCTCCATCTCCGTGCGGGTCAAGTGGGCGGTGCGTTTTCCATCGGCGACCGCGATCTCGATCGCCGCCTCCGCCTCCACCGTCAGCGTTTCCTTGATCGCCCGGGCCGCGTCGAGAACCCGCCGGATCAGGCGCGGGTCGCCCGTCGCCGCGTCCGTCAAGTTCCACTTCGCCAGCAGCGCGTCGGCGATCGCGCGATCGAAGTCGTCGCCGCCCAGCGCCGAGTCGCCGCCCGTCGCCTTCACCTCGAACACGCCGTCTTCCAGCTTCAAGATCGAGATGTCGAAGGTGCCGCCGCCCAGATCGAAGACGGCAAAAGTCCCCTCGGCCTGCTTGTCGAGCCCGTAAGCGATCGCCGCCGCGGTCGGCTCGTTGATGAGGCGCAGGACCTCGAGCCCCGCCAGACGTCCCGCGTCGCGCGTCGCCTGCCGCTGGCCGTCGTCGAAGTAGGCCGGGACGGTGATCACCGCGCCCCCGAGCGGGCCGCCGAGCTCGCTCTCCGCGCGCGCCTTGAGCGCCTTGAGAATCTCTGCCGAGACCTCCATCGGCGTGACGGCGCGGCCTCCCGCTCCGCCCGCCACCGCGAAGCGCACGACGTTGCCGTCGCCGGCCGGCGGCGCGAACTGGTACGGGGTGAGCTTGCGCGTCGCCTCGGCGTCGCCCGGCCCGCGCCCCATGAAGCGCTTCACCGAGGCGATGGTGTCGCGCGGAAACTCGGGCGCCAGCCGATCATGCGCCTCGGCGCCGACGACGATCGTCCCGTCCGCCGCGTAGTGGACCACCGACGGCAGGATCGCTCGATCGTGCTCGTCACGCAGGCAGACCGGCCGCCCGCCGTCGACGATCGCCACCAGCGAGTTCGTGGTGCCGAGATCGATCCCGATCGCGCGCGTCACGCAGGCGCGCTTGGTCGGCGATGCGCCCGGCTCGGAGATCTGCAGAAACGCCTCAGCCATGGTCCGCTCCCGCGTCGGTGCGCTCCTCGTGCGCCGTCACCTCGTCGAGAAATCGCTGGTAGTAGCGGAGCGCGATCAACGTGCGCGCCCCCTCTTCGAAGCGGCCGGCCTCGAGCGCACCGGCGATCGTCTTCATCGCCTCGGCCGCCCGGGCGCGCATCTCCCCAGCCATGAACGCGACCTTGACCGCGTCGTTCGCCTGCTGCGCCTCACCCAGTTCCTCGCGCAGCTCGAGGATCTCAACCAGGAAGGCCGGCGGCGCCGTCACCTTCTTGGTCGCTGCGGTCGGGCTGCCCGATTTTCGCTCGTCGCCGCCCAGGCCGAACCCCGCCAGCTCCAGCAGGTAGTCCGCGCGGCGCAACGGATCCTTCACCGTCCGCCAGGCGTCGTTGATCTCCACGGTGCGCGCCAACGCCGCCTTGCGTGCGCGCGGGTCGGCCTTGGCGAAGCGATCGGGGTGTACCCGACGCGACAGATCCTTGTACGCCGCCTCGGCCGCCGCGACATCCGTCTCGAATTTGCGCGGCAGGCCGAGCACGGCGAACCGATCGATGCCGGCGTCCGGCGGGAGGATCGCCTGGCAGGCCGCGCAGAACGGCCCCCGGCCCCCCTCCTTCTCACACGACCAGCAGATCAAGGCGCCTCTTTGGGACTTTCGCGCGCGACGAAAGCGCTAGAACTGGACGCTCTCGCCGCAGCCGCAGCTCCCCTTGACGTTGGGGTTCTCGAACTTGAACCCGCGCCCGACCATCGACGTCGAATACCCGAGGGTCGAGCCGTCGAGGTACAAGAAACTCTTGGGGTCGACGAACACGCGCACAGTGCCGTCCTCGAACGAGAGAACCTTGTCCTCGGGACGCGGTTCGCTGTCCGACCACTCGAACAGGTAGGAAAACCCGGTACAGCCGCCGCCGCGGATGCCGACGCGCAACCCCTTGGGCGTCGGCGCGCGCTGCGCGGCCGCCTTCTTGATCTCGGCGACCGCTCTGTCGCTGACTCCGATGGCCATCTCTCTCGCTCCTAGACCGCCTTGGCCGCCGCCGTCGTCGCGGCCGCGGTGGTGGCGGCTTTGGCCGCACGCTTGGCCTTGTAGTCGGCGATGGCGCCCTTGATGGCGTCCTCGGCCAGGACCGAGCAGTGGATCTTCACCGGCGGCAGGTTCAGCTCCTCGACGATCTGGGTGTTCTTGATGTCCATCGCCTGATCGATGGTCATCCCCTTCACCCACTCGGTCGCCAGCGACGACGAAGCGATCGCCGAGCCGCAGCCGAACGTCTTGAACTTCGCGTCCTCGATGATCCCCGCGTCGCTGATCTTGAGCTGCAGCTTCATCACGTCGCCGCAGGCGGGCGCGCCGACGAGGCCGGTCCCGACGCTCGGATCGTCCTTGTCGAAGCTCCCGACATTGCGCGGGTTCTCGTAGTGCTCGATGACTTTTTCGCTGTATGCCATGGTCTTTTCCTTCGTTCGAAGAGCGGCTCAGTGCGCCGCCCGAAACGGCTCAGTGCGCCGCCCGAAACGGCGCTAGTGCGCCGCCCGAAACGGCGCTAGTGCGCCGCCCATTGAATGCTTTTCAGATCGATCCCCTGCTGCGCCATCTCGTAGAGGGGCGACAGCTCACGCAGCTTGTTGACCTTGCCGACCACCATCTCGATCACGTGGTCGACCTCCTCCTCGGTGTTGAAGCGGCCGAGGCCGAAGCGGATCGAGGTATGCGCCATCTCTTCCTGGACGCCGACCGCGCGCAAGACGTACGAGGGCTCCAGCGAAGCCGAGGTGCAGGCCGAGCCCGACGACACCGCCACGTCCTTGAGGCCCATCAGCATCGCCTCGCCCTCGACGTAGGCGAAGCTGATGTTGAGGTTGCCGGGCAGCCGGTGCTCCATCGAACCGTTCACGAAGGTGTCGGTCACCTGCGACTGGATCCCCTCGCGCAGGCGCTCGCGCAGCGCGAGGAGCCGCTTCGCTTCCGTGGCCATCTCGAGGCGGCAGAGCTCCGCCGCCTTGCCGAAGCCGACGATGGCCGGGACGTTGAGCGTCCCCGAGCGCATCCCGCGCTCGTGCCCGCCGCCGTCGATCTGCGCGGTAATCCGCACGCGCGGTTTGCGTCGAACGTAAAGCGCGCCGACCCCCTTCGGCCCGTACATCTTGTGCGCCGACAGCGACGCCAGGTCGACGCGCGCGGCGTTGACGTCGAACGGGATCTTGCCGACGCCCTGCACGGCGTCGACGTGGAAGATCGCGCCCCGCTCCTTGACGATGGCGCCCAGCTCCTCGATCGGGTTGACGGAGCCGATCTCGTTGTTGGCGAGCATGATCGACACCAGGATGGTCTTGTCGGTCATCGCCGCCCGCAACGTGGCGGGGTTGACCCGCCCGTCCTGCTCAACCGGCAAGTAGGTGACCTCGAACCCTTGCTTCTCTAGGCGCTTGCAGGTGTCGAGAACGGCTTTGTGCTCGGTCTGCACGGTGATGATGTGGTTGCCGCGGTCCCGGTTGAACTCCGCAGCGCCCTTGATCGCCAGGTTGTCGGACTCGGTCGCGCCCGAGGTCCAGACGATCTCCTTGCCGGAGGCGCCGATCAGCGCCCCGACTTGATCGCGCGCGAGCTCCACCGCCTTCTCTGCCGTCCAGCCGAAGCTGTGCGAGCGGCTGGCGGCGTTGCCGAACACCTCGGTGAAGTACGGCAGCATCGCCTCGACCACGCGCGGATCGACCTGCGTGGTGGCGTGGTTGTCCATGTAGATCGGGAGCTTGAGCGTCATTTGGAGATTCCTTCGACCAGCAAGGGGGCACGGCCGTCGTGGCCATGGATGTCGCAGGTGCCGCATTCGGCCGGGTTGTGGCTCGGCTCGCAGGAGCGGCAGCTGTCCATGTAGGAGAGCGTTTCGTTCAGGTCACCGACCAGCCGTTCGAGCCGCGCCAGCGTCTCTTTGGTCTCGCGCAGCTTGTCGGAAAAGATTTCGCGCACCCGGTTCATCGCCTTGGGTGCGGTGGCTGAGCCCTCCCAATCCCGCAGGACTGCCTTGATTTCGGTTAGCGAAAATCCCAGGTCCTGGAGCTTCTGGATCCAGTCGACCCGCTTGAGCGCCTTGTTCGAGTAGAGTCGGAAGCCACCCTTGGAGCGGACGGCAGGCTCCAGAAGGCCAAGCTCTTCATAGAGATGGACCGCTCGGACCGTCTTGCCGGTCCGTTTCGCCAGCTCGCCCACCTTGACGAGCGAGAGGTTCTCCGCAGAGACCTCGCTTGAACCCTGACCCATACGTATGGGTTATATATCAGACTGCCCCGGTGACAAGGACCAACTTTCCGAAGGTCTCTCGCGACTCGAGCAGGCGATGCGCCGCGGCAATTTCCGCCAACGGCATCACCCGGTGAACGACCGGCCGCAGTCGGCCGGCGGCGACCAGGTCGAGCAGCTCGAACAATCGACCTTTGCTGGCCATGGTCGAGCCGAGGATGCTGAGCTGGCGCCAAAAGACGTGGCGGAGGTTCAGGACCGGCTCGAACCCGGCTGTCGCACCACAGGTGACGATACGGCCTCCTTTGGCGCAGGCGACCACCGACTTGGGGAAGGTCGCGGCGCCGACGTGCTCGACCACGATGTCGGCGCCCCGTCGCTCGGTGAGGCGCTTCACTTCGGCCACCAGCTCGGTCGCCGTGTGATTGATCGTCTCGTCGGCGCCGAGCGCCCGGGCGGCGGCCAGCTTGGTGTCAGTGGACGCCGTGGCGATCACCCGCGCGCCGTAGAGCTTGGCGATCTGGATGGCCGCCGTGCCGACGCCGGAGCCGGCCGCCAGCACCAACACCGTCTCCCCCTGCCGGATGTGCGCGCGATCGACCAACATCTGCCAGGCGGTCATGAAGGAGATCGGCAGCGCCGCCAGCTCGGCGTCGTCGAGCGGGATGCGGTCGCGCGGCGTCGGCACCAGATTCTGGGCCGGCACCACCAGGTACTCCGCCTCGCCACCCCAGACCTGCTCGCCGATCATTCGATAGTCGGGACAGAAATTGTCGCGTCCGTCGAGGCAGGCGACGCAGCGGCCGCAGGAGATCCCGGGGTTGACCAGCACGCGATCGCCGACCGTCGCGCCCGGCCGCGGTGCGACCCCGGCGCCGAGCTCCGAGACGACCCCGCAAACGTCGCCGCCCGAGACGTGCGGCAGCGGGACGTGCAGCGCCGGCAGCCCCCTGCGCAACCAGAGATCGATGTGGTTCAGCGCGGCGGCGGTCACGCGGATCTGCACCTGGCCGGGTCCGGGCGTGGGGAGGGGAACGTCGCCGACCTCCATCACCTCGGGCCCGCCATGCCGACGGAAGAGCGCCGCGCGCATCGCCGACGAGGTTACCACCCGAAGTCCCATTTTCCCCTCGACGCGAGGCTCGCTGCCTGTAGCGCCTCGGCCGCCGACACTGGGAGATTCGCGGGTGTGACCGGGCGGCTCGCCCGATGGAGTCAGACCGACTTGAGCGCCGGGCGCGCGGCGGGCTCGTCGGCGCGTCGGGCGGCACGCACGACGTCGGCGATCGCCGCCAGAAACGCGTCGATCGTCGCGTCGGACAGCTCGCCCATGTTGGCGATCTGGATGTAGCGCTCGGCGAGATCGCCTTTGGCGCGGTAGATGATGAACCCGCGCGCTTTGGCGCCGTCGTAGAGCGCGTCGACCGTCAGGCCCGAGGGCAAGCGCAGCATCGAGATGGTGTGCGACTCCCGGCCGGTGTTGGTGAACGACTCGAACCCCAGATCGGCGAAGACGCGCCTGATGCGCAGGCTTCGCTTGCGATAGACCTCGCGGCGCGTGGCCACGCCCCCCTGTTCGTTGAGCTCGTCGAGCGCCGTTTCGAGGGCGAAGAACGACGACACCGCGGGGGTGAACGGGGTCTGGCTCAGCTCGTCGAGGTAGCGGCGGTGGCGGCCGAGATCCAGGTAGTAGACGCGCGGCGCGACGCCCGCGATGCGCGGCCAGACCTCGGGAGCCACGCAGAGAAACGAGACGCCCGACACCGAGTGCAGGCACTTGTTGGCCGACGAGTAGCAGATGTCGACCCCGTCGCGCACGACGTCGACGTCCTCCACGCCGAGCGCCGAGACCGCGTCGACGATCGACGTGACGCCGTGGGCGCGACAGAGGCGTCCAATTTCGCCGACCGGGTTCAGGATCCCGATGGAGGTCTCGTGCTGGATCATCGCCGCAGCGGCGATGTCGGGATCGCTTTCCAGCGCACGCGCCACGTCGCGGACGTTGGGGAGCGTCCCCCAGGCGTAGCGGAGCGTGACCCGCGCGATGCCGTGCAGCGCCGCGATCTCGTCCAGCCTGTCGCCGAACGCGCCGTTGGCGATCACCAGGATCTTTTTCCCCGGCGGCACGACCGAGGAGATCGCCATCTCCATCGCCGAGGTCCCCGAGCCGGTGATGAGCAGCATGTCGTGCGCCGGCGAGGCGCCGAACACCGGCCGCAGCTTCTCCTGCAGCCGCTCGACCACCGCCGCGTAGTCGTCGTCGCGGTGGCAGACGTCGTGATGCACGAGCGCCGCCTTGACCCGCGCCGAGGTCATGACCGGCCCCGGGCTGAAGAGGACGTACCCTGGTTGATCCTTCTCGGCCAGCAGGCGCTCGATGAGCGCCAGCGTTCCCGCCGCGCCGGCGCCGTGCGACGCGGCGGCCTGCATCGTCGGACGTGCCAGCTCGTCGCCGTAGACGCGCAGCAGCCACTCGGCGTGGAGGCGCATGGGCGGCGAATCGACGTCCTGCCACAGCTTCGCGCCGGCGTCGTGCGCCGCGACCAGTCCCTCCCGCGCCGCCGTGGCCACCCCTTCGGTGAGTGACGGCCGCGGCAGCCGCTCGAGCACCTGGCAGAGCGACGGTGCCATCACGAACAGACCGGCGCTCACCGCATCATAGAGCTCGAGCCCCTTGCCGATCTCGGCGACGCGATCGCCGGTGAGCTTCACCTTGGTCGCGTCGTCGATGTCGAATACGCGCGGCAGATCGCGGTCGACCGCCAGCACGGTGGGCCCCGCAGCGGCCGGCAGCGCGCAGAGCTCGCGCAGGAGGGCCGGGGCGGCGATCTGATCGGCCATCACCAGCAGAGTCCTCTCGGTGACGAACGCGCGGGCCGCCAGGACCGACAGCCCGTTCGGACCGTCCCACTCTGGGTTCTCGAAAAAAACGACCCGCCGCCTGAGCGCAGCCCCCAGGCGTGCCGACCCGGCGACGTGTCGGCGAATCGCGCCGCCGTCGTAGCCGACCGTCAGTCCAATCTTCTGAACGCCGACCGCGTCGAGCAACGCGAGCGACCGTTCGAGCAAGCTGCAGCCCCCGACCGAGGCGAGGCAGTTCGGGACTCCGTCCTCCCCGATCGAAATGCCCTTGCCGGCAGCCAAGATGAGGGCGCGGGTGATCATGCGGCGAGATAGAGCAAAGCGCGATCCAGGGGAGCGAGCTTAATCAGGGCCGGGTCAGACGTCACTTTCGCAATCATGCCTGCCCGCCCGCGCGATTCCAGCGGGACCGTTCAGTTCTTGCGGTGGCGGCTGCCGGTCACGGCCGCGAAGGCGTGCGGCATCTGACGCAGCGGCTCAGCACGGAAGGTCAGCAGGTAGACCGAATTCTCGGTCTCGACGTAAATCTGGTCGCCCCCCGCGTCTCCAAGCACCCGCCGCACCGGCGTGGTGACCATGCGGTGGCCGTTGGGATCGCGGAAAATCACCATGCCCCGCCCCACGCTCGGATAGCTGATGAGGTATCCAGCGTAGGTCCGCCCAATGCCGAGAGAGGCGCGCTCCCGGCCGTGATCGCGGATTTTTCTGGCGGTGACGCTGACCACGAGAGAACCCAGTTAGAAGGTTACCACAATCGGTGGGAAATCGACGCCCGCCCATGCAGGGAGCTTGGCAATGATCCTCCCCCTTTCCTTCGACCCTTCCTGCCGGAGGCTTGACCGCTTCTCCAGCCACCGTCCTGTATAATCCCGCGCTCTCAATGGAAACCGCTACTACGCGTGCCCGCGCGGGGAACCTGACGGCCGCGCTGGTGGTGGTCGGCCTGTTCGAGCTCGCGTTCAACAGGCTGGCAGGACGGCTGTTTTTCCCGCACGCCACGCTGGCCCTGGGCGGCGGATCGCGCACGAGCAGCTTCCTGGCCGCCTCCGGGCCGTTCCTCTTCCAGCTCACGGCCGTGCTGGCCCTGGGGATATTGGTGGCCGCCTTCGTCGGCCTCTTGCGCCGGGGCGAGCTCTACCCCCGGGCGATGCGCTTCTCGGTCGGCGTCATCGCGCTCGTCTTCGCTGTCTTCTCGGCGCAGGCGCTGCTGCGCGGCCAGCTGGCGCCGCGGTTTTTTCTCTATGTAGAGACCAGCTTCGGATTTCTGTCGTTGCTCACGGCGATCGCCTTCGCCTGCACGCCGACGCAGATCCGGGTGAAGGTCGGCGTGGCGCTGCTCGCGCTGCCCGGCCTCTTGCACGCCGCCGCGATCCTGGGCGTGGGGTGGGGACAGGGGTCCGATTCGGCGACGCTGATGGCGGAGGCGGGAGAGGTGGCGCTGATCGCGGCCGCCATGGGGGCGCCGTTCCTGTTGCCGCCGCGGCCGTGGCGCGAGCGGCACTGGCGGCTGCCGCTGGCGGTGGCCGCGGCGGTGACGTCGCTGTTCATCGTCGGTCTCTCCGTCCGCTTCGATCTCGTGCAGGCAAGCGCCCTTTACGGCCTCCGGATGGAGCTGCCCCCACTCGGGACCGTCGCGGGCGTCGCCTACGTGCTCGCGCTCTTCGGCTGGTCGTACGCGACCGTCGAGCTCACCATCGACAAAGGGGGGATGCGGCTGTGCGGCTACGGTCTCGGGCTGCTGGCGCTCGGCGGGTACGACGCCGGCTCCCCGGTCGAGCTGTCCCTGTCGCTGCTCGGCCTCCTCGCCGTCTCGCTCGGCGAGCTGCGAGCCGCCCCCTACGCCGATCGGAACCGCCCGCGGGTCGCGCCGGCCGACTGGCGCGCCTTCGTCGGCCGCCTGGCCACCGCGCTCGGCGACGGAACGGAGCCGGACGGGACGCCGCCACAGGCCGTGATCGCCGAGGAGGAGGAGCTGGAGGTGAGCCGGATCCAGACCCACCGGCGCGGCTACCCGATCGCCGTCAAGCTGCTGCGCCGGCGCGGGACGCTGGTCGAGCTGGACGCCGCCATCGGGCAAATAGGGCGCGAGCCCCCCGACGCCAGCATCGAGCGCCACCGGCGCTGGCTGGCGCGCAGCCCGGAGCACCGCCTCAAGCTGACCCGCATGAAGACGGGCGACGCCACCTTCGACCAGAAGTTCAGCGTGCACGGGACGGCGCCGCTCGGCGACGCGGAGCTGCGCCACCGGATCGCGCGCCAGCAAGGAGACGGCGTGCTCACGCTCTGGAACGGGAACGCCGCCCGTTACCTGCTGGCCCACCCCTCGGCGATCGACGAGGCACCACCGGCCTTCGCGGGCCAGGTCTCGGGTCCGCTTCCTGTCGACGGGTTGGTGTCGATCGTCGACACGCTGGCCGATCTGATCGAGGCCTCGATCCCCGCGGCGAGCTGAGCGCGGTCGTCCAGAGCGGCCAGCGCCTATGGCGCGCGCGGCGGCTCGGTCGGCGCCGGCGCCGGCGGCGGCAGCTCGGCGGGGCGCGACGGGGCCGGGGCGGGCGCCTGGCTCTCGAGCTCTCGAATCTGCCGGCGGGCCGCCGGAGCATCCGATCCGCCCGGCGAGGCCTCGAGATATCGCTTGTACGCGGCGATGGCCGGCGCCGGCTCCCCCTCCAGCCGATAGGCCTCGCCCAGGCCGAACAGCGCCGGGGCGAACGACGGCGCCATTCCGAGCGCCCGTTTGAAGGTGTCGATCGCGGCGAGCGGCTTCTGTTTGTCGAGCAGCACGTAGGCCGACCCGGCGATCGCCGCGACGCCGCCCGGCTGTAGCTTGAGCGCGTCGTCGTAGAGCTTCTGCGCCTTGGCGGTCTGGCCGTTCTCGATCGCGTGGTCCGCCTCGGCGATCAGGTGTTCGTAGTTCCGCGGTCGGGGGTCAACACCGGCAGCGAGGTCATGCGGCGCGACCGGCGCCCGCGAGGGAGCGACCTCCTCCGCTGCCGGCGAGGGTTGGCGCGCGGGCGCCGGCGGAGGCGACGCAGCGGCCGCGGCGGGCGCGGGTGGCGGCGGCGCGACAGGCACGGGCGGAGCTACCGCCGCGGGTGCGGGCGCCGGAGGGGGCGACGAAGAGGGGGCCGAAGCGGGCGACGGAGAGGGCGCCGGAGAGGGCGCCGGAGGAACGGCGGCGACGGGTGGGGCGGCCGGCGAAGGCACCGGGCTGGCCGTCGGCGGTGACGCCGGCGCGCCTCCGGGAAAATGAAGCCCCCCTGTGCCCCGGTAGCCGAGATAGCCGGCCAGCCCCACCAGCACCACCACGGCGCCGATGAGCAGCCTGCGGCCGGTGTGGCGGACGCCGATCCCGGCCAGCGCCAGATCGTCGTCGTTCGACACGCCGCTGAAGGCGCCGCTCACGACCGGGCGGCGCGTCTGGCCGCCGGTGAGGATATCGTCGTCGTCCAGATCGGCCGATACGTAAGGGCGGGACGGCGACGATCCGCGCGGCGTCTCCGGCCGCGTGGGACGCGTGCCCCGCGCCGCCGCGGCCGCGCGATCGGCCTGCGCGACGACGTCGAAGAAGGGGCGGAGCTCGTCGACGTCGCTGAGGCGCCGCCAGGTGCCACCGGGCGGACAGACGCGATCGGCGCGCGTCACGCGGCGCTCGACCACCCACTTCTGCAGGGTTTGCGAATCACGAAAACGATGGGTCTTCCCTTCCTCGGTGGTCAGCATCCAGGAGGGCGTCGGGGTGCCGCCACCAGCGCCCTGGGGAATCGCCGGCGGCGTCCCGCCCGGTTGCTGGCGCCCCACCACGAAGGTGTGACCGCAGGTGGTGCACTGAACCGAGGCGCCACCCTGCGCCACGCTCGCGTCATCGAGCTCGTATTCGGTCTGACAGCGATCGCAGCGAACGTCCATTTAACCAAGACCCGACGGCCGGAAACCAGCCCCGCAGGGAGGCGACCAAAACATACCACGCCGGCGGAGCACGATTGGCCGGCCGAAACGGGCGATCCCGGTCATAGACTTTCCGGGAAGAGCGCGTAGAGCTGCGCCGGGGGGGGCGTGTACGGACCGGCCACCATCAGGTTGCCGAGATGGTCGACGCGGAAGCCGCGCGCGAAGGCGCGGAGGAGGACCGAGGGGGCGGCCGCCGAGGCGCGAATGACCGCGGCGCGCCCCGGCAAGGCGGCGGCGACACCGTCGACGAGATCGGCCATCGTCTCGGCGGACTCGGCGACGCCGGGACCGATCACCACCCGCGCCGGCAGCGGCCGGTAGAAGAGATAGCCCCGGATCCGGCCCTGACCGCCGGGGCTGGTTTCACCGGCCGGATCCGAGGCCACCAACCCGCTGCCGGAGGCAGCCAGCAGCGCCAGATCGCGTCGCCGATCGGCGACCGTCCGTGCGCGATCGTAGCGCTCGATCGCCGGCATGTCGTCCGGCCGCAGCGCGCGCACCGAGATCGCGGGCGCGGGCGGCGGCGTCAGCTTGTCGGTGAGCAGGTAGGGCGCCACGTCCGCCACCACGTACCCGAGCCGTGCATAGAGCCCGAACGAATCTGGATTGAAGCTGTCCTGAAACAGCCGCAGGCTGCTCGACTGCGAGGCGACGCGCCCGAGCTCGGCCATCAACGCGCGCGCCACCCCAGCGGGTGCGCCCGGTCGAGAGGCGAGCGGACCGATGCTGGTGACCGCGCCGCGGGGATGCGCGAACCCCACCCCCACCGCGTCACTCCCCGACCAGGCGACGGCGCACCCTTCGGGATCGAGATCGAGGTAGGCGCGGCAGAGCCAGGCCGCGCTGTCGCGGGTCGGGAAGGGCGGCACGTGCCCGCGCTGGCGGTAGACCACGCCAAACGCGTCGAACAAGATCTCCGCCGCGGCGTCGATGTCCGCCTTCTCCATTCGGCTGACCTGGATCATGGGGAGCCCTGACGGATCATGCGCGGGCCTGGCCCGCCGCGGCTAGGGGAATCGAGCCTGGACGCCGACGCCACCGTCCACCTCGAAGCGCAGCCAGCGGACGAATCCCAGCGTCTCGCCGAATTGCAGATAGAACCCCAGATTGCGCATCACCTCGTACATGAACCCGTTCGCGTTGCGGACGCCGAAGTCGTAGTCTTTGACGCCCGGATCGTGTTGCGGGTTCAGATCGTAGACGCCTTGAAACGTGGCGAAGAACTTCGTCGGCAGCTCGGCGTCTACCCAGTAACGGATGCCGGGCGAGACCGCGAACTCGTGCGACCCATTGAAGTCGGCGGCCACGCCGAACCGCAAATCGACGATCACGTCCCAATGGCG
This sequence comes from Polyangia bacterium, assembly GCA_036267635.1. GTDB lineage: Bacteria > Myxococcota_A > Polyangia > Fen-1088 > Fen-1088 > JADGRB01. The sequence goes on along the minus strand of DATAVR010000081.1, from coordinate 30,191 downwards.
CGCGAACCCGAACGAGCCCTGTCCGTCGACGAAGAACGGGATCCAGCCGGTGCAGACGCGGTCGGTCTGTTGCCCGCAGGAGATGTGGTCCTTGTAGGGGGCGATGATGCGGTAGCCGGAGCCAGGCATCAGCGAGATCCCGAACTGATCCTTATGCAGCAACGACGGCGGCTGGATGCGCGGGAATCGCTTCTTGGGATCGGGCGCGCTGGCCTCGCCAGGATCGAAGGCCGGGGCCGAGGCGGCGGGACCCGCCGCCGTCGGCGCGTCGGCGATCCCCGCCGTGTCGGGCGAAGGGGACGAGGACGCGGGCGAGTCATTGGCGGCGCGGGCGGCCCCTCCCAGTGTCACAGCGAGGAGGACCGCGATCAGGGGCGACAGCCGCATGAGCCCGGCAGTGTAGTGCAAACGGGCGCGCGGGCGAAGAGGGCGGGCGCGTGGTGAGTGACGGGACCCGCCTTCCGAACGACTTTCCGAATCGTTTTCCGACCCGGCGTCGCTTCTTGGCGGCAGCCGCCGGTGCTCCGGCGCTGTGGGCGTTGCTGTACGCGCGCGCCGCGCGCGGCATCGGCGACCGTTCGTTGTTTCGGTTCGCGCGGCTCTCGCTGCCCGGGCTGCCCGATCCGCGCCCGACGGCGCTCAAACGCCTCGCCTGGGAGATCGTCCGCCGCACCAGCGTCCAAACCGCCTCCGACACCGCCGACTTGCGGCTCTCGGATCCCAACCTGTTTCGCTTTCCGTTCCTGGTGCTCTCGGGCGACCGCGGCTTCGCTCTGCCGTCGGAGGCGGACATCACGCACCTGCGCCGCTACATCACCTACGGCGGTTTCTTGCTGATCGATTCATGCGAAGGGCGCGCCGGCGGCGGCTTCGACGAGTCGGTGCGCCGGCTCCTGGCCCAGACGCTCCCCGGCGAGCTGCCGATCCGGATCCCCGAGAGCCACGTGCTCTGGAAGTCGTTCTACGTGCTGCACGGCGCGCCGGGGCGGATCGTCGCCGCGCCCTACCTCGAGGGGGTGGAGCGCGATCGCCGGCTGGCGGTCGTCTACACGCAGAACGATCTCGGTGGCGCCTGGGCGCGAGACGGGTTCGGGCGCTGGGAGCACGAGGTGATCCCGGGGGGCGACGACCAGCGCGAGGAGGCGTTCCGGCTGGGCGTGAACCTGGTGATGTACGCGCTCTGCCTCGACTACAAGACCGAGCAGGCGCACATCGACTACATCCTTCGCACGCGCAGGTACACCCGGTGAGTCGCGCGCGATGAGCGGCCTCCTTCACCTGCCGGGCGGGTTCAACGACTGGCGGCTGGGCCTGGGCGCCGCCAGCCACTATGGGCGCGGCGGCGTCGCGCTGATGGTGGCGGCGGCCGTCGTCGCCGTGGCGCTCTCGGCGCTCACGCTCGCCGACGAGCGGCCGGGGCGCGGTCTCCTGCTGTTCGGGCTGCGTGCGGCCGGTGTGCTGGCCTGTCTCCTGACCGCGCTCGAGCCGACGGTGGAGCTGCGGCAGATCACCCGCGTCCCCAACCGCGTCGCCGTCCTCGTCGACAGCTCGCGCTCGATGGAGGTCCGCCCGCCCGACGGGGGCCCGTCACGCGCCGAGCGGGCCGCGGCGCTGCTCGATCGCGCCGCGCCGGAGCTGGCCAAGCTGCAGCGCGACGGTCACGAGGTCGATCTTTACAGCTTCGGCGAGACCGTTTCGCCCGCCACGGCGGCGTCGTTGCACGAGCCGCCCGCCGCGGACGCCACCCGCATCGGCGAGGCGCTCGGCGAGCTGCGCGCCCGCTACGCCGGGCGCGATCTCGGCGCCGTGGTGCTGATCTCCGACGGCGTCGACACCGGACGAATCGGCGAGGGCCCGCTCGACGCCACCACCCGCGCCACCGTCGAAGCGCTGGACGCCCCGATCCACACCGTCGGGCTGGGGGAAAAATCGCTGCGCGACCTGTCGATCGCGGCCGTGCTCGCCGACGAGCTCGCCTTCGTGCGGACGCCGGTGACCATCGAAGCCGTGGTCCGGCAAACCGGCCTGCCCGATCGTCAAGTCGACGTCACGCTGGAGCGCGACGGCCGCCCGATCGCCAGCCGCGGCGTCATCCTGCGCGGCGATCGTTCCGAGGAGAAGGTCTCCTTCGACTGGCTCCCCGATCACCCGGGCAACTTCGTCTTCCGGATCTCGACGCCGGTCCTGACCGGCGAGGCCCTCAGCAGCAACAACCAGCAGTCGTTCACCCTCAAGGTGATCCGCGATCGGATCCGCATCCTGCACCTCGCCGGCCGGCCGTCGTGGGACGAGCGCTTCCTGCGTTCGATGCTGCGCCGCGATCCCAACGTCGATCTGGTGTCGTTCTTCATCCTCCGCACCGAGACCGACGAGCAGCCCTGGAACCACGACGATCTCTCGCTCATCCCGTTCCCCACCTTCGAGATCTTCGAGGAGCAGCTGCGGTCGTTCGATCTGGTGATCTTCCAGAACTTCAATTACGCCCCCTACGGCGTGGAGCCTTTTCTTCCCAACGTGCGCGACTACGTCGAGGAGGGGGGCGCCATCGCCATGATCGGCGGCGACCTGTCGTTCGCCAGCGGCGGCTACGGCCTGACGGCGCTGCGCGACGTGCTGCCGGTGGAGCTGCCGACGGTGCCGCCGACGCTGGAAGGGGAGAACGACCCCAGCCTGACCACCGACGCCTTCAAGCCGCGTCTGACCGCCGAGGGGCACACGCACCCGGTCACTTCACTGCTGCTCGATCCGCACGAGAACGAGGCGCGCTGGGCGAAGCTGCCGCCGCTCGAGGGGATCAACCGCGTGCCGCGCGCCAAGCCAAACGCCACCACGCTGCTGGTCCATCCGACGCTCAAGGGGAGCGACGGGAAACCGGCGCCGGTCCTGGTGGCGGGCGACGCCGGCAAGGGGCGGGCGCTGGCGCTCCTCACCGACTCGGTGTGGCACTGGGGCTTTCTCGCCGCCGGCGAGGGGGACGACGGGCGCGCCTTCCAGCGTTTTTGGGAGAACGCCATCCGTTGGCTGGTGCGCGATCCGGCGCTGACGCTGCTGCACATCGAGCTCGACCGGCAAGAGTACCGGCGCAACCAGCCGGTGAGCGCGCGGCTTCGGGCGGTGCACGCCGACTACACGCCGGCGGCGAACGTCGAGGTGACCGTCGAGGTCGCCGCCGCGGGGACCGACGCGGGAGCGAAGCCGCTCCGCAGCTTGCGCGCCACGACCGATGGCGACGGCGAGGCCCAGGCCGAGGTCGGCGTGCTTCCGACCGGCGCCTATCGGTTGACGGGCCGGGCGGCGATCGACGGGCGCGCGGTCGCGCAGGACGCGACCTTCGTGGTGCGGGCCGGAGGGCCGGAGCTCGACGACGTGGCGGCGCGCGATCGCGTGCTGCGAGAGCTGGCGCAGGCGAGCGGCGGCGACTACCGCTTCGAGGAGCTGCCGCGGCTGGCGATTCGACCGTCGCGCGAGGTCCACGTCGGACGGCAGCAGACCGTCGAGGTCTGGTCGCGCCCGCCGTTGCTTCTGCTCGGGCTCGCGCTGCTGGCGCTCGAGTGGACGCTGCGCCGCCGCTCCGGTCACGCCTGAGGCGACCGGACGAAATCGGCCAGCGCGCCCGGAACCAAGCGCCGGCGCACCCGGGGACGGCGCGCGCGCCCGACGAACAGCAGCAGCATCCCCAGGGACGGAACCAACCCGGCGGCGCCGAATGCGCCAGTGGCCATCGTGCACCCGGCGGCGCCCGCGGCCGACGTCGAGCTGTCGCCGACCTGGCCGGCCACCGGCGCGAACACGGCGACCGTCGCCACCGTCGTGTGCCCGGCACCGTCCGCGGCCGTCACCGTGATGGTCTGGTTGCCGTCGATTCCGGTCAGATCCCACTCGTAGGGTCCCTTGCTGGCGGACGCCGACAGCCCCTGCGGCTCGACGCTGATCGTCACCGCCGCCAGATCGCAGTCGTCGTGGGCGTCGATCTTCACCGAGAAGTCGTGGCCCATCCGCTCGCCGTTGCCGGGCGACAGGAAGCTCACGCTGGGGGGCGCGGTGTCGTTGATGCAGCCGAACGCCGACGGCTTGGGCCCTCCGCCCCAGGCGCCGAGGCCCGTGATCATCATCTGGTACGAGTTCTGGGTTTGCCGATCGCAGCGATCCCCGGTGACCGGCACCGCCTGATTCTCGAAACCGTCACACCCCTGGCAGATGTACGGGTACATGATGTCGCTGGTGTCGGAGACGTGCTCGAGCCCGATCAGATGCGCCTGTTCCTGCGCGATGATCACCGCCGTGTCGTGGGCGTTGGCGCCGCCGTCCAGCGTATAGGCGACGCCACCATGAAGATCCTGGCAGAGGAATGGCGCGACGCCGGCGACGGAGCTGTCGACGTTGCACCAGGCGCCACCGCCCGAGGAGACGACCTCGGTGTAAAAACTGCCGCTCGTCGGCCGGGTCAGCGTGAAGATGACGTTGAAGTCGGCGTACCAGCGGTCGAGGTAGGCCTGCACCTGCTGCTGGCAGTCGAGCAGGGTCTTGCCGAAGGCGCACTCGAACTTTGGTGCGAGGCCGCTGCAGGCGTCGTAGTTGGTGGCCGGGAGCGCTGTCTTGCCGTCGGCGTAGACCAGGTAGATGACCTTGGGTGCGGGCGCGGTCTTGTCGCTCGCCACTTCGGGGACGGTCTCGGCGGCGATGCCGATCGGCGCCTTGGCCATCACCAGATCGCCGTGCAGCGAGGAAGCGGCGCGCGGGGTCCCGGTGGCGATCGGCTCGTCCGCGCCCTCGCCCTCACACCCTGTGGCGAACGAGGCCAGCGCGAGCGCGAGCACCGAGGCACCGAGCGTTCTGGTCGAACGGGCAACGATCCCAAACACGACAACGCCTTTGCAGCCGCGCCGCGGATCGACATGCCCCACTCGCACTACGCTAGCGGTGCACGCCGACCTGTGGCAGGGTCAGCAAATCTGTACATCGGCCGAATTGGCCGCCACTTGATGGTCTCGCGTACGGATTTTTTGGTCTGAGATACTCGGTTCCCTACCATGGTCGTCGCCGAAACCTTCGTCAGTGAGCTTGACGCTAAGAACCAATCCTCGATCCAGCGGGTCATCACCGCGCTGAACGAGGGTCTGGGAAAAGAGGGCGTCGAGGTCGCGGACGCGCTGCGCATGGCGCTGAAGGCGGCCATCGAGCTCGCGGAGGTCGCGGCGCTCTGGGTCACCGACTGCGACGACCTCGAGATGAAGCTCTCGCTGGCGGAGCAGTGCGGTGACGGCGCGCGGCAATGCCGGCGGCTGTCGGCGCGGCTGGCCGCGCTGGGCGTTCTCGATTACGACCCGCGCAGCGGCGGTTACTCGAAGCTGTTCGCCTTTCTCCGTTCGCTGCAGACGGCGGAAGAGCGGTCGTCGGCCGGTTACGTCACCGGCAAGGCGCTGTCGATGGCGCGGCTCGGCGCGCTCAGCGCGTTTTGCGCCACCAAAGGCGACGCCGAGAGCGCCCGGCTGCTCGGCTCGGAGATCCTCGAGGAGGAGCGGCGCTACTACCAGGAGGGGACCCGGATGCTCATCGGGGTCACCGCCACCGAGGAGAGCCAGGCCCGCGCACGCCGGGCTGCTTATCGCACCCTCGAGCTTGCGGGCGAGACGGTCGAGCCCCTGGCGCTCCGCAAATCGCTCAACAAGCGGCGTTAGCGCGGGACGTTCGAGACGCTATAGTCGAATCTGTATGTCGACAGAGGCTGCGACGGCCGCGCCGGTGACGTTCGGCCGCTACACGCTGCTGGAACGGTTGGCGGTCGGCGGAATGGCCGAGGTCTTCCGGGCGAAGATCATCTCGTCGCACGGCTTCGAGAAGATCCTGGTCGTCAAACGGATCCTCCCGCACCTGGCCGCCGATCCGGGCTTCGTGGCGATGTTCATCGACGAGGCCAAGCTGACCGCGCAGCTGACCCACCCCAAGATTGTGCAGATCCTCGACTTCGGCGAGGTGAAGGGCCAGTACTTCACGGCGCTGGAGTTCATCGACGGCTTCGACGCGCTCGGCCTCCTGCGCATCGCCGCCCAAAAACGTATGCGAGTCCCGGCCTCGCTGGCGGTCTTCATCGTCGAGGAGATCTTGGAGGCGCTCGACTACGCCCACAACGCGCGCGACATGGAAGGTAAGCCGATGCAGATCGTCCACCGGGACATCTCGCCGTCGAACATCTTCATCTCGAAGCGGGGCGACGTGAAGCTGGGCGACTTCGGAATCGCGCACGCCAAGCAGCGCGAGTCGAAGACGCAGGCCGGGACGCTGAAGGGGAAGTACGGCTACATGTCGCCCGAGCAGGTGGTCGGCCGGCCGATCGACAGCCGCAGCGATCTGTTCGCGGTCGGCGTCGTGCTGGCCGAGCTGCTCACGGGGCGGAGGCTGTTTTCCGCGCCCGCCGATCTCGACGTGCTGCTGAAGGTGCGCGACGTGCACCTCGATCGGCTCGACAAGTACGGGGCGGAGATCCCGCGCGCGCTCGATCGGATCGTCAGGCGGGCGTTGAAGAAGGATCCGGCCGAGCGTCCGCAGACGGCCACTGAGCTGCACGACGAGCTGGCGGACTACCTGTTCGCCGCCGGGCAGCGGGTGGGACCGACCGATCTCCGCGCCTTCGCCGGCACGCTGCTCGACGCCGATCCGGAGACCGCCGCGCAACTGCTGCAGGCAGTGCGCCGCAGCGACCGGGCGCAGGTCGCCGCGGCGGAGCCGGCGGCAGGGGACGAGAGGGCGGCCGTCGTGACCACGGCGGTCCCGCCCGCGCCCGCCCCGAAGATCTCCACGCCGCCGGCGCCGCCTCCTCCCGCGCCGGGCCCGGCGCTCGAGGTGGCCGAGGAGCAATGGCACGAGCGCGAAGACCACTCCTCCGCGCGCCGGTTTACCCCGGTCTCGCGCCCCGGCGACGGCGCCAGCACCCACGGCCGCACCGGGATCCGGCCTGGTCACACCAAGAGCGACGTCGGTCGATTCGTCTCGGCGGCGCCCAAGCGACCGCCGGACAGCGGCGGCGAGATCAGCGTCATCACGCCGATGCGATTCTTTTGCGACCTGGCGCTGGCCAACGAGACCGGCCTCTTGCGATTCGAGCTCCGTGACGCCCAGAAGGAGATCTTTCTGGTGAGCGGCGCGCCCGAATCGGTGAGCTCGAGCGACGCCGGCGAGCGCTTCGGCGAATACCTGGTCGGTCGCGGCATCCTCGGCCCCGCTGACCTGGAGCTCGCGCTCAGCATGTTGCCGCACTACAACGGCAAGCTGGGCGACACGCTGGTTGCGCTCGGGATGCTGCGCCCGCTCGACGTCTTTCGCCTGCTCTCCGAGCAGGTGCGCGACCGCGTGATCGACGTGTTCGCCTGGACCGAAGGGACCTTCGCCTTCTACCGGGGCGTCGCCAACCGCCAGGAGAGCTTCCCGCTCGGCCTCGACACCTTCGAGATCCTGGGCGCCGGTGTGGTGAGCATGCCGGCGGCGCTGCTGGAGAGCCGCTTCGAGCCGCTCGGCGATCTGCGCCCCCTCGCCACCGGCCGCGGCCGGGTCGATCCGGAGGCGTTCAAGATCGGGCCGACCCCCAGCGAGGTGCTGGAGATGCTCGACGGCGAGCGGACCGTGCGCGGCTTTCTGGATCAGTTCGGCGACCCCGAGGAGCGCCTGACCTTCCTGCGCGCGCTCTACCTGCTCGTCGAGACCGACCTGGCCGAGCTCGATTGACCGCCATCGGCGCCCACGCGATCAGCGCGACGCGGTCACGGCTTTGAGGGCGCCTTCGATCTGACGTTTGACCGCCGCGTCGGTCTCGACGGCCAGCCGCGCGCGCAGAGGCGCCTCGGCCTCCCGCGCCCGCCCGAGCCCCAGCGCCGCCGCGGCGTCCAGCCGAACCTCGGCGTCGGCGCTCTCCAGCAAAGGAGCGATCACTTCGGTCACCCGGGGGCCCCCTTGCCAGCCGAGAGCGACCGCTGCCCGTCTGACCAGAAGCCGGTCGGTGGCGGCGCTGGAGGGGGTCTTCTCGACGATGAAGTTCTCCAGGAACCCGTGCACCCGCGGCGTTCGGGCGTAGGCCAGCGCCGCCAGCGCCCGTCCCCGGACCGTCTCCGTGGCGGCGCCATCGACCGCCGCCTCGATCAGGAGCCCGTCGGCGGTCGCGGCCCAGCGCTGCAGGTCGGCGGGGCTGCCGCCCTTGGCGAGCGCCGCCTCCACCGTGGCGCGCGTCGGCGTCTTGGCGCGATCGTTCGATGGCGCACCGCCGTCGGCGGCCACCAATGCCGAGAGAAAACAGCCGATGTGTATAATCGCGGCCGTCATTGCCTAGAGGAGATGATTGCATGGCCCACCGCCTCCGCGCCCCCTTGATCGTATTCGGCGTGCTCGTCGCCTTGGCCCGCCCGGCCGCCGCCGACAAAGCGCCCGCCGCCGCCCCTCCCGATGACGAATCGACCGGCGCCGCGCAGCCGACGGCGAAGCCGCCCGTCGACCTCGGCGAGGAGCTCCCCACGACCCGCCCCGCGGATCTCGCTTACGGCGTGGCGGCGCAGCTCCGGTGGGTCTCCGTTCCCTCCTGGCTGCTCAACGCCTTCACCAAGAAGAACGTGCCGTTGTCGTCCTGGGGAACCGGGGTCTCGGTCTTCCGCCGCAAGGGCAACTTCGACATCGCGATCTCGTTCAACTACCAGAACATGTCGCCGCCCGACGGAAACTGGCTGGGGAGCAGCAATGACCCTACGAAAGACGTCAGCTTTCTCCAGTTCCGAAGCTTCGCCCTGTACGGCTTCGACTTCTCGTTTCTCTGGCACAACTACTTCACCAACTGGTTCGGAATCTCCTACGGCGCGGGCGTGGGGATCGGAATCCTGAGCGGATATATCGAGCGCACCAGGAATCTGACCGGCTGCACGGCGGCCAACGCGGGCGACCCCAGCATGTGCATGCCGGGGGCGAACAGCGTCACCGCCCATTTGGCCGACGTGCCGCCGGCGGTGCCGATCTTCAACGTCCAGCTCGGCCTCGACTTTCGCGTCCCCACCATCCGCGGCTGGGAGGCACGCATCGAAGGCGGCTTCTACGACGCGTTCTTCCTGGGCGGCGGCGTCGGCTACACGTTCTAGTCGGCTACGGCTCGTCGCCGGGACCCGGGCCGCCGCGTCCCGAGACCTCGTGAATCCAGCCGGCGAAGTCGTGCTCCATCCGCGGCAGGAGCAGGATCAGCTTGGCCTGCTGCACCGGCGTCAAAACCTTGCGCACGTCCTTGACCCGATCGTCGTGCAGCGCGCGCTCCTTGGACCGGTTGGCCAGCAGCTTGTTGAGGCTGGCGGTCAAGTGCGCGTCGTCGGGGTGCGGTGCCTCCGTGGCCGCGCGCAGGTCCCGCATGATGGCGTGCCGCTCGGCCGCGATCGCCATCTCGCGCTCGTCGTAGCGCGACAGGATCGGAAACAGGCGCGCCGACGTCGCCTCATCGAGCTTGAGCGCCTCGACGATCTTCCAGGCCCGCAACGCGCGCATCCGCTCCAGGACCTCGGTGCGGAGCTGATCGGGCGTGCGGTGATCGTCGGCCGCGGGCGGCGACGACGCGGGCGGCGAGCCCGGCGGCGGATGAGGCTGGGCCTGCGCGGCCGTTCCTTCCATGAGCAGCGCCAGGGCCAGCCCGTACACCGACCTCACCAGGCGCCCCCTTCCAGCGAGCTCGCGACCCGCCGCAGCTCGTCCCTGTCGAGATCGGCCAGCTCGTCGTTCATCCGACCCTCCTCGTCCCCCAGCGCGTCGGCACCCTCGCCGGCTTCGGCCCCGCCCGGCGAAGTGAGCGCCGCCGGCGCAGGCGGGCGCATGCGATCGAGCAGTCGCCGCAGCGCGCCCGGATCCAGATCCGCCACGTCAGCCTCATCGTCGATCGCAGCGTCGTCGCCGCGCGAGCGGGATGAGGCGACGTTGTCGTGGCCGCTCTTGCCCGCCGCCCTTCGATCGGCCGCTGCGCCCGCCGCGCCCGCCGCCACCAGCGCCGAAACGCCCGGTTGCACCGGGGCCGACGGAACCGGCCGGCGCGCGACCACCAAAAATCCCGCGGCGGCCGCCGCCAGCGTCGCCGCGACAGAAAAGATCCGGACACGTGCGCCCGACGCCCGCCGCGCCCGCTCGCGGACGGAGGACGCCGCGGTGGCCGTGGGTCCCTCCGCGCTTCGCAACGCCGCCTCCGCGGCCGCCGTCGTCCGGGCAGCCAGCTCGTCCCAAAATCGATCCTCGGGGCGCGGCACGAGCGGCGCCTCCGCGCGGAGCGCTTCGGCCACGCGCGGCGCATCCCGCAGCTCGGTCAGCGCCCGAAAGCAGGTCACGCACGATCCGAGGTGCTCGTCGAGAAGAGGGTCCCCGCTCAGATCGTGACCCTCGACGAGGCGATCGAAGACGCGCCCGCAGAGCATCGTCTGATCGTCTTGCCGGCTCATCGTCCCCTCCCTCTGCGCGAAGCCCCGTCGGGCTCGGGGCCCAGCGTGGCGCGCAGCTTGCGGACCGCGTAATGGAAGTTCACCTTGGCGGCGCCTTCGCTGATGTCGAGCGCGGCGGCGATCTCGCGGAACGAAAGATCCTCGTAGATCCGCAGCTCCAGCGTCATCCGCTGCTTGGTGGGGAGCGTCTGCACGGCGTCGCGCAAGGCTGCCGACGATTCGGCCGCCTCGATTCGTTCGAGCGCCGGCGGCGCGAGCGGGCGATCGGGATCGCTCGGGCGCTCGTCTTCACCATCGTCGGAGACGAAGCGCGCGTGATCGCGCAGGTGGTTGAGCGAGAGGTGCGCCCCGATGCGCAGCAACCAGGAGCGAAAGACCGCCGGGTCGCGAAGGTCGCCGATCTTCGCCATCGCGCGCTCGAACGACCGCTGCACGAGGTCGGCGGCCTCGTCGAGATCCCCCACGTAGCGGAGGCAGAGCGCGAACAGCGGTCGCTGGTGCCGCCGCACCAGGTGGCCGAGCGCCAGGCGGTCGCCGCGCTGCGCCCGTCTCACAAAAACCTCGTCCGGGGTGTCGTCCTCGGCCGCCATCGCGCCTTTCAGGAGCTTGAGCTGACTGGACATCATGTCTGGCGCGCTCCCCTTGCCGAGACCCGCGCCGCCGCCAAGAGGTTAAAGGCGCCGGCTTCAGCGGCCGGCGCTGTGCGTCGTCGCGCCGTTTTGAACGGCTCTGGACTCCATGATCGCCAGGTTGTCTTCCAGCGTCTGGATCGTCGAGCGGAGGGCCGAGACCTCCTCCTGGGTCGCGAAGCCGAGCAACCCCGCGGCGAAACGGGTCGCCCGGTCGAGCTCGGCCTTGATCGAGCCGCCGACGCCGACCGCCTTCATCGCCGCGCTCATGACCCGCTGGTCGCCCATCATGCGCGAGATGCGCGGATCACTCATGAGGCGCATGGCCTGACCGACCACCTTGTCTTTGACGGCGTCCAACATCGACATCGTCCGTTTGTGCCACGCGCCTTCCCTTGCGTCAACGCAGGCCGCGCGCCATGCTCGGCCGGTGACGACCGACAGTTCATCCGGGCGCTTTCGGCCCTATCTGACGCTGGTGGTCGCCACGTTCCTGTTCGGGTGGCTGCTGGGGTTCGCGATCGTGTTCAAGCTATGGCAGCTCGCGCACGCCCCACGCTGGCTGGTGACGAGCGGGATGGGAACGGTCACCTTCCTGATGGCGCCGGTCATCGGCGGCGTGTTGTTTTCGCGCGGCATCGGACGGCTGGCGGCGCGCGGTTGGCGTGGAGCGCCGCTCGGCCTGGTCGGCCTCGGCGCCTGTGGGTTGGTCGCCGGGCTGCTGGCACTCTGACGCCGCCTGAGCGCACGAAAGCACGATAGCGGGAGGCACGATGGCCGAGAGCGCGGCGAGCGGGCATCACAAGGCGATGGCGCCGCCCGCCTCGAGCATCCGCGTCGCGCTGGTGACCGCGTCGGACAGCCGGACGCCGGCGACCAACGAGGGCGGGCATCTCTTGCGCCGCCTCGTCGAGGAGGCAGGGTTCGTGGTGGTCGAGGAGGCCTTGCTGGTCGAGGAGCCAACGGCGATGCGCGAGCGGGTGGTGTCGCTGGTAAGCGCCGCGGTGGCCGACGCCGTCCTCATCACCGGCGGAACCGGTCTTGCGCCGCGCGATCGCACGCCCGAAGCGATAACTCCGCTGTTCGAGCGACGCCTGCCGGGATTCGGCGAGCTGTTTCGCCTGCTGTCGTTCCAGCAGATCGGCGCGGCGGCGATGCTCTCACGTGCGGAGGCGGGCGTCGTCGGCGGCGTGCCGGTGTTCTTGTTGCCCGGCTCGCCGGCGGCGATCGAGCTGGCCGTCCGCGCGCTGATCGTGCCCGAGCTCCCCCACCTCATCGGCCAGCTCCGGCGCGCACACTGATTCGCTCGGCGCTCTGGCCGAGGCGGTGGTACAGATCGAACGATGATCGACGGCGCGCGGCTGAAGCAGCGGGTGGCAGATCTGCAAACCGAGTTCGAGGATCGCCTGGCGGCGCTGGTCGGAATCCCGACGGTGAGCATGGATCCCGGCCGCCGAAGCGAGATGGACGTCTGCGTCGCCCTGGCCGGCGGCTACCTGCGCGACGCCGGCGCGCGCGTCGAGGTGATCGACACCGGCGGCTTTCCGATGCTGCTCGGCCGTTTCATCCAGGACCCGTCGTTCCCGACGGTGACGGTCTACAACCACCTCGACGTGCAACCGGCGGAGGCGGCCGACGGCTGGCGGACGCCGCCGTTCCAGCTGACCCGCGCCGACCAGGCCGGCGGCCCGCGCCGCTGGTTCGCGCGCGGCGCTACCGACGACAAGGGGCCTGCCTTGACCGCGCTCGCCGGCGCGCGCTTGGCGCTGGAGACCGGCGCGCGCGTCAACATCCAGTTTCTCTGGGAGCTGGAAGAAGAGATCGGCAGCCCGCATTTTTCCAGCGGCCTCGCGGCGGCGATCGCCGGCGACGCCGCGGCCCGGCGGGCGCCGTTCGCGACCGATTCGGTGGTGGTGTCGGACACCATCTGGACCGCCGCAGGCCACCCGTCGATCTCGTACGGGCTGCGCGGCCTCATGGGGTTCACGATCGCGCTCGAGACGGGCGCCAAGGACGTCCACTCGGGGACGACCGGCGGTGTGGCGCGCAACCCGATCGGGGAGCTCGCGGCGCTGCTGGCCGCGATGTACGACGCGCGCACCGGCAAGGTGAAGATCCCCGGTTTCTACCAGGGCGTCCGGAAGATCTCGGCGGCCGAGAAGAAGGCCTTCGGCCGGGCCGGGTTTTCCCGCCGGCGCTTCGCGGCCGCGCACGAGCTCGGGAGTCTCCGTCCGATGCGCGACGACCTCGAAGCGCTGACGGCGCTCATCGCCGCGCCGACGCTGGAGGTGCACGGGCTCGTCGGCGGTTACACCGGACCGGGCATCAAGACGATCGTCCCGCACCGCGCCGAGGCGAAGCTGTCGACGCGCCTCGTCCCCGATCAGAAGCCGGCCCAGGTCTTCAAGCGGATCAAGAGCTTCGTGAAGAAGCAGCTCCCCGACGCGGTGGTCACCCACGAGGCGTCGCTCGAGCCGTACCTGGCGCCGATCGGCGGCCCGTACCACGAGGCGGCCGCGGCGGCGGTGCGCGCGACGTTCGGCAAGGAGCCGGCGTTCGTACGCGAAGGGGGCTCCATCGGCGCGGTGCTCACCATGCAGCGGTTGCTGAAGGCGCCGGTGATCTTCCTCGGCCTGTCCCTCCCCGAGCACGGCTATCACGCCATCAACGAAAACTTCGACTGGGGTCAGGCCGCCGGCGGGATGGAGATGTTCTGCCGTTATTTCCATGAGATCGCTGCCCTCGGGCCCCCGCGAGCGAAACACAGTTGAATCGGCGCCCCATCGCGCTACCCTTGCGGGGATGAGCGGCGTCCCCGGCGTTTCGGCCCCTGTCGCCCGCGGTGCCGCGATCAAGATCGTGGTGACGGTGGTGGTGGTCGCCGGCAGCGTCGGCTACCTGCTGAACTCGTCGATGAAAGCGGGCGCCGAGTACTACAAGCACGTCGACGAGGTAACGTCGAACGCCGATGCCTGGCGCAGCAAGAAACTGCAGGTCCACGGCAACGTCGTCGCCGGCTCGATCGAGCAGGCCAAGGGAACGCTGCTCTATCGCTTCAAGATCGAGAGCCGCGCGCCTCGCCCTCCGGCCGTCATCACCGCCACCTACAACGGCCTCGTCCCCGACACGTTCAAGGACGGCGCCGAGGTGGTGGCCAAAGGGACGCTCACCGCCGACAACCAGCTGTCGGTCGTCCCCGACGGCATCATGGCCAAGTGCCCGTCGAAGTACGAGGCGGACAAGAACGGACCGCCCATCAAATCGGCACAAATGCCTCCCGGCGTGGCAGAGAAGCTCTAGCGTCGTTCAGGTATAGCGAAGGCCGTCGACGGCGCGCAGGCGGCTCGCGCGCAGCGACGGATAGACCGTGGCCAGGAAGCAGATGCCGAGGGTGGCCGCCGCGACCGACAGGATCTCGCCGCCGGCGATTCGCACCGGCAAGGAGCCGATGAGATAGACCTTGGGATCGAGCGGATAGCCGTAGAGCCGGGCCAAGAGGCAGATCAGCAGGCCGAAGGCGATGCCGAGGCCGGTTCCGACCACACCGACGGTGGTCCCGCCGATGAGGAAGACGCGCGCCACCATCCCAGCCGGCGCCCCCATCGACTTCAGGATCGCGATCTCGCGGACCTTGGAGAGGACGATCATCGTGAGCGAGGCGATGATGTTGAAGGCCGCGACGACGATGATCAACACCAGCAGGAGCGAGATGATCACCTTCTGCATGGTCAGCGCCATGAACAGGTTGTGGTTCAGCTCCTTCCAATCGATGATCCGGTAGGGGCCGTCGAGGCGGCGCTTGACCTCCTGCGCCGCGCTGAGCGCCATCATCGGATCGGCGAAGCGAAGCTCGACGCCCGACACCAGCCGGCGCGCGTTCGCCAGCCGGTGCGCGTCGCTGATGCTGATATAGGCGAGGCGCGTGTCGTACTCGTTGAACCCCATCCGGAACATCCCGACCACTTTGAACAGGTAGGAGATCGGCGCCTCGCCGACGCCGGAGGAGAACGGGATCATGATCGATACGCAGTCGCCCACCCCGACGTGCAGGTGGTGCGCCAGCTCCGCCCCGAGCGCGATGCGCCCCACGTTGTCCGTCGTCTTGCGGGGCGTCGCCGAGGGCAGCGCGCAGCTCGCCGGCCTCTCCAGCGCCTCCACGCTGCCGGCGGTGAGCGAGCGCCGCAGATCGTCGGCGCCCTGCTGGATGTCGATCCCTTTCAGGTTGGCGCCGACGCGGCCAATCATCACCTCGCCCGCCGAGAACAGGAACTTCGCCATCCGCACCACGCCCGGCATCCCCTTGAGGCGGGTCTCGATCTCGGCGATCTCGGGCCCGTCGATGTCGGCGTCGCCGTAGGGCATGACGATGAGGTGCGCGTTGAGCGCCAGTACCTTGTCCTGGAACTCGCGCTCGAACCCGCTCGTCACCCCCAGCACCACCACCAACGACGCCACGCCCAGCACGACCCCCATGGTGGAAACGGTGGTGAACACCGAGAAGGTGCGCAGCAGGAAGGCCACCACCGCCACCAGGCCGCCGGCCAACACGCCGAGGACGGCCACTGTCTCGATCGGGCGCGAGCGTCCGTGCGCCAGCGCGAACAGGCCGAAGCCGATGCCGATCGTCACCAGCCCCGCGACCAGCCCGACCCGCGCCCCGCGCGAGCGCCGCCCCCGATGGAGGTAGCGCATCCCGACCAGGCGCTCGAGGCCCAGCGTGAACAGATCGCCGAGGCCCAGGCCCAGGAGCCCGGCCACCGCCCCTTCGAGCAACGTCATCCGCCGGGCCGGCAAAAATGCCGCGGCCGCGGCCACCGCTCCGATGGCGGCGAGCAAAACCAGGCGGGTGACCAGCCGGGAGCGCATGGGGCGGACCGGAAGGTAGCAGACTCGCCGGGGGAGAGCCGCCTTGACACTCTGGAACGCCAAACCGTACCGTACACGGCAATGGCTCCGTTCCGGGGGCGGCGACGTCCGTCACCCCTTCTCCTCGCCGTGGGCTTCGCCCTTTCGTGGCAGGCGGTCGCGCGCGCCGACCAGAACGATCTCAATCTGCTCAATCTCTGCGCCACGCAGGACGCGAGCTGCAGGTCCGACACCAATGCGCTGTCACGCTACCGGAGCATGATGTCCGAGCTGGGCGTGGTGGTCGCCCCGCGCTTGATGACGCCCGCCGATACGCTCGGCTACGCCGGCTTCCAATTTTCCGCCGACCTCGGAATCACGACGATCAACAACAACCGGAAAGCCAACGGCGACACCTCCGGCATTTCCTACTGGGACGGCATCGAGGCCGTGCACTCCGGCGACCGAATGGCCGCGCGCCCGAGCTCGTCGCTCACGACCGTGGGCGGCTTCGTGCGCAAGGGACTCTGGTTCCCGCTCCCCGCTTTCGAGTTCGGCGCCGGCGCGATCGACATCCTCGGCTCGCACATGTACGCGATGCAGGGCTACGCCAAGCTCGCGCTGCAGGAGGGTTTTCACGACTGGGTGCTGCCGTCGTTCGCGGTGCGCGGCTCGGTCTCCCAGCTGCTCGGCACGAGCCAGGTCAACATGACCGTCTGGGGCGTCGACGTGCTGATCTCGAAGGCGTTCGGTATCGGCGGCACCGCGCGGATCGAGCCCTACTTCGGATGGAACTTCCTCTTCATCGACGCCCGCAGCGGTGTCATCGACGCCACGCCGACCTGCGACGCGTACGCGCAGTCCATGACGGCGATGGGCGCGCCGGCGCCGGGAACCTGCGACCCGGCGAACAACGGACACTTGACCGACGTGAACAACAACTTCACGTTCCAGTCGCAGGACGTCATCACCCGCCAACGCTGGTCAGTCGGCGCCAAGCTGAAGCTCTCGGTCTTGTTCGTGACCGTCGAGGGCGACCTCATTCCGGCCGGCGGTAGCCACGACAGCAACGCAGATATCGCCGACAGCAGCGGCACGCAGGAGAGCTTCAACCTGTCGGCAGGCCTCGACTTCTGATCGAGCGCCGTGCGCGCGCCGGGGCCGCGACTGTGCGCGGCCTCACGTGGACCGCCGGTGACTTAGGCTGCCGCGCCGCCCAGGCCGCCTGAGCCCGCGGCGCTCGGTGCGGCCGGAGGCGGAGTGCCGCCCGCGGGCGCAGCGGCTGGCGGCACGCTCGCTCCCGGCATTCCGCCCTGGATGATCTTGCGCAGCCCGGCGACCGACAGCCGCGGCGTCTTCTTCTCTTCCTCGAAGATGATCTGCGCGAGCGTGGCCGTCGTGAGATCGGCGCGCGTGGTGTTCTCGACTACACGAACGTCGTCGCCGGCCCGCACCATCGCTGCGATGTGGTCGAGCGTCACGTACCGACTGTCGCGTGTATCGTAGAGCTTCCGATTCGCGTACCGCTTGATAGTACGTGCTGTCGTCATTGTCCTAGGGTGTCATAGACAAATGTCCCGGTCAATCATGTAATACAACCAACGATTATCCTGAGACCTAAAACGCCTAGGCAATCCAGGCAGTTAGCTCGACCACGGGCGATCACACGGACGCGCCCTCAGACGGGGACAACCCTGCCGGCTATCCGCTGAGCTACTCCCAGGAGCAGCGGGGACCACTTGCCGGACTACCGGACTTACTTACCGGACTTACTTACCAGACTTACTTACCGGACTTGCCGGCGTCTTCGTCGATCTCGGTCTTTTTGGCCGTCGGCGAAACGTCGATCTCGTCGTGCGAGTTCACCGCACGTTTGAAATTCTTGATCGCTTTGCCGAGGCCATCGCCGAGCTGCGGCAGCTTTTGCGCGCCGAAGACTACAACCACGATGACCAGGACGAGCATCAGCTCGCCGAAGCCCATTCCGAACGGCATGACCCGCGATCTATAGCACCCCGAATGAAACAATCAACGTGGAAGACGCGGATTTTTGAAGCCGCCGCTCCGATCCGATACGATCCCCCCCAGATGGCGTCGTCGGCAGCTGCGCGCGCGAGTCTCGCGTTCGCGCTCTCCTCCCTTTTGGGTCTGGCCTTCGGCACGCCCGCTGCCGGCGCCGCGCCGGCCCGGACGGCGCCCACCGGCGCACCCGATCCAACCGACCGGAGCCTGGCGGAGCGGCGTGCCGTCCGCGGCGCCCCCGTCGACGACGTCGCGGCGACCGAGACGCCCGAGCTGCGGGAGATCCGTCGCTTCGAGGAGCAGGCGTTCCCGAAACCAGGAAGCCCCGCTGCAACGGCGCCTGCAGGGCGCGACGCAGACGGTGCTTTGCCGCCGACGTCGCTTCCCGGTGAGTGGGGCGGCAGCGGCGACGTGCCCGCGGAGGTGCGCTCGCCCCAGCCGGCCGCGCGCACCGACGGGGCGAATGCGCCACCAGACTCGGAGTGGCTGCGCAGCCTCAAGCTTCCCGATCTGCCCGTGCGCTGGGATGCGCAGGTGCTCCGTTACCTCGACTACTTCAAGAACGATCCGAAGGGGCACGCCGTCATGGCCGGGTGGTTGCGCCGCGCCGGGCGCTACCGAGAGCTCTACGAGAAGACCTTCGAGCGCCAGGGCGTCCCGAAGGATCTCTTCTACGTGGCGATGGTGGAGAGTGGGTTCGACACCGGCGCCCGCTCCCGGGTCGGTGCCGGGGGGATCTGGCAGTTCATGCCCGGGGCGGCGCGCGCGTATGGGCTCGAGGTCAGCTACTGGGTCGACGCCCGCCGCGATCCCGCGCGCGCCGTCGATGCGGCGGCACGGTACCTCAAGGATCTCTACGTCCGATTCGGCTCCTGGTACCTGGTGTTCGCCGCTTACAACGCCGGCTACGGATCGGTGCTGCGGTCGATCGCCACCTACAACACGAACGACTACTGGGAGCTCTGCCACCACGAGTCGGGGCTCCCCTGGGAGTCGACGCTCTACGTGCCGAAGATCCTGGCCGCGGCGATCGTCGGGCACAACCTGGCGGCGTTCGGCTTTGCCGACGTCACGCTCGACGCGCCGTTCGCCTACGAGGAGGTCGACGTGCCGCCGGGAACGTCGCTGGCGACCGTCGCGCGCGCGGCCGGGAGCAAGCCCGAGGTGATCGAGGCGCTGAACCCGGATCTGTTTCGCACGCGCACGCCGCCCGATCGTGGCGCCAGCAAGGTGCGGCTGCCGCCCGGCGCCGCCGCTGTCTACGCCGCGAGCTTCGACAAGACCCGTGACGCCGACAAGCTGGAGACCGTGGTCCTGCGGTTTGGCGAGACGCTGGACGACGTCGCCCGCGCGCACAGCTGCAGCACTAGGGAGCTGCGGAGGCTCAACGGGGTCAAGGAGACCGCCGAGCTGCGCGGCGGAACCTCGATCGTGGTCCCCCGCCGCGGTGTCGCGAAAGAGAAGGACAAAGACAAGGAGCAGATCGCGTCGGCGGACGATGACCTGTCGGGCGGCGACGACGATTCGATCTTGGTCGCGGTCCCGGACCGCTCGTTCAGCTACGACGGACGCGAGCGGGTGTTTTACCGGACGCGCGACGGCGACAACCTCGACGAGGTCGCCGACGTGTTCGGCGTGCGGAGCGAGGAGCTGGTCGAGTGGAACAACCTCGATGCCGCCGCGAAACTGCACGCACGGATGGTGTTGCAGATCTTCGTTCGCAAGGAGTTCGATCCGGCGGGCGTGCTGCTGCTCGATCCGACCAAGGTTCACGTGGTGACGCTCGGGTCGGAGGAGTTTCTCCAGCTGGAGACCGCGCGCCGCGGGAAGAAGCGCCTCTACTACAACGCCAAGGCGGGCGACACGCTGGCCAAGCTGGGGCGCCGCTACGGGCTCACGCCCGGCGACCTGGCGCGCATCAACCGCTTCTCCTACAACACCGAGCTGCACGAAGGGGATCGCATCGTCGTCTACTCGCCGACCGGCGAAGCGCCCCACGAAGTAACACGCGAAGCGACGCGCGAAGCGGCCCACGGAGTGACGCGCGGAATGACGCCGGGCGAGAAGCGGCCGGGGCGCGCGGCGGCGGCAACCGCCGGGACGCACAAGACGGCGCCGGTCCCGGGACGCAAGGCCCCCACGGCCGCCGAACACGATCCCAAGAAGAAGGTCGCCCTGGTGAGCGGCAAACCGCCGACGCCGGCCAAGCTGTCGCACGCCAAAACCCCGGCGACGCCGGCACCCGGCAAGAAGAAGTAGCGGGCGGCGGCGTGGCGCGCTTTCGGGTGGAGCCGGAGCGCGCCGGCGCGCGGGTCGATCAATTCGTCGCCGCGATGGTGGACGGGCTCAGCGTCGCCGCCGCGCGGCGTCTGGTCATCGCGGGCGCGGTGCGCGTCGACGGCCGCCCGGCCAAGAAGGGGGCGCCCCTCGCCGCCGGCCAGACCGTCGAGGTCGAGGACACAGGGGCCTCGAGCGCGGCGCCCGAGGCGCGGGGCGTGCGCGCCGACCCCGGCCTGCCGCTCGCCCTCTTGCTGGTCGACGACGCGTTCGTCGCCATCGACAAAGCGGCCGGCGTTCCGTCGCACCCGCAGGCGGCGGGCGAGACCGGGACCGCGGCGAACGCCATCGTGGCGCGCTTCCCGGAGTGCGCCGCCGCCTCGCCCGATCCGCGCGAAGGAGGGCTCGTCCACCGGCTCGACGCGGGGACCAGCGGCGTGCTGATCGCGGCCCGCAGTCGGGGGGCGTGGACCGATCTTCGCGCGGCGCTCGCGCGCGCCGACTGCGAGAAGACCTATCTGGCCGAGGTGGTCGGCGCGGCCCCGGACGCGGGCGAATCGCGCAGGCCGATCGGCCGAGTAGGCCGGCGCGGCTCCCGGGTGCGCGTCGACGGCGGGCGCAACCCGTTGCCGGCGCATACCGCCTGGGAGACCGTCGAGCGGCGCGGCGAAACGACGCTCGTGCGCGTTCGCCTGAGCAAAGGACGCACCCATCAGGTACGCGCCCACCTGTCGGCGGCCGGCTGTCCGATCGTCGGCGACGACCTCTACGGCGCGGGCACGGGCGCGCTGCGCCTGCACGCAGCGTCGGTTCGCTTCACCCACCCGGCCTCCGGCAGGACGATTTTCGTTGAGGCGCCACCGCCCGATTGGGCCAAACTACGCTCGTGACCGACCGACGCGCGATTGTTCTTCAACACACGCCGACCGAAGGGCCCGAGCGGGTGGCGACGATGCTGGCCGCGCGCGACGTCGCCTGCGCGGTGCGCGCGCTCTACCGCGGCGAGCCGGTCCCCGATGATCTGGCGGCGGACGAAATCCTGATCGTCATGGGCGGTCCCATGGGCGTGGGGGACGCCGGCGATCCCCGGTGGCCGTTTCTGGCGCCGGAGATCTCGCTCATCCGTCGCCTCGTCGCGCGGGACGCGCCGGTGCTGGGCATCTGTCTCGGCGCGCAGCTGCTGGCCGCTGCGGCCGGCGCCCGCGTCTATCCGAACCTGCGCCCGGGACCAACCGGTGCGCCCGAGCCGGCCCGCGAGGTCGGTTGGGGGCCTGTCGACCTCATCGACGCCGATCGGGAGCCGGTGCTGGCCGGCCTGGGCGCGCGCGCGATGGTGCTGCACTGGCACGGCGACACGTTCGACCTACCGCCGGGCGCGGCGCACCTGGCCTCGACGCCGGTCTGCCGGAACCAGGCGTTTCGCCTCGGCCGGCGGCAATTCGGATTTCAGTTTCACTGCGAGCTGGAGGCGGCCTCGGTCGCCGTCTGGGCGCGCGAGGACGCCGAGTTCGTGCGCGCGGCCAACGGCGAGGGCGGCGGGGCGCAAATCCTCGCCGACACGGCGCGCTTCTACACCGAGGCGCGACCGGTGTGGGATCGGCTGCTCGGCAACACGATCGAGCTGCTGTGCGCGTGACGCAAACGTCGATTGACGTCGGTGGGGACGGGCACAATAGTTACGCCGTGCCGTCGCCCGCCACCTTCAAGATCGCGCTCGTTCAGATGCGCTGCTCGGCCGATCCGGCCGACAATCTGGCGCGCGCGCTCGAGCGGATCCGCGGCGCCGCACGCGACGGCGCAGAGCTGGTCTGCCTCCCCGAGCTCTTCCGGAGCCAGTACTTCTGCCAGACGGAAGACCACGCCAACTTCGATCTCGCGGAGCCGATCCCCGGCCCTTCGACCGAGGCTCTGTCGCAGGTCGCGCGCGAGGCCGGCGTGGTGGTCATCGGATCGCTGTTCGAGCGGCGGGCGGCCGGCGTCTATCACAACACGGCGGTGATCGTGGACGCCGACGGAAAGCTCCTCGGCAGCTACCGCAAGATGCACATCCCCGACGACCCGTTCTATTACGAGAAGTTCTACTTCACGCCCGGCGACCTGGGGTTCCGCGCCTTCGACACCGCCGTCGGCCGGATCGGAACGCTCGTCTGCTGGGATCAGTGGTACCCGGAGGGCGCCCGGTTGACCGCGCTGGCCGGCGCCGATGTCCTCTTCTACCCGACGGCGATCGGCTGGCACCCCGACGAGAAGGCGGAGTTCGGCGCGGCGCAGGCCTCCGCCTGGCAGACCGCGCAGCGCGCGCACGCCATCGCCAATGGCGTCTACGTCGCGGCCGTCAACCGGGTGGGCCTGGAGAAACCGCCGAGCGGGGCGCCCGGCAGGGGGATCGAATTTTGGGGCGGCAGCTTCGTCGCCGATCCGTTCGGCGTCGTGCTGGCCGAGGCCTCGCGGACCGAAGAGGAGACGCTGATCGTCACCTGCGACCGCAAGCACCAGGAGACCGTCCGCCGGCACTGGCCATTCCTGCGCGACCGCCGCATCGACGCCTACGGCGATGTCACCCGCCGCCTGATTGATCGTGACCCGGGCCCCTGAGAAGGTCCCGGCCCCGCGCGACGAGGAATCGCCGGCGGCGCTCGGCTTTCGGATGCCGGCCGAGTGGGAGCCGCACGCGGCCACCTGGATCGCCTGGCCACACGAGCCGCGCGACTGGCCGGGAAAGCTGACGCCGATCCCCTGGGTCTACGGCGAGGTGGTCCGGCAGCTCACCCGCGGCGAGCGGGTCCGCATCCTGGTCGACGACAAAGCGACCGAGGCGCGCGCCCGCAAGCTGCTCGCGCGCGTCGGCGTGAGCTTGAAGATGGTCGACTTCGTCGGCGCGCCGACCGATCGGAGCTGGACGCGCGACTACTGTCCCCTGTTCGTCGAGAACGGCGCCGGCGAGGTCGCCATCACCAACTGGCGCTTCAACGGCTGGGCGAAGTACCCCAATCACAAGAAGGACGACGCGGTCACCGATCGCCTGGCGCGCCGCTTTCGGCTCCGGCAGTGGCGGCCGACGACGAGCGTCGGCGGAAAGCCTTGGCGGGTGGTGCTGGAAGGGGGCGCCATCGACGTCAACGGCGCCGGTACGCTGCTGGCGACCGAGGAGTGCCTGCTCGACGACGTCCAGGCACGCAACCCGGGGCTGCCGCGCGAGGAGCTCGAGCGGATCTTGGCGGCGCATCTCGGGGCGCGCAAGGTGCTCTGGCTGGGCCGTGGCATCGCGGGCGACGACACGCACGGGCACGTCGACGATCTGGCGCGCTTCGTCGACGAGACGACCGTGGTCCTCGGGCAGGAGGCCGACCCCAGCGACGCCAACTACGCCCCCCTGCGCGACAACCTCCGGCGGCTCAACGCCATGACGACCGCCGACGGGAAGCCGCTGCGGGTCGTCCCGCTGCCGATGCCGGCGCCGCTTCATCTCGACGGCGTGCGGCTGCCGGCGAGCTACGCGAACTTCTACGTCGGGAACGCCGTCGTGCTGGTCCCCACCTTCAACGACGAGAACGACCGCCGCGCGCTGCAGATCCTGGCCGATCTTTTTCCGACCCGCGCGGTGGTCGGCATCCACGCCGTCGATCTGGTCTGGGGCCTGGGGACGCTCCACTGCATGACGCAGCAGGAGCCAGCCCCGAAGCGGTAGCTCTCAACAGGGAGGGGTGGGGGCGGAGGTGGCCATGCGGGCCGCGGCGATCCGCTTGTGCCGACGCCAGGCGCGCACCGCGACGATGGTTGCGCCGATGACGACGGCGACCACGATGCCGTGCTCGGTGCGGCGGGCGTAGCGGACGACGTAGTCGATCTGCCCGCCGAAGAACCAGGCGGTGTAGACCAGCAGCGGGACGGTGAAGGCGGCCGCCGAGAAGTCGTAGATGAGAAAGACCGGCGGGCGGAGGTGCAGCGTCCCGGCGGTGAAGAAGATGGTGAACCGGAGGCCAGGGGTGAACCGGCCAACCAGCACCACCTTGCTGCCGAACTTCCGAAAGTAGGCGCGGACCTTGATCTGCCTGCGATGGGTGAAGTACTTGCGGGCGAGCCGGCTGGCCAGCACCCGCCGGCCGAAATATCGCCCCAGGAAGAACGCCAGCGAATCGCCGGCCAAAACAGCGATGAAGCAGACCAGGAACGCCTTGCTGACGTGCAGCGCCCCCCGCCAGGAGAAGTAGCCGGCGGCGATGAGCGAGATGTCTTCGGGGATCGGCAGCCCGAGGCCGCACAACAGAAGAATCCCGCCCAACCAGGTGTACGCTCCCAGCGGCGTGAGGGTCGACAGGTGAGCGATGAACCACTTCACGTGGGGGGGCTTCCGACCGGACCTTCTCCAATACCACGGACGCTGCCCAAAACGAATTTGCACTCCGGTCGAGCCCCCAAATCCGGGCCCAGGCCGGCGGACGGCCAGGCGATTCCTCAGGGTTCGCGTTGACATTGAGAGCGAGCGAACGTACGGTTTTCCCGTCGAGGGGGTCCTCAACCATGCGAACGCAACGTCCTTTCGCGCGGGCCGTCCGGACGGCTCGGCTGTCGGTGCCGCTGGCTCTGCTGGTGGTTGCCGCCGCGTTCGCCGCGGGCTGCAAGGCCGACTATCCGTCCTGCGAGACGGACAAGGACTGCCATCCCAAGGAGTTCTGCGTCGCCAACAAGTGCCAGATGTGCCGCGATTCGAACGACTGCGGCGCCGGCAACGAGTGCAAGGCCGGCAAGTGCTCGGCCATCCCCGGCTACTGCAGCAGCAAGGCCCAGTGCCCCGCCCACCAGGAGTGCATCGCCAACCGCTGCCGCGCCTGCGCCGGCGACAAGGAGTGCCCTGGCGGCCAGCACTGCGTGGCCGGGAGCTGCACCTCGAAGAAAGCCTGCAAGACCGAGAACGACTGCGCGCAGAACGAAGACTGCGTGAACGGGTTCTGCACCACCGAGAGGCGGCCGGCACCGCCGCCCACGCAGTGCTCGCTCGACCCGGTGCTGTTCGACTTCAACGAGTCGGCGCTGACGACCGAAGCGACGGCGACGCTGGCGCGCGACGCCGAGTGCCTCAAGCAGGTCGGACGCGCGGTGACGCTGGTCGGCCACACCGACCCGCGCGGGACGCAGGAGTACAACCTGGCGCTCTCCGAGAAGCGCGCGCAGTCGGTGCGCGACCACCTCGGCCGGCTGGGGGTCGACGGCACGAAGGTGTCGGTCCTGCCGCGCGGGTCGCTGGACGCCAAGGGGACCGATGAGCCGAGCTGGGCCCAGGATCGCCGTGTCGACTTCAGCTGGAAGTAACCACACTCGCCTCGGTCTGTTTTGGGCGGCCGCGCTGGTCGGCCTCTGCGCCGCGCCGTCGTGCGTGACGACGACCGAGGGGCAGAAGATGCAGGCCGACATCGATGTGCTGCGGACGCGCCTCGACGAGATCGACAAGCGCGACCGGGAGTACAAAGAGCAGGTCATCCGGCTGCGGAAGGTGCTCGACGAGGCGACCGCGCTCCTCACCCGAAACTCCGCCGACGTCGGCGCCAAAGCGGCCAAGTCGGAGCAGGACATCCAGGCCATCCAGGGGCGGATCGAGGAGCTCGCCCACAACGTCGATCTGGAGAACCGACAGGGGGTCGACGCCCGGACCCAGTTCGAGGCCCGCCTCGCGGCGCTCGAGCAGACGCAGAACAAGATCGTCGATCGCGTCGCCCCGGAGATGCCGAACGACAAGGATCAGCTCTGGACCCAGGCCGGCCAGCGCCTCGGCTCCGGGCAGCGCGACGACGGCCGCCGCTTCTACCGGGTCTTCATCCAGCGCTTCCCACAGGATCCGCGCGCCTCACAGGCGCACCTGGCGATCGGGATGTCGTTCGTACAGGAGAGCAAGTACCCCAACGCCGCCGCCGAGTTCCAGAAGGTGCTGCAGGACTATCCCGCCTCGCCCGAGGTCCCGGAGGCGATGTGGCAGCTCTCGCTCTCGTTCGTCCAGTTGCGATTCTGCGGCGACGCCAAGGCGCTGCTGTCGGATCTGGTCAAGCGCTACCCGAAGTCGGCGCGCGCCGCCGACGCCCGTGGCGAGCTCAAGTCGATCGCCAAGCTCCCGAAATCGTCCTGCACCAGCTGAACGGCTGACTATCGGGTCCAGGCCGCTCCGACCTGGCGGCCTGCGGAGGTGGGGTCGGGGGCGCTGTTGACGGCCGAGATGAGGGCGGCGGCGCTGGCGCCCGCCAGGGCCAACAGGCCGGCATGATCGGGTGTGACGCCGCCGATCGCCACCACCGGGACCGAGACGATCCGGCAGACCTCGGCCAGCTGGTTCAACCCGACGACCGGATCGGGGTTGAGCTTGCTGTTGGTGACAAAGACTGGCCCGAAGCCGAGGTAATCGGCCCCCGCGCCCGCCGCCGAGATGGCCTGCGCCGGGTTGTGGGTGGAGAACCCGACCACCAGATCGGGCCGGCCCGCTTCGACGCGCACCCGCAGCGCGTCGGCCAGCGGCAGATCGTCCTGGCCCAGGTGGACGACGTCGGCGCCGACGGAGAGCGCGACGTCCAGCCGATCGTTCACACAAAACGGCACGCCGGCGCCGCGGCAGAGCGGCAGCAGCCGGCGCGCGGCGTCGGCGAACGCCCGCGCGCCGATCTCCTTCGCGCGCAGCTGCAGACAGCAGGGGGCCGCCTCCAGCAGCTGCCGCGCACGCCGCTCGAGCGCGCCGGTGTCGTCGAGCAGGGCCGGCGTCGCGTCGACGATGGCGTAGAAGCCGCGCAACGAAAACATCAGGGTACACTATAGCGTTTTGCCGACGCCCTTCCGCCTCGTCACCGACCTTCAACCGATGGGCGATCAGCCGCGCGCCATCGCCGAGCTGACCGCCGGCGTGAAGCGCGGCGACCCGTCGCAGGTTCTGCTCGGCATCACCGGCAGCGGCAAGACCTTCACCATGGCCCAGGTGGTGGAGAAGATTCAGCGTCCGACGCTGGTGATGGCCCACAACAAGACGCTGGCGCATCAGCTCTGGACGGAGTTCAAGGCGCTGTTCCCCGACAACGCCATCCACTATTTCGTCAGCTACTACGACTACTACCAGCCCGAAGCGTACGTCCCCTCGACCGACACGTTCATCGAGAAAGACTCGCTCATCAACGAAGAGATCGACCGCATGCGCCACGCGGCGACCTATGCGCTGCTCACGCGGCGCGATTCGCTGATCGTCGCCTCTGTCTCCTGCATCTACGGTATCGGCGCCGCCGAGGCCTATCTGGGGATGAAGCTCGACCTCGCGCGCGGGGTCGAGGTCCGGCGCGACGCGGTCCTGCGCCGGTTGGTGGAGATCCAATACGAGCGCAACGACATCGACTTTACGCGCGGCACCTTCCGGGTGCGGGGCGACACCGTCGAGATCTTCCCCGCCTACGAGCGCGAAAAAGCGATCCGGGTCGAGTGGTTCGGCGACGAGATCGACGCCATCTCCGAGGTCGACCCGCTGCGCGGCAAGGTGCTGCGCAAGATCGACGAGGTGTCGATCTTCCCGGGCTCGCACTACGTGACCCCCGCCGATCGCCTCACCAAGGCGATGACCGGGATCAAGGACGAGCTGCGCGAACGGCTCGTCGAGCTCAAGGCCGAGAACAAGCTGGTCGAGGAGCAGCGGCTCCAGCAGCGGACGCTCTACGACCTCGAGATGCTCGAGCAGATGGGGCGCTGCAAGGGGATCGAGAACTACTCGCGCCACCTGTCGGGGCGGGCGCCCGGCGAGCCGCCGCCGACGCTGCTCGACTATTTCCCCAAGGACTTTCTCCTCTTCGTCGACGAGTCGCACCAGACGGTCCCCCAGATCGGGTCCATGTTCAAGGGTGACCGCGCGCGCAAGCAGACGTTGGTCGAGTTCGGGTTCCGGTTGCCGTCGGCGCTCGACAACCGCCCGCTGCGGTTCGACGAGTGGGAGGCCCGCACCGGCCAGGCGATGTTCGTCTCGGCGACGCCGGCCGAATACGAGCTGACGCGCGCGCAAGGCGTGGTGGTCGAGCAGATCATCCGCCCGACGGGGCTGCTCGATCCCGAGATCGAGGTCCGACCCGTCGGCCAGCAGGTCGACGATCTGCTGGGCGAGATCCGCGAGCGGATCAAGATGGGCGATCGCGTGTTGGTCACGACGCTGACCAAACGGATGGCGGAGGACCTGACCGAGTACTACGCCGAGCTCGGCATCCGGGTCCGCTACCTGCACTCGGACATCGACACGTTGGAGCGGATCGAGATCCTGCGCGATCTGCGCCTCGGCGAATTCGACGTGCTGGTCGGGATCAACCTCCTGCGCGAGGGGCTCGATCTGCCGGAGGTGTCGCTGGTCGGTATCCTCGACGCCGACAAGGAGGGGTTCCTGCGCGCCGAGCGGTCGCTGATCCAGACCATCGGCCGGGCGGCGCGCAACGTCCGCGGCAAGGTGATCATGTACGCCGACCGCCACACCGACTCGATGAAGAAGGCGATCAAGGTGACCGCCGAGCGGCGCGCGGCGCAGGAGGAGCACAACAGGCGCCATGGCATCACCCCCAAGACGATCGAAAAAGCGATCGCGGCGCTGACCGGCACGGCGCAGGACGACTACGTCGACGTGGCCAAGACGGCGCGAGAAGCGCAGGCCAACAACGTCGCGCTGGAAGAGCTGCCCAAGACGATCACCGCGCTCAAGCGGCAGATGCTCGAGCTGTCGGAGGCGCTGGAGTTCGAAAAGGCGGCCGCCATCCGCGATCGGATCAAGGATCTGGAAGAGATCCGGCTGTCGCTCGGCGGCTAGCTCTTTGTCCGGGGACTTGGTTAGGGGGCGCCCCAGGCGGTCGCCAGCGCCGAGACATCCCAGGTCGTCCCGGCCGCCTGATACCCGCTTGGCACGCCGGCGGTCACGGTGACGACGCGGTTCAGGATGTGGTCGCGGGTGTCGTACTCGGTCGTTTGGCCCGCGATCGTCGCCGAGGTCTTCGGGTCGGTGGTGAGCGACGCGAGGTTGAGCCCCGAGCAGCCGGCCGACTTCCAGCCGACGTAGCTGGAATCGTCGAGGGAGAGCGGCGCGGTGGTGACGTTCCAGATCCCGGCGCCGATCAGGCCTGCGCCGCTGAAGACGACGTTGATGAGCGCCGCCTGGTCATAGAAGGCGCCCGTGCCGGCGTCGCGGCCGAAGTAGGCGGTCACGTTGCCGTCGACGCTGACGGTGGAATTCAACAGCACGTACCCCTTGGGCACCGTTCCGTTGGCACCGGCGGCAATGGTCGCGCCAGTGCGGGCGACGAAGAGACCGTAGCTGGCCGCTCCGCCTCCGAGGTCGTTGATGAAGTGCAGGCTGCAGTCCTCGAACAGCGCCGCATCGCCGGTGCCCCAGATGAAGTCGACGTTGCCCTCGACGTAGCAGTTGTAGAACCAGCTCCGCCCCGAGGTCTGGATGGTGTCCTGGTTGCTCGAGAACGAGCTGTTGAAGGCGGCCAGGGTGAAGCCCGAGCCGCTGGCGAAGTAGAGGGCTTCGGCCTGGCTCACCACCGACCTCACGCCGGTGTTCTTGAAGGTGATGTTCTGGAGAACCAGGTTGGTGCCGCTGAAGTACGCGGAGGGGCGCGTCTGCGTACTGCCGTTGACCATGTTCCCGTTGGCGTACTGGACGATGCAGTTGGCCCCCTGGCTGTTTCCCGCCGGCCCGAGGATGGTGATGGTCTGGGTCGCGCCGGGGCCGGTGTAATGAACGAGCTCGTTGTACGTGCCGGCCGCGACGTTGATGGTGACGTTGGTGGCGCCGGGCAAACCCGCGGCGAGGCTGCCGAGCGCGCCCTGCACGGTGCGAAAATTGGCGGTGCTGCTCTGGGCGCCGTCGACCGTCACGCCGGTCGCGGTCAGCGTCGGGGCCGCGCGCGTGGTGAACTTCCAGGTGGCCACCGTGCTCAGGTTGGAGAGGCCGTTGAACGCCACCCCCGTCAAGGTGCCGGTGATG
>DATAVR010000080.1:0-25256 GCA_036267635.1 Polyangia bacterium | reverse complement strand
ACCGTCGACGCCACGGCCGCGGGCACGGTGCGGGCGTACGTCAAACATCCGAGTGGCGGGCTCAAGCCGCCGGTCGACGGGCGCCCGAGCCTCGCCGCCGCCGTCGGACGCGTCGGCCTGGTCAACGTCATTCGCGACGTCGGCCTCCGCGAGCCCTTCAGCGGCCAGATCGCGCTCGCCACCGGCGAGATCGACGAGGACGTCGAGGCCTACCTGGAGAAGAGCGAACAGGTGGTGAGCGCGCTCGCCTGCGACACGCTCGTGGCGCCAAACGGTGCGGTCGACTTCGCCGCCGGCATCCTCATCCAGGCGCTCCCCGGCAGCGAAGGCGCCGCGCTGGTGGCCGAGGCCCGCGCGCTCGTCGGCGGCGGTGAGCTCCTGCGCGCGCTCGTCGGGGCCCGGCGCGACGGAGAGGGCGTGGTCGCCGCCGTGCTCGGCGATCGCCTCGGCAAGGTCCAGCTGCTCGACCGGCGTCCCGTTCGCTTCGACTGTCCCTGCTCGCGCGCGCGGGCCGGCGGCTCGCTGGCGCTGCTCGGTGAATCGGAGCTGGCGGCGATGATCCTCGACGACGGCAAGGCCGAGGTGACCTGCAACTTCTGCCGCGCGCGCTACGCGTTCGACGAAGCGGAGCTGGAGATCATCCGGCGTGAGACCGCCAAACCGAGCGGCCCGCCCAGCTGACTCACTGGGCGGTTACGTTTGCGGTCGGGAAAGAAATGGTTCCCGTACCGCCGCCGGCCTCGATGAGAACGCTGGCCTCCAGCACCGCCCCCAGCGTCATCTTGCCGGTGGCGGCCCAGGCCGCAAAGTGCTGGCTGATGGAGATTGTCCCGCAGGCGCGAGCCGTCTGCCGAATGCTGTAAAACTGCTGCCAGTTCGTGACCGAGGAGCCGCACCTGTTGCCGCCGGTTCCGGTCGTGTTGCGCAAGTAGAGGTTGTAAGTCCCCCCGTCGATGCTGGCTGTCCCCTCGAGAGTGTCGCTCCCTGGATTGACCGGCATCTTGTTGAACGAATCGTCAACGATGTAGAACTCGATACAAGGGTTTACGGACCAGCCGTAGATGCCGATGTATGAGTAGCCTCCGGCGCCTCCCGATTTTGTCTCGGCGAAGTCCGCGGTCACGGTTCCCAATGAGGTGTAGGCCTTGCCGCTCCCCCATTGCAGGCCGGTGCGGGCCAGGAAGTCGCCGGAGCTGGTCCAAGCGGCGCTGAAGGCGGGAACACTGAAGGTGGTCATGGTTTGCTCGGCTCCGTTGGTCCAGAGCGACCAACTGAGGCCGGCGGCAGTGCCCGAAGTGCTCTTCGACATGTGCACGGTGCCGCCGCTCGGCAGGGAACCTGCGGTGCAGGTGCTCGAGGTGCCGCCGGTGCCGGTCGTGCCACCCGTGCCGGGCGTGCCGCCGGTCCCGGTCGTGCCGCCACTGCCGGTGCCGCCGGTCCCCGTCGCGCCGCCCTTGGCGCCGCCCGTGCCCGTCGTTCCACCTTTGGCGCCGCCCGTACCGGTAGTGCCGCCACTGCCCGTGAGGCCGCCCGTTCCGGTGG
The DNA here is from genome assembly GCA_036267635.1 of Polyangia bacterium. GTDB lineage: Bacteria > Myxococcota_A > Polyangia > Fen-1088 > Fen-1088 > JADGRB01. Next base: position 23,714 of record DATAVR010000080.1, on the reverse strand, counting down.
TGCCGCCACTGCCGGTGCCGCCGGTCCCCGTCGTTCCACCTTTGGCGCCACCCGTGCCGGTCGCCCCGCCCGTGCCGGTCGCCCCGCCCGTGCCGGTCACGCCACCGGTCCCGGTCGCGCCGCCGCTGCTCGTCCCGCCAGTGCCAGTCGATCCGCCCTTGGCACCGCCGGTCCCGGTGATGCCGCCGGTGCCGGTGACACCGCCCGAGCCGGTCGCGCCGCCCTCGCCAGTCGCGCCACCGCTCCCGGTCGATCCGCCTTTGTCGCCGCTCCCGCCGGTCTCGCCCCCTCCGGTCGACCCACCGTCGCCGGTTACCGACGTCCCTCCGCTCCCTCCTTCGCCGTCAATGGACTCAGGGCTCGCGCAGCTCGCCAGAGCCAACGCGGCCAGGCAAGAAGTGACGAGAGCAAATGACCTAAGAGTACGGGGGGCGCGATGGATCATGATCTGAGAATTCCCGAGTATCGCCACGCGGATCATGCCGGGCGATACTTTTCGTCGAGCAGAGTGAAGATCGACCGATCCCTGTAAGGCGCTGTAGGGGATTCGCCGACGACTCCCGCCATGTGCGTCAAGTGGCGCGAGTGTCCGTGCGAGAGGAAGACCGCAGACCGCAGCCGCTCGGCGTCACTTCTCGCTGTCGAGCGTCGCCATGAAGGGCGCGGCGTAGCGCGTGCCGGCGACCTCGACCGCGGGCACGGCGGTCTCGAGCGCGGCCATTTCGGCGGCGGTCAGGGTCACGTCGAGACCCGTGAGCGCGTCGGCGAGCTGGGCGCGGGTGCGGGCGCCGACGGTCGGGATGACCGTCACATTCTGGGCCGCCGCTTTGGCGCGGACCCAGGCGATGGCGAGCTGCGCGGGCTTCATCCCCTTGTCGGCGGCGAGGCGCGCCAGGGCGAGCGCCAGCGCGCGGTTCTTCTCGCCGTTGTCGCCGGAGAACCGCGGCAGATGCGCGCGAAAATCGCCGGCGCCGCTCGGTTTGCTTCCGGTGAGGAGGCCGCGCGAGAGCACCCCGTAGGCGGTGGTCGCCATGCCGAGCTCGACGAGCGTGGGGAAGATCTTCGCCTCCGGGCCGCGGCTGATCAACGAGTACTCGATCTGCAGGTCACAGATCGGATGCACCTTGGCGGCGCGGCGGATCGTCTCGACGCCCACCTCCGACAGACCGATGTAGCGGACATAGCCTGCCTTCACCATGTCGGCGATGGCGCCGATGGTCTCTTCGATGGGGACGGCCGGATCGAGGCGCGCCGGCCGGTAGACGTCGATGTGATCGACGCCGAGGCGGGAGAGGCTGTGCGCCAGGAAGTTCTTGGTCGCGGCCGGGCGCGCGTCGTAGCCAAGGTAGGTCCCGTCGGGTCCGCGCAGCCCGCCGAACTTGACGCTGAGGAGCGCCTTGTCGCGGTGACTGCCCGCCAGGGCCTTGCCGACCAGCAGCTCGTTCTTCCCCATCGCGTAGAAATCGCCGGTGTCGATGAGGTTGACGCCGTGGTCGAGAGCGGCGTGGATCGTCGCGATCGCTTCCGCGTCGTCGTTGGCGCCGTACATGCTGCCGGCCCCCATCCCCATGCAGCCGAGCGCGAATGGAAACAGCTCGGGACCGGAGGAGCCGAGCTTGGTGTTCGAGGCGTGCGTCGTCGTCATGGGGTAAGTCTGCGCACTCGCGTCTCGATGCTCCAGTGAATACGATGCGCGGAAGGCAGACCGGAAACCGATGACGGATGGTAGCGATAGGCTGGAGCTGGGGCGGGCGGCGTTCAATCGGGGCGAGTACTTCCTGGCCCACGAGCTTTGGGAGCAGGTGTGGCGCGAGATCGCGGACGCCGACCGCATCTGTGTTCAAGGTCTCATTCAGATCGCCGCCGGGCTTCATCATTTGCAGAAGCTCCGGAGACGGCCGGCGACCGGTTTGCTTCGTAAGGGGCTGGAGAAGCTCGCCCGGGATCGGCGAGGCTCGGCCGTCCACCTCCGCATCGATCTGCTGGCCGGCCATGTGGCGCGCCTCTTGCGCGAGCTCGACGCGCCGGGAGCGGCGGTCGCCGATTCCAGCTACGTCAGATTGTAGCGGTCGGGATTCGAAGGGCCTTCCTGCGGTAAGGTCGCGGGACCCATGACCACGATGCGAAGCGACCTGCAGCGTATCGCCCAGCGCGCGATGCTCGACCGCGGCCTCCAGCCCGAGTTTTCAGCCGCCGAGATGGCGGAAGCGCGCGGCCTCGACGCCGCCGTCGGACCCGCCGATCCCAAGATCCGCGATCTGCGTGGCCTCTTGTGGGCGTCAATCGACAACGACGACTCGCGCGATCTCGACCAGCTGACCGTCGCGCAAGAGATCTCCGCAACGGCGACCCGGATCCTGATCGCCATCGCGGACGTCGACGCCAAGGTGAAGCAGGGCTCCGCGCTCGATCACCACGCCCGGACCAACACCACCTCGGTCTACACAGACGCGCGGATCTTCCCCATGTTGCCGGAGCGGCTCTCCACCGATATCACCTCACTCAACGAAGGGCAGGAGCGTCTCGCCGTGGTCGTCGACATGATCGTCGGCGGCGACGGGCAGGTGACCGCGGGAGAGCTGTATCGCGCGGTGGTCGTCAACCGGGCCAAGCTCGCCTACAACGCGGTGGCGGCCTGGCTCGAGGGGAAGGCGGACCCGCCCGCCAAGCTGGCCGGCGTCGCGGGTTTGGCCGAGAACTTGCGTCTCCAGGATCGCGTCGCCCAGGTGCTCCGCAAGCGGCGTCATGAGAACGGCGCGCTGGAGCTGGAGACCCTCGAGCCGCGCGCGGTGTTCCAGGGAGACGCCGTTTCGGATCTCCGCCTCGAGCAGCAAAACCGCGCCAAGCAGCTGATCGAGGACTTCATGGTGGCGGCCAACGTCACGACCGCGCGCTTCTTGGAGAAGAAGGGATTCCCGTCGGTGCGGCGGATCCTGCGCTCGCCGGAGCGCTGGGAGCGGATCGTCGAGCTGGCGGGGACCCACGGCGCGCACCTGCCCGGCGAGCCCGACGCGAAAGCGCTGGAGGATTTCCTGACCGAGCGCCGCCGGGCCGACCCCGACCACTTTCCCGATCTGTCGCTGGCGGTGGTGAAATTGCTCGGCCGCGGCGAGTACGCCCTCGAAACGCCAGGCCAGCGGGCGACCGAGCACTTCGGGCTGGCCGTGCGGGACTACACCCACTCGACCGCGCCGAACCGACGGTTCCCCGACCTCCTCACGCAGCGCCTGGTGAAGGCGGCGCTCGCGGACCAGCCCCCGCCCTACCCGGTCGGCGATCTGGCGGCGCTGGCGCAGCATTGCACCGCCGCCGAGGACGCCGCCGCCAAGGTCGAGCGTCAGGTGAGAAAGTCGGCCGCCGCCCTGCTCTTGCACGCGCGGGTCGGCGAGACCTTCGAGGCTTTTGTAACGGGCGCCTCGGTGAAGGGGACCTGGGTCCGGATCCTGCGCCCGCCCGTCGAAGGGCGGATCGTGCACGGCTTCGAGGGGCTCGACGTCGGCGACCGAGTGACGGTCAAGCTCGAGCGCACCGACGTCGAGCGTGGGTTCATCGACTTCTCACGGCGAGGGTAACGACATGACCGCCAAGCTCCCCCCCGAAGCTGCCGCCGATCCGGTCGTCGCCTACCGCGATCAAGACTTCCTCGACAGCGACGACGCGCGGCCGCTGCGGATCATCGCCGAGTACCTGGCGCCGCTGCGGGCCCTGCGCGAACAGCAGGTCCGAGACACCATCGTCTTCTTCGGATCCGCCCGCATCCTCCCCGACGGGCCGCTCGGCCGTTACTACATGGAAGCCCGCGAGCTGGCCCGCGCCATCACCACCTGGTCGATGACGCTCGAGGGGCACGCCCATCACCGCATCGTCTGCTCCGGCGGCGGGCCCGGGATCATGGAGGCCGCCAACCGCGGCGCCAGCGAGGCCGGCGGACGGACCATCGGGCTCAACATCGGTCTTCCTCACGAGCAGCGGCCGAACCCCTACATCACGCCCGGCCTCTCCTTCGAGTTTCACTACTTCTTCATGCGCAAGCTCTGGTTCGCGCACGCCGCCTGCGCGCTGGTGGCGTTCCCCGGAGGCTTCGGCACCCTCGACGAGATGTTCGAGATCCTCACCCTGCAGCAGACGGCCAAGCTGGATCGCAAGATCGTCATGCTGCTCTACGGCTCGGACTACTGGCGCGAGATCGTCGACTTCGACGCGCTGGTTCGACACGGCATGGTGAGCCCGGAGGATCTGAAGCTGTTCACCTTCGTCGACGATCCCGCCGCTGCGCTCCGCGCGCTGCAGGCGGGGCTGGTGCCGCCGGCGCCGACCAGCACCCCGGACTTTGCCTCCTCGCGCAGCCCCGACGACGACGGCGACGGTTGAGAGCGAAAGCCACCGAGTCTCGTTCCGGCGCCCCTACCGCTGGAGGCCGGCGAAGAACTTCGCGTGCCCGGCGAGAATTCGATCTTCTGCCGCGCGGTCGGGCTCGAGCGTGGAGACGCCACGCTCGAACGTGCCGCCGAGGACGATGCCGTCGTGGCGCGGGAACATGTAGAGGTCGGGCGGCAGCGTGATGTAGTCGACCTCGGGCTGCGGGCGCAAGATCGTGAGCTGCCCCTTGATCGGGAACATCTCCTTGTCGCCAAACAGCGTCGCGCTGCCGAGCCCCGTGCAGTTGACGATGGTGCGCTCCTCGAGCGCGACGACGTCGGCGATGGTCGCGAACGTGCGCACGACGACGCGTCCACCGGCGTGGGCGTAGTCGCGCAGGACCGCGGGCAGATAGACCGCGGGCTCGATGAGCATCGTCTCGAACGCGCGCACGATCGGGTACGGGAAGGGATTCTCGCGGGGCGGCAGATCGCGCAGGCCGGGCAGGAGGTCGCGGACGGGGCTGTCGAAGTTGAGCAGCGACTCCGCGGCGAACGGGGTATTGCGGCAGGCGTAGCTCGGGTAGCGATAGATGCCGTAGGCGACGGCGGGGAGCTTGCGGAAGGCCTGGTACGACGAGCGCGCCGCGCTCCAGAGCGTGGCCAAGAACTGCGGCGTCGCGCTCTGCTTGTCGAAGACGTCGAACGGGTAGAAGCGGGCGCCGGCGACGTCGGAGGTCGTGGCCGGCGGTTGCTCGCGCGTGTAGATCGTCACCGCGATCCCCCGCTGCTGCAGCAGGCGGGCCGTGGCCAGTCCCACGGCGCCGCAGCCGAGCACGGCGACGCGCTTGGCGTCCGCGCGCAGCACCTCGTCGACGGCGAGCGCGGCGGTCCCCCAGGAGAGCGTGACGCCGCAACCCCCGTGGCCGTAGTTGTGCACGACCAGCTTGTCGCCGAGCTTCTCGGGACGGACCACGAAGCCGCTCGGCCGAAACGGACGCAGGCCCACGATGGTCCGCAGGATCCGCTCGCGGGCCACCAGCACCGGCGCCAGCTTCGGCTTCGCCGCGCGCGCCCCTCGCGCCCCGAACGCCGCCCCCCCGCCGGCGGCGAGGGCTGCGATCGCGGCACGCCGGTTCATGATTCGCCAGGTACCGCGTCCTGGCCGTCGGGTCAACGAACTATCTGTGGCTACGGCGCGGCGTGCCTCGACCCAACGAGCGCTTTGACTCGGACCAGCTCGCTCGACGCCTTGATCCGCGCAGACGCCGCCACGCGGGCCGTCTCGTTGGGAACGTCGCGAACCGCACGCCACTCGAACACGCTGACGGCTGCCGCTCCGACGAGCAGCACGGCGATCAGCAGAGGCGCGCGATTGCGCGGGACTCTGTCAAAGTTGCGAAAACCCAACCTGGGCGGAACGAGCGTCGGATCGTCAGGCGGCAGGTTCTCGAATCCGCTGGCCTCGAGCTCATCCCCTTTGCGGAAAAACGCCTGGGTCAGCGATCCCAGACGCAGCGTCGTTCTCTTGAGCTGGGAGAGCAGCACGACGCTTCGGCTCGGCCGCCGCAGAACGTTTGAATTCGAGATCATGGTGCCGATTAGTGGTCTAGTTTCTTGGCGGCCCGGTGCTTCGCCGCCCCGACCGCATACTTCGCCGCCCCGACGACCCGGTCCGCGAGACCGTTGGCTTCCAGCTTTTTGTTGCCGGAGACGACACCCGCCGCTTCCTTGATGCGACCCTTGACGTTTTGTCCAGCGCCGCCCTTTTGATCTTTGTTCATGCGGCAAAGCTGCTCATCCTCGACAATCCGGCAAGGACCCACGCGATGAACGGCGCCACTCAGCGGGGCGCGGCCAGCGCCAGGCGCACCAGCTGTCGGACGTTCAGCGGGCATTCGACCGGGACCGGATCGCCGACCCAGCGGACGGCGGTGTACTCTTCGCAGGCCGCGAGATCGCGGGTGACGACGTCGGCCACGAAGGCAAAGTTCAGGTGCAGCCCCTTGCTGCCGGCCGGGTGCTCTTCGTAGCCGATGAGGCCTGGCGGAGTGCCGTCGACGCCCAGGCCACCTGGGAAAATCCCCTCGAGGCCGGTCTCTTCGCGCAGCTCGCGGCGAGCGGCCTCGAGCGGGGTCTCGCCCGCCTCGACCTCGCCCCCCACCGGAAGCCAAAGATCGAGGCGCTTGTGACGGACGAGCAAGATCTCGCCAGCATTCCGGCAGAAGACCGCGACTGAAAACGCGCGCCGCTCGGCCGGGCTCGTCGTCACTTATCGGTCAACGCGGCCACACCGGGGAGAACCTTGCCCTCGAGGAACTCGAGCGAGGCGCCGCCGCCGGTCGAGACGTGCGAGACCTTGCTGGCCACGCCGGCCTTCTTCACCGCCGAGGCGGAGTCACCGCCGCCGATGATGGTGGTCGCGCCGCTGGCGGTCGCCTTGGCCAGCGCCTCGGCGATGGCGATGGTCCCCTTGGCGGTGGCGTCGATCTCGAACACGCCGACGGGGCCGTTCCAGACGATGGTCTTGGCGCCGAGCAAGATCTCGGTGAAGGCCGCCACCGTCGCCGGGCCGGCGTCGACCGCCTCCCAGTCGGCCGGGATGGCGTCCTTGGCGACGGTCTTGATCGCGCCGACGGTGCGGGCCTTGAAGTCGAGCTTGTCGGTCACCACGAAGTCGGTCCCCAGCACCAGCTTGCCGCCCGCCTCGGCGAGCAGGCTGCGCGCCAGATCGAGCTTGTCGTTCTCGACGATCGACTTGCCGACCTCCAGCCCCTGCGCCTTGAGGAAGGTGTAGGTCATGCCGCCGCCGATGAGCAGCTTGTCGACGCGCGGCAGGAGGCTCTTGATGACGTCGATCTTGCTCGACACCTTGGAGCCACCGATGACGGCGACGAACGGCCGCTTCGGGTTGGTGAGCGCCTCGCCCAGGTAGTCGAGCTCCTTCTTCATCAGATAGCCCGACGCCGCCTGCGGCACGAAGCGCGTGATCCCCTCGGTCGAGGCGTGCGCGCGGTGGGCGCTGCCGAAGGCGTCGTTCACGTACAAATCGGCCAGCGCCGCCAGCTTCTTGGCGAAGGCCGGATCGTTCTCTTCTTCTTCGGCGTGGAAGCGCAGGTTCTCCAGCAGCAGCACGCCGCCGGGGGCGAGCGCCGCCACCGCCGCCTCCGCCGCCGGACCGACGCAGTCCTCGGCGAAGACGACCGGCGCGCCCAGCAGGGCCGCCAGCGCATCGGCCACCGGGCGAAGGCTCATCTCCGGGACGCGCTTTCCGTCGGGGCGCCCCAGGTGCGACATCAGGATCACCTTGGCGTTCTGCTTGCGCAGATAGTTGATGGTCGGCAGCGACTCCTTGATGCGCTTGTCGCTCTCCACCTTGCCGTCCTTGAGGGGGACGTTGAAGTCGACGCGCACGATGACGCGCTTGCCAGCCGTGTTCAGATCCTCGACGAACAGCTTCTTCCCGGTGCTCATGGGGATGGATTTACCAGACTTCACCGTGATTTGTCCCGCCGATTTGTCCCGCCGATTTACCGACCGGACGCGGTCCGCTTGGTCGATGGCGGCCCTGCGGTAGTCCCACCACAAGATCGCGGCGCCGACGGCTTCACCGGTGAAGGTGACCGGGTTCAGGATCGTCCTCAGATGGGCGGTGAGGCTCTTGAACGGGTAAGCCGGGAAGTGCCACCCGAAGAGCGGCCAAAGCAGCGTCCCCAAGCTCATCGACAGGCCGACGAAGTCGAGGACGAGGTGGGTCGCCACCCCGATCGCCAGCGCCCGCAACGGCTGGGACCGTGTGACCAGCCCGGCGACGGTGAGAATCACCAGGAACAGCCCGGTGTGCGCGAACAGATGCGTGCCCGAGAGAATCCCCGCCGCGGCGCCCCGTTTTCCGGTCAGCCAGGCCGGCAGGTAGTAGAGGGGCTTGTCGATCAGATCGGGCAGCAGGACGCCCACGAAAAACGCGCGCTTGTCCTGGCGGGAGAAGTGTCGATAGGGGCGCGCCGCCAGTCTTTTCCCGATGCCCAGATGCCCGAGCACAAACATCGTCAATCCTTCCTGCGGTGGGTGCCGCAGTGTAGACGATCATCGCCGGACCACCCTCGGGCGAGCAGCGAGGGCTAGTAGAAGCTGAGGTCGTCGACGCAGAAGTCGAAGTCGGCGGTGCCGGCGTCGCCCCCGCCCGCTGGCTGGAACTGGATGCTCCGCTCCCCGATTCAGCTTCGAAACAGCTTCTCCATCCGCACCACGGGCACGGGGACGCCCGCAGAGGTCAGGCGCTCGGGGCCACTGCACGGGCGAAAGCCGGCGCGCGTATAGAACGGGACCGCGTTCAGGGACATCGCGCCGTGGAGGCGCCGGCCGCCGCGCCGCTGGAGGCGGCGTTCGATCTCGGCGAGCAACAGGCTTCCGATGCCGAGGTGCTGGGCATGACCGTCGACGAACAGAGCGCGCAGTCGGTCCGCGGCGGGATCGAATTGCGCGAACCCCACCGGCGCTTCCCCATCGACCGCCACGATCGACTCGAACGGGCCGGGCACCTCGGCGAACAGTCCCTGAGCGTAGGTCAGGAAGACCGCGTTTCGCTGGGCACGGTCGTAGTGCTCACAGCAACCGTGGTCGATTGCTCGCTGGATCAGGTCCAAGGTCGCGGCGACCTCCTCGAAGCGGATCGGGCGCAGCGCGGGCGAAGAGGTCCATCGCGGCGCGGCGGTGTCGGAAACGAACATCGGCAAAGCTTGTCTCCTCTCCGTTGACTTCGCCACGGCCGCACGCGAACCTCGGCAAAGGCAGGCGCGCGTCTCGCTTTCATGTCCGGTCTCTACTCAGCCCTGTTCTCGATGGCGTTCACGTCGGTCGCGTGGTTCGCCAAGTGCGGGGCCGTCGGGGGCGCTCTGGCCGGGGGCGTGCTTGGCTATCTCCTGATCGCCCGGGTCTTGCGCGCGCAGGGCGCGGTTCCCCAGCGGATCGCCGTGCGGCGCACGGCGGGTGTCTGTTGCCTGATCTGGGGCCTGGTGCTGCCGCCGGTGTTTGCGGGGGCCGGGTTCCTGTGGGGCCTGTCGCATGGGCTCGGCAACGTCGTCGCAGGGCCGTTGTCGACCGCCGTCCGCGCGACGGTCGACACCTGGATGAGCCGGGCCAACGGTCTGCGGACCAGCGTGCTCGGACGGTACCCGCTGGCGAAGCGACTCTCCGAGGGGGAGCTGGCGACGGTGGTGCGCGCGACACCCGAGTGGATCTCCGAGGTCCTGGGCCGCACCGAGGTCGCGGCGCTCCAACAGAAGGCGGAGGACGCGTTGGTCCCCGCGCCGGTGGTCGCTTTCATGCGCGGTGAATTCGAGACGTTGGGCGCCGGCCGCCGCCACCGGGCCTGGCTGGCGCCCGCCATCGAGGGCCTCCGCGCGCGGGCCCGCGGGGCGGCCAGCGATTGGCCGACCATGCAGGAGACCATCGAGTCGATGGTGGCGCCGTCGGTTTTCGAGGGCGCGGCGAGCTCCATCTGCACCCGCGCCTGGCGCTACATCTGGAAGATGGTCCTGGGAGCGCTGTTGGTCTCCGCGGCGCTGGCCGGCGCGCTCCGGCTGCTCTGGCGGCTCCCCGTGCCGGCGCCTGCGCCCGCGCCGGTCGACCGGATCGATGGCTGACGCCGAGCCCAAGGCCGAGCGCGAGTCGGCGTTCTCCGTCGGCGCCGCCGTCGCCACGATCTCGAGACCGATCACCTTCTTGCGGGCGTTCGTGGTGCAATACGCCCCCTGGATCTCGCTGGGCGTCGGCCTGCTGTCGCGCGTCCTCAACAAACACGACATCAACTTCGCGCCCAAAGCGGTCGCGTTGCTGGTCGTCGCCTGGACCTTGCCGGCGATCATGGCGCGCGTGATGCCGGAGCCGCGGCCCGGCGTCACGGAGCCGCGCTGGCGGCGCGCCATCCGCACCGTCGGGGCCCCCTTCGCGGTGGTGGTCCTCTACAAGAACATCCTCTTCTTCCTGGTGCCGATCTGGTTCGGCGCCGCGCACTTCCCCTCGCTGAACATGGGCGTGCCGCTGTTGCTGGCGGCGATGGCGCTCGCCACCTGTTTCGCCTCCCAGTACCAGCACCGCATCATCGAGCACCCGGTGCGGCGCGTGATCTGGTCGGCGGTGGTGCTGTTCGCGGCGCTGGTGCCGGCGCTGGAGGTGATGGCGTTCGCTTCGCCTCGCGTGTCGCTGTTCATCGCGGCGCTGCTCTCGGCGGCGGTGGCGACGGCGGCGCTGCGCAGCGACGGGGAGAGCATCCTCAGCCGCCGCGCGCTCGATGGCATCCTGGCGGGCGCCATCCCGGTCGCGTTGCTGGTGGTCCTGGCGGCGCCGCTGCTGCCACCCGTGCCCGCCGACTGTCTCGACAAGGGCGCCGGCACGGCGATCATGAACCGCAACCTGATCGATCGCGCCGAGGCCTTCCCACGCGGCACCCACCGCGTCTATGCCTGGTTCGCCGTGTCGCTCCCCGCCCGTTACCGGCAACAGGTGATCTTCAAGTGGTTCCACGACGGCGCGGCCGTCGGCGCGCCGATCATCACCAACATCGAAGGGGGCCGCTCCGGCGGCTACCGAATCGCCACCTCCAAGGTTGCCCCCACGCCCGGCCGCTGGCGCGCCGACCTGCTCAACGAAGCGGGCCAGCTGGTCAGTCGGGTCGCTTTCGACGTCCTGCCGTAACCGACCCGGACAGAGGGCGCACGCTGCGAGGTGCCGTCGTTCCGCCTCGGTGGCTCATCAGGGAAGGAGCGCGATCTTCTTCTGGACGCCGTCGGCCAGCTTGGATGCGGGCTGGAGCGCCAGGAACTGCTGGTAGGCCTGTTTCGCCTCGGCGGTCCTGCCCTGTTGCGCCAGCGCATCTCCCAGGTTCGCGTAGACGATGGCGCGCTTCGGATCGAGCGCGATGGTCTTTTGGTACCAGGTGATCGCCTCCGGTACCCGCCCGAGCTTGAAGTAGGTGAAGCCGAGGTTGTTGGTCGCCATCACCTGCCCCGGACGGACCCGGACCACCCCTTCGAAGGCCCGGGCCGCTTCGTCGTAACGCTTCTCGCGAAACAGGCTCATTCCGCGCTGCACCTCGCGCCGAATCTGCTCGTTGGTGGCTTCAGCATCGACCGCGCTTGCGATCGGCACGGGGGCCGGGCCCGGCGTCGCCGGCGGCAGCGTCTCTGCCAGCGCGCTGGTCGCCGCGCCGAGGTCCTTCTTGAGCTTGTCGTTGCGGGCCCGCTTGGCCTCGATCTCGCGGCGCACCTTCTCGAGGTCGGCGTTGAGGACGATCGCCTCCGCATCGAGCTGATGCGACTCCTCGTTGAGGAACTCGTCTTCGGGCTTGAGCACGAAGGCCAGATCGCCCCCCTCGCTGCCGACCAGGTGTCCGAACACCGGCGTCTGCCGCGACAGCGACGAGACGCCCGGGGCGACGTAGGCCGCGAGCTCGGTGGCGGTGATGACGCCGTCTCCGTCGAGATCGGCCTTTCCCTCCAGCCCCTGCAGCAGCGTCCAGGTGAAGATCGAGTGCCCGCCCGGACCGTTGTCGGCGACCTGCTCGTCGCCGCCGCCCGCGGTCAGCACCTCGCGCGCCTGCCGCCGGGTGATCTCCATCAGGTACTGGCGCCGATCGCCGCCCGTGCCCGCGGCGCCGCCTCGGGTCAGCGCCAGGCCGCTGTAGCAGGCGTCCATGACGAAGAAGACGTGCTTGGCCGGGATGGCGTCGCTGGCGTCCTGCAGGTTGGTCATGGAGATCGCCTGGCTCTGGAAGCTCTGCGCGGCGGCGTCGACGGGGACGATGTAGCCCTGGCTCTTGCCGCTCGGGAGCTTCCTGGTGACACCGTGGCCGGCGAAGAAGACGAACACGCGATCGTCGTGGGCGACCTTGCGACCGTCGGCGAGATCGTCGCCGAGCGCGGCCAGGATCTTCTCCCGCGTCGCCTCGCCGTCCAGCAGCGTCGTCACGTGGTCGGGCAGAAAACCGTATTTGCGAACCAGGATCTCGCGCACGCCCTGCGCGTCGTTGACCGCGTAGGACAGCCGCGGCCAGCTCTTGTAGGCGTTTATTCCGATCACCACCGCCCAGCTCTCGCGGTAGAGCCGCAAGCCGCCGAGCGCGCTCGGCGGCGGCCCCTCGGCGGCCGCTGGCGCCGGCGCCGGGTCGACCGCGCCGCCCGGCCCGCCACGCGGCGCCGTGAAATCGCGGCCGTCCCAGGAGAGAAAGCTGTAGCCGCGCTTTTGCAGCTCGGCGATCACCAGCGGCAGCGCCTCGATCGACTGTTCGTGAATGTCGTGGAACAGGATGATTCCGTGTTTTTTCCTTTCGACCTGCTTCACCACCCGATCGGCGATGGAGAGCGGGACGGGATCGGCCCAATCCATCGAGTCGACGTTCCAGAGCACGGTCTTCATTCCCATCCCCGTTGCGGCCTGCAGCACCGCTTCGTTGCGGGCGCCGTAGGGAGGGCGAAACAGCACCGTCTTCTGTTTGGAGGCCGCCTCGATCGCTCGGTTGGTGTCGACGAGCTCGTGGCCGAGGTGCGCGGCGTCGAGCTTGGGCAGGAACGCGTGGGTGAAGGAGTGATTGGCCACCGCGCCGCCGCTGGCCAGGATCCGCCGCGGCTGGTCTGCGGCCTTGCCGACGTTGCGTCCGACCTCGAAGAACACCCCGTGCACGCCGAACCGCGCCAGGATCTCCAGCACCTTCGGCGTCAGGCGGGCGGACGGCCCGTCGTCGAAGGTCAGCAACACCGTCTTGTCGGCAAAGCGCAGGCCGGTGACCTGATCCTTGTCGTCGCGCCAGGGGAGCGCCCCGCCGCCTCGCCCCCCTTCGGCCAGCGCCTCGAGCTCGGTGGCGTGCGCGGCGATCAGCGCCTCGGTCGAGACCTGGCGGCGCACGAAGGCCAGATAGTCGTCCCAGGCCTCGCGCCGGTCGGGAAGCCCTCGGGTCGGCAGCCGCCCGAAGATCTTCTTCATCTCGGCGTCGTAGCGGGCCGCGATCTGCGCCAGCGCGGCGCGATCCCGATCGGCGCGCGGCGACGGGGACAGCTGCATCAGCTGATCGCGGAACGCGAGCTTGTCGGCGTCGTGCAGCATCGCATCGCCCTCGAGCTTGTCGAGAAACGCGGCCTCGGCGGCGGGATCTCCGGCGAGGCGCGGGCCGAGCGCGGCCAGCCGCTCGTCGTTGGCTTCGGCCAGCAGCCAGGCGACGGTCGTCGCTTTGTCCCCCGGCTCGGTGTCACCGGCGAGAAGCGCGATGACCCCCCGGAAGTCGGTGACCACCGCGTCCATCGTGGGGACGACAGCCACGGAAGCGACAGCCACGGAAGCGACAGCCGGGCCAGCGGGCGCGAGCGGCGGCGGATGCGCCGGACCCTTGCAAGCGACCAGCAGCAGGCCGACGATGGTCGGGAGACGAGCGAGCCGAGATCCGGCCATCAAACCTCGAGGGCGACGCAGGTGCCGGGACTGCTGTAGCAGAGACCGAGGACGCAGGCGTCCGAGCATTCAGCGTCGGTGGCACAGCTCTTCCGCGCACAAAATCCGTCGGAGGCACAGGTGAAATCGAGCGGGCAGGATCCCGCGGTAGGGGTGCAAGCGCTCGGGGCGCAGTGGTGATCGCTTCCGCAGCTCATCCCGAGATCGCAGTCGGCGTTGCCGCTGCAACCAGGCTGGCACAGTTTCTCGTTGTCGCAGGGACAGGGCGGTAGGACACAAACCAAAGGCCCCCGCGTCGCCGCGTCGGAGATCGCACAATCCGAGTCCATTTGGCACGCTTGCGGGCTGTCGATACAAATACCTCCACAAACCGGCTGCCCCGGAGCCGCGCATATCCCTGACCGCGCGCAATCGGTCCAGCAAGGTCCACCGAGACCGCCCGCGCCGCCGTGCGACGACCCATCGGTCGCGCCGTCGCCGGTGCCGACCGTTCCGCCCGTGCCGCCGAGCCCGCCCGCGCCGACGACCGTGCCACCTGCGCCCGGGGACCCGCCCGGCCCGTCGCCGGCGCTCCCACCCGTGCCGGAAGGCGGGCGCTTCTCCCCGCCGAGTCCGCTGTTGCCGGTACCTGGTCCGATCCCGCTCCCGCCCGCGCCGCTATTTCCGAGCGTCTGCGTGCTGCAACCCGAACCGAGAGCGAACGTTGCCGCCAAGACCCACGAAGCCCAACGCATGACCGACAGGATACAGCAATCTCGAACCGGCCTGACGGGCGCTCGACTCGAAGCGACCCGTGGCATGATGAACGAATGAGGAGGTGGGTCGTGGAGGCGCTGGTCATGGTTGGGTGCTTGGTTGGGTGCTTGGTTGGGTGCCTCGGCTCGGAGCCCGGCAGCCGGACACCTTCGCCGCCGCCGCGACCGATCGTGCAGTTTCCGAGCGCGGCGGCGCTGGCCGCCGTGGAAAATAGACCGTCGGAGCTTCCGCCGGTCACAACGGCAGAGGTGCCGGCGGATGGCTGGGCGATCGAACCCGAGGCCGACGGTGCGACCGCGGATTCCTGGACGCCGCGCGGCCCCTGGGAGGAGGCGCTCGCCGCCCAATTCGCGGCCTCGGGAAAGAAAGCGCTGCCGACGCGTGCGATGTCCTGCGTGGCAAAGGAGCTGGGACGCTTCGAGCTGGCCCACCGGGGACAGCCGCCGGAGGCGCTGCAGCGGTTCATCGACGCCGTGTGCGGCGTCTACGTGCCGACCATCGGGTTCCAGTGGCTCGGTGGGGATGCTCCCTCGCGCGAGAGCGACCAGCGGTTGCTCGAAGAATGGCGCGGTCAGATTCAATCGATGTTGATCGACCATGTACCGGCAGGCGCGCGCCATGTCGGTTTCTGGTTTGGCCGGCAGGGCGGACGCGCGGTAGCGCTCGCCACCCACGAAGAGGCGCCCCTCACGTTGAAGACCCTTTCGCCAATCCCCGACGCGCTGGGAAACGTCCGGATCGAGGGGCGGTTCGAAGGGGACGCCGCCTCGTTCGACGGCTACGTCAACCAGGGACGGTTCGGGGTGGAACATTGCCAGGTCGATCCTCTGGTCGTCCGCCCCGACTTCCGGATCACCTGCCACGTGGCTCCCGACGACGCGACTGCCTGGATGCAGATTGTCTACGTTGCCCCGCACAGCGTCCTGGCGCTGCCGTTGGTGCAGGAAATGGCCTGGCATGATCGCGCCGCGCTTCCGCGGTTCACCGAGACGCCCTACGCGGCGCCGCACCCGGTGGCGGACGCGGCGGCCTTCGCCCCGGCGGTTCTTGCCGAGCTGAACGGCGCCCGAGCGACGGCGGGGCTCTCGCCCGTCCGACTCTCAGACGCCGAGTCGGCGGTTGCGGCGCGGGTCGCCCGACCGTACTTCGCGTCGCTGCTCTCGCCGGGTGCGGCCGCCGGCCCTGGCGATCTCAGCACCATCGTCCTCGGGTTGATGGCCGGCTGGCAGGTGACGGGGACGATCCGCGACGGGACCTTCTTCTCCGCGATCGTCCCCCGCACCCACGACGCCGGACGGTGGTTGGACCTGGCGTTGTCGCTTCCGCTCGGGCGGCACGCCCTGCTCGCGCGCGATATCGACGAGGTGGCGCTCGGTCCGGCGCTGTTCGGCTCGCCGGAAGCGCTCGGCGGCCTCGCTTGCGGCTATCGCTTCCATCACGACGACGCCCACTCCGCCGACGCGGCCGCCGTCTTCGGCCGCATCGCCGCCGCACGCGCGCGAATGGGGCTGACGCCGCCGACGCGGCTGGGGGGGGTGGCGCCGTTGCTGGCAGGCGAACTGGCCCAGGTTCGGCAGGGGGCGCTGGCGCCGTACGATGCGCTGCGCGCCTCCCTGCAGTACGCGGCCGAGAGGAGCGGCTCGCGCGCGCTCAAGGGTTACGTCGTCGAAGCGACCTCGGTCGACGTGGTCGATCTGCCGGCCAAGTTCCTGAGCCAGCCGAGGCTGGAGCTGGAGGTCGGCGTGACCCACTACAAGCCGCCCGGCGCCGCCTGGGCACAGCTGGTCATTCTGGTCATCTACGACGCCGCCGCGACGTTCGACATCTGACCTATACTGATTTGATGCGGGCGGAAGCGATGGTCGTGAGGGTGGCGCTATTTTCGTTGGCCCTGGCGTGCGGCGCGCAATCGCTGACGCAGACGTCGGGCAGCGGGACGGGCGGATCGGGCGCGGGCGGAAGCGTGCGGGGTGCCGGCGGTGCTTCGGGAGATCCCGGCAGCGAGAAGCGCATCGTGTTGCCGTCGACGTCGATCGGCTTCGTGGAAGATCCGGTCTCGGGGGTGATCGGCGCCTGGTACGCCTATGGCGACGGTGTCGGGCCGAACGCGAACCTGACGACCACGGACGTTGCGGACAGCGACTGCGTCTCGAAGGGCGGCTTCCTGCCGGCCGCTTGCTCGCAGATCGCGACGCCGGTCCCCGGTCAGCCGTTCCCGCCGACCGACGCGGCGACCAGCAAGCAATGCACGAGCGGCGTCGCCGCAATCGTGATGAACAAGGACGGTGCGGCCGACTACGCCGACCTGTGGGGCGCCGGCATCGGCCTCGACTTCAACAATCCGGGCGGCGACGCCGGCGTCCGCGGATACTTCGACCTGACCCCCTACCAGGGGATCGCCTTCGACTTCAGCGCCGACGTGCTCCCGAACGGGTTAATCCGGGTGAGCTTCCCCTTCCAGGGCATGCACGGCGGTGACGCGCCCTACTGGATGGGCGCGACTACGCTCGGCTCACCCCTCGTCGGCACGACGGCGAACCCGCAGCACGTCGAGATCCATTGGACCGACGTGGGCGGCCCGTTCTACCTGGCGCAGGAGGTACCGCCGGTCGACCCCAGCCAGTTCCCGTTCACGCCGCCACGGGCCGTACAGGGGATCCAGCTCCAGGTCTTCACCAACACCGAGACGACGACCCCCTACAGCTTCTGCGTCGCCAACCTGGCGCTCATTACCGACCAGTAGAGGTCGAAGTCTTCGACTGAGCGTTCTCGTCGGCACGCCGATGCTCAATGCTCGTTGCGAGACGAGACCTGCCGGCATCCCGGATATCGGCCATCGCTTTCCGTCGCACAATTGGCACTTGCGATTCTGCTGTGGGGTGTATAACGCGACGCACACCGAGTTTCATCCCAAAGGAGATCCAATGACACGATTCCGAATGGCGACAGTTGCTTTGACAATGTCCCTGGCTTTGCTTGCGTCAGCCGCCGCCAACGCGGCCCCGACCTACGCGCCCCCGCCGCCCACGGCGCCCCACTTGAAGAGCTATTCCAACTGGGGCGCGCTCTGGTCGCAGTGGGGATACGGGACCCCGGCCGCCGATAACCCCGTGCTCGACACCACCGGCGCGAACTGCGCGGTCGGCCAGCCGGTTCCCGGTACGTTTTTTCTGGCCGGCACTTTCGACGGCTCGAGCGTGATGCGGACCTGCACCACGCCGGTCGGGGACGCGTTTCTGATCCCGATCTTGAACGGCGCCGCGTTCGCGCAGCAGACCGATCCGCCGGATCAGCGCACCGAGGCCTTCGTTCGTTCGGAGCTCACCTGCTTCGACACCCCGCCGACCCTCTCGCTCACCGTCGACGGAGTGCCGCTCGCCAACCCGCAGAGCTATCTCGAGCACTCGGTGGTCTTCTCGGTCAATCTCCCGGCCGGCAATGTCTTCGGCGTTCCTGCCCAGCTTCTCAGCCCATCGGTGGACGCCGGGTACTACGCCTTCCTCGAGCCCCTCAGCGCCGGGAGCCACAGCATCCACATCACCGCGTTCTCGGCGGCTTGCGGCGGCGCGACCCAGGACGCCACCTACAACCTCATCGTCCAGGGCACGGTTGGTACGCCGCGCACCTGCTCGGGCAACCAGCAGCTGACGCTCAACAATGTGGACATTCAGAGCACCGGCGCCGCGCTCACCGTCTCGGGCAATTGCAACGTGACGATCAACAACAGCGTTCTGTTTGGCAGCACCTCGGCGATCGTCGTGCACGATCAGGGGCACGTGATTGTGAACACCAGCGTGGTCGGCGGCGGCCCGGGCGCGGGCGGCTTTGCGGTCTCCGCGGACGGGCACGGCCACGTGGAGCTTCGCAACTCGGCGGTCATCAGCCCCACCTCGGCGATCGGTTTCTCGATCATCAGCGACTCGGGCGGCAACTCGGCCTTCTAGTCCTCGGTCGGTGAGGGCGACATCGAGGCGCGCGACCCACGCCTCGATGTCGCTCGTGATCGATCCGAGACAGGCCAACATCGTTGCCGCTGGGTATGGGCGCTGACGCTCGCTCTCCGAACGCGGCTGGCGATCCGCGGCGTCAGCTGCGGATCGAGAGGCCCGGGAGGCAGGCCGTGTCGCTCTTGCAGGTCCCGGTCACGCACTCCTTGCCGGTGTTCACCGCGGGATCGCAGACCTGATAGCCGAACGACATCGTGCCGCCCACGCAGCTGCTCACGTTGGCGGTGCAATAGGTGTTGTAGTGGCCAGGCGTGCAGCCGTTGCCGGCCGCGCAGCAATACTGCCCGGTCGGACAGTCGGACTTACCGTTGCAGTTGATGAAGGATCCGCCGCAGGTGCCGCCCGGCGGAAGACAGCTCAGCACCGCGTTCGTTCCGGTGTTGTTGGGATCGGTGATGCAGCACTCTCCGCCGCCGTTGGCGACGGCGCAGGCCGGGCCGCCGCAGGGGACGGTGGCCGGGACGCAGGCGCCGTTCAGGCATTCGTAGCCGGAGATGCAGCCGCCGGTGCTCGCTTCGCTGCAGGTGGTCCCGCAGGTGGTCGAGGAGCCGCAAGCGAAGCTGCCCGTACAGACGGTCGAACCGCTCGCCGGAATGCAGGTCCCCGTCCCGTTGCAGCGGCCCGCGGCCGTGAAGTTGGCGCTGGTGCACGAGGAGCTTCCGCAGGAGATGCCGTTCTGTTGCAGGCGGCAGCCGCCGCTGCCGTCGCAGGTCCCGTCCTGACCGCAGGCGTTCGCCGCGTCGACGGCGCACTCGCTGTCCGGATCGGTTCCGACCTTGACGCCGCGGCAGAGCCCGTCGGTGTTTCCGGTCTTGGCCGAGGAGCAGGCCATGCAGAGCCCCGGGCAGGCGCTCTCGCAACAGACGCTGTCGACGCAGGCGCCCGAGCCGCACTGGGTGTTGCTGCTGCAGGTCGCCCCGTTGCCCCCCTTGGTGCCGCAGGTGCCGCCGGCGCAATAGTCGCCGGTGATGCAGTCGGTGTCGGCCGCGCAGGAGGTCTTGCACGCGGTCGTCGAGGCGCAAAGCAGCCCGCCGCCGCACGAAGAGCTGTTGCCGCTGTTGCAGGCGCCGACGCTGCAAGCGCCGGCCGCGACGTAGCTGGTCCCCGCGTTGCCGCTCTGATTCGCGCAGCTCGACTGACCGCAGCTTCCGGTCGGCCAGACGCACTGGCCGTTGACCGAGCCGCCGCAGCTCCCGCTGCAGGTGGTGTTCGACCCCTGACAGCCGGTGTGCCCGACGTGCGGGCCGTCGGTGACGGTGGTGCAGGTCCCCACCGACGACACCACGTCGCAGGCCTCGCAGGGCCCCGTGCAGCCGCGGTCGCAGCAATAGTTGTCGGGCGAACAGAAGAGCCCACCCAGACAGAGCCCCGCCACCGTGTGCAAGGCTGGCCGCGCTTGCTCTTGCATGCGCCGGTCGAATCGCAGGTGCCGGCGCAGCGCCCCGAAACCGGATCGTCCGCGTTGGTGACCGGCACACAGCTCCCCGCCGTGCAGGCCAGATGCAGCGACTGGTTGAAGTCGGTCGTCCGGACCAAGTCGAGCGTCTTCTGGGCCTCGGTGCCGTAGTTGTACTTGCCCGACGTGTCGCCCCAGCGGTAGTGGGCAAAAAGGAGGGCCGCCGCGAACCACTCGTCGCCGTCCGGCGCTCCCCCGACCCCGTCACGCCACCGCTGGTATTCGTTTGCCAGGAGATGGTGTTGCCGCTCTTCCACATGTAGTCCTTCACGAAGGTCCACATCTCGTCGAACTCGGTCTGATGATTGAGCTGCAGCGCGATCATCATTCCGTATGACTGGCCTTCGCTGCGCACGGCGTTGTCCGCGATGTCTTCCACGTACGCCTCGCCCGATTTCGGCCCGTTGTAAAAGATGGTGTTGGCGTTCGAGGGCGAGGGCGAGGGCGAGGGCTTGAAGAGCTGATTCCAAGCGGCGGCGACCTTCGTGTCGCTGGAGGCCTGCGTCTGCGCCAGCAAGGAGATCGCGTCACCGTCGGTCTTTTACGAAAACAGCGTGTAGGAGTTACGCCTACGACTTCCCCTCATGCGCGTGAAGCTGGCGCCAAAAAAAGTACGAGAGCGCCCAGAGCACGCCGGTCGCCGCCGGCCAGCCCCACGCCTGCGGGCCATCGCCCACGGCGAGGTGGGCGATGAGCGCAGAGCCGAGGGTGATGGCGAAGCCGGCGTAGGCCCACTCCTTGAGCCGCGCCGACACCGGTGCCAGCAGCAGCACCACGCCGAGGAACTTGGCCCACGAGAGCTCCACCCGGAAGTAGGCGGGGAAGCCAAGGTGGGTGAACGCCGCGGCCACCTGCGGCAAACATAGTTGCGCGTAGGCGGTGAAGCCGATCTGCAGACAGAACAGCGCGGTCGCGATCCAGAAGCCGACGACCATTCGTCTGGAGCGAAGCATGTTCAAGCGCCGAACCGCGCGGCGTACTCGGCGGTCAATCGCTGCCAGCCGCCGAGCTTCATGGTCTCGGGACCGGCGATGCGTCCGAGCGGCGCGCCCGCCAGGAATCGCTCGAGCACGTCCAGGCAGATCTGCCAACCCGCGGCGCCCCACGAGATGAAGCGACGGTCGATGTTGTGCGAGAGGGTGAGCCGCGTGCCACCGCCTCCCAGCGGCTCCAGCTCCCAGCGGAGCTCCTGTCCTCCCCAGCTGAATTCGAGCAGCTTGGGCGCGTCGGCCCGCTTCACCTCGGTCTCGGTCACGTGCGGCGTCGGCGCCCCCACGGTCGAAAGCTTCGCGGTGCCCACGTTGCCGAGGCTCTGATCAGAATCGTAGGGAGCCCATTCGCGCAGATGCTCGGGCTCCGTGAGCGCCTTCCAGACCTTGGCCGGCGGGTGGGCGAGATCGCGGACGACAATGAGCGTCCACTTCTCTCCCTCTTTTCGAACCTCGGCGCCGGTTGCGGCCCCCGGCGCGTATCGCTCACGGCTGCTCATCTCTTTTCCTTCCTTTCTTCGAAGCGGAGACCTTCGCCATCTTGTCCAGGTGTCGTTCCAGCGCGTCGACGTGCTTCGACCAGAAGCGCCGGAAGGGAGCGAGCCAGGCGTCGAGCTCCATGAGCGGCTCCGGTCTCAGGCGATAGAGGCGCCGCTGCGCCGCGATTCGTGATCCCACGAACCCAGCCTCGCGCAGCACGCGCAGGTGCTTGGAGACGGACGGCTGCGACAGTCGAAGCTCGCGCTCGATCTCCCCCACCGAGCGTTCGGACGAGAGCAGCAGGCTCAAGATGGCCCGCCGGTTGGGCTCCGCGACGATCGCAAACGATGATTCCACGACAGGCATATAGCCCGCTGTTTATATTCCAGTCAAGCCATATTAAGCGGAGGCGGAATCTCTAGGACTTCGATTTTTTCGAAGATTTCGCCCTGCCGGAGCTGTTGAGGGCGATCGCTTGGCGGACGAGCGTCTTGAAGGCGGGCGCGTCGACCTCTACCCCTTCGGGGATGTCGATCGCGCGGCGTACGTTGCCCTCGAGGCTCGAGTTGAAGAGGCGGGCCGGATCCTTCAGCGAGGCGCCCTTGGCGAAGGTCAGCTTCACCACTTTCTTGTAGGACTCGCCGGTGCAGATGATGCCGTCGTGCGACCAGATCGGCGTGCCCATCCACTTCCACTCCTCGACGACCTCCGGATCCGCTTCCTTGATGAGCTTGCGCATTCTGCCGAGGGTTTTTCCGCGCCAGTCCCCGAGCTCGGCGATCCTCTTCGAGATGAGCTCTGATGCCGACGGACCCTCGCTCGCACCCGACTTTTTCATGCCCGCATCCTAGCAAAGTGGAGCGTCCGTCACGGTGGCGAACGGTGCGTGCCCGCATCCTCCCTGAGCCGCGGCGCCGTTCAATCGGCACTTGGAGGCGATGACGAGGCGGCGGAGCGGCGGCGTTCTGACGGTGGCTCTCGGGTTTGGTTCGGCCTGCCCCCGGGCGAGCGCCGCACGCGCAACTCCCTCGCGCGTGCCGCGGGCCCGGTCAGCCGCGTTCTCGCGGTTTAGGGGGCGCCCCAGGCGGTTGCGAGCGCGGAGACGTCCCAGGTCGTCGCGGCGGCCTGGTACCCGCTCGGCACACCGGCGGTCACGGTGACGACGCGGTTCAGGATGTGGTCGCGGGTGTCGTACTCGGCCGCCTGGCTGTTAATGGTCGCCGAGGTCTTCGGATCGGTGGTGAGCGACGCGAGGTTGAGCCCCGAGCAGCCGGCCGACTTCCAGCCGACGTAGCTGGAATCGCCGAGTGAGAGCGGCGCGGTGGTGACGTTCCAGATGCCGGCGCCGATCATGCCGGCCCCGCTGAAGACGACGTTGATCAGCGCCGCCTGGTCATAGAAGGCGCCCGTGCCGGCGTCGCGGCCGAAGTAGGCGGTCACGTTGGCGTCGACGCTGACCGTGGAATTCAACAGCACGTACCCCTTGGGGACGGTTCCGCTCGCGCCGGCGGCGATGGTCGCACCGGTGCGGGCGACGAAGAGGCCGTAGCTGACCGCCGCGCCTCCGAGGTCGTTGATGAACCGCAGGCTGCAGTCCTCGAACAGCGCCGCGTCGCCGGTGCCCCAGATGAAGTCGACGTTGCCTTCGACGTAGCAGTTGTAGAACCAGCTCCGGCCCGAGGTTTGGATGGTGTCCTGGTTGCTATAGAACGAGCTGTTGAAGGCGGCCAGGGTGAAGCCCGACCCGCTGGCGAAGTAGAGGGCCTCGGCCTGGCTCACCACCGACCTTACGCCGGTGTTCTTGAAGGTGATGTTCTGAAGGACCAGGTTGGTGCCGCTGAAATAAGCGGAGGGGCGCGTCTGCGTGCTGCCGTTCACCATGTTTCCGTTGGCGTACTGGACGACGCAGCTGTCCCCCTGGCTGTTCCCCGCCGGCCCGAGGATGGTGACGGTCTGGGTCGCGCCGGGGCCGGTGTAATGAACGAGCTCGTTGTACGTGCCGGCCGCGACGTTGATGGTGACGTTGGTGGCGCCGGGCAAACCCGCGGCGAGGCTGCCGAGCGCGCCCTGCACGGTGCGGAAGTTCGCGGTGCTGCTCTGGGCGCCGTCGACCGTCACGCCGGTCGCGGTCAGCGTCGGGGCCGCGCGCGTGGTGAACTTCCA
This sequence comes from Polyangia bacterium, assembly GCA_036267635.1. GTDB lineage: Bacteria > Myxococcota_A > Polyangia > Fen-1088 > Fen-1088 > JADGRB01. The sequence continues at coordinate 64 of DATAVR010000080.1, read as the reverse complement.
GGTGGCCACCGTGCTCAGGTTGGAGAGGCCGTTGAACGCCACCCCCGTCAAGGTGCCGGTGATG
>DATAVR010000079.1:0-62958 GCA_036267635.1 Polyangia bacterium | reverse complement strand
AACTCGATCGCTTCGGGGGCCTCGATCTTGGCCACGCGCTGGGCGTCGAGCGCCAGCGGCGGCCTCGGCTCTTCCTTCTCCCACATGATGTTGAGGAGCACGGCCAGCGCACCGAGCACGATGCTGGTGCCGACGGTGATCTGCACCATCTGCGGATCGCGGATGCGCGGGCGCGAGATCGCCTCGGGCGGATCGACCCACCGGAGCTCCACCCGCAGATCGCTGCCGTCGGCGAAGATCAGCTTGGCCTTGTCACCGCGCGCGATGTCGACGTCGCGTGAGGCGACGTCGGCGACCGAGGTGGTCACTCCCCCGAGCGTCAGGTCGCCCTTCAAGGCCGAGGCGAGGTGGAGCACGTAGCCGTCGCGGCGCGGCTGCAGCAGCAGGAACTTGCCCTGTCCTTCGAGCGGCGGCGTCGTGAAGGTCGCGCGCTTCGACGGCCCCACAGTGACCTTGCGGCGACGCGACAGCAGGCGATATCCGATGATCTGGCCGCGCCAGATCATCGCCACCTGCAGCATCGCGTGCGCCGTCACAGGCCGAGGCGCGGTCCGTCGCCGCGCAGGCTGGGAGCCCGGCGGGGGAGGCGGGAGCGCATGAGAGTGTGTGGTTGCCACGAGATCACCTATTTGTCTGCGTCAAAGGCTCTTGTCATCGGCGCTTTGTCCCAGCTCCTTCATAAATGAGCGTTTGTCGGGGGCCGACATGTCGAGCTCCAGCTTGACCCGGTTCAAAAAGTACAAGAGTTGCGGAGTCTTGAGCTTGCCTTCGACGTCCATGGCACCGAAGGTGTAGGTCTTCGTCTTCACGTTCTTGGTGCCGCTCTTGCCCTCGGCGACCGGCTTCGCGTCGTCGGAGGCCTCGCCGCCGGCCTCTCCGCCGCCTTGGCCCGCTCCCTCGGTCTCGGCGACCGACGGGGCCGGCGCGACGCTCCGTTCCTGCGTGTGAGACGGCGCCGGCTTGTGGGCGGCGGCGGCGTGATGCTTGGCGGGCTTGGCCTCCGCTCGGGTGATGCCGAGCGCCAGGACCGCCAGGGCGGCGAATCCGGCGAGAGCGACCGGAGGGCGGCGCCGCACTTGAGCTCTCACTTGAGCTCCTTGAGGCGCGACTCGACGTCGGGGCGTCGCCCGTCGTCCTTGCCGACCGCCTGCAGATATTGATTGAGGAAGTCCTTGGCCTTGGCCGGGTCCTTGTCGAAGTCCATGTAGAGGACGGCGAGGTCGTAGAGCGCCGGCGGGTAGTCGGGCTCGATGTCGAGCGCGCGCTCGTAGGCCTTGCGGGCCTCGTCGAGCTTTCCGTCGCCGCGCGAGGCGACGCCCAGCGCCACCTGCGACTCGGCGTCATTCGGATCGATCTCCGTCGCCTTCTCGAGGTCGGTACGGGCGCGCTTGTAGTCGCCGCAGTCGAGGTAGACGACGGCTTTGTTCAGACGAGCCTGAACGTACTTGGGGTCGAGCTCAGAAGCCTTTTGAAAGTCCAAGAAAGCCTCCTGGTCATGACCTCGTTCAAAGGCGACGAGGCCCAGGTTGTTCCAGACGAAAGCGCTCTTGGGATCGAGATCCGCGGCCTTCTTGAGCGCGGTCTCGGCAAGTTCGAACTTCCCCATTTTATAATAGGTCAGCGACAAAGCGTTATAGGCAATCACGGTGTGGGAGACGTCCCCACCTGCCTCCGTGAGCAGCAGGCGCGCCTGCTCCAGCGACTCGTCGAGGGTCGTCGATCCTTGTTCGCCGGCTTCGCGCAGGACCTGGCTGTAACGGGCGCGCATCTCGAAGTCGTTCGGATCCGAGGTGAGCCAGCGGGAGTAGACCTCGCCCGCCTTCTTGCCGTTTTTCGCGCGGCGCAGGCTCTCGCCATAGGCCAGCACCGTCGCGCGCGCGCCGGGCTGGATGTCGAGCGCCTTCTTGAAGTCGTCGACGGCGGCGTCGAAGTTCCCGAGCGCCGTCTCGACCACGCCGAGATCGTGCCAGGCCTCGAACAGGCGCCCGTCGAGCCGCGTGGCGCGGGTCAGCGGATCGCGCGCGTCCTTGTAGTGCTTGCGCCCGGTCCGCATGATCCGGACGCCCTCGTCGAACGCCGCCTGCGCCTCGGGGTTGGTCTTGGGGAGGGTCACGGCGGCGATCGGGTTCACGGCCACCCCACCGGGAGGCGGGGCTTTGTGGGCGCAGGCTCCCACCAACCCACCGCCCAGTATCGCCAGCAACGCACCAGCCAAGATCGAGGAGTGCCACTCCTTTACACGGAGCAGCCGTGAACCCAGATCCGCGCGGAATCGGGCGCCGCCCGCTCGATTTCTCTGATCCTCCGCACGGGACTTTTTTCCGGCGGCGGTGAGCGCACCCGTCGATTTGAGGCCGCGCTCACCGCCGCCGGAGAAAAGTTCATGTGCGGAGGCGGAGGGAAGAAGGAGCGGGCGACCTTGATTCCGCACATGCCCGCGGTTCACGGGCGGTGAGGTCAGGCCCGGCGAGATTGGGCGGTGCGGCGGGTTACTGGTCACGGCGCACCTCTTCAATGCGATCGAGCGTCACTCTGGGCTCGCCGGGGCGGGTGGAGAGGCGCAGCTCGGCCTCCTTGGGGAACTCGTTCTCCGCGAGCCGCGAGAGCGCCTGGCGGATAGCCTGCGTGTGCTTGTTGTAGACGCCGATCTGCAACGCGCGCGCGTAGCCCGACTTGTAGGCGTCGATCGCCTTGTCTTCGATCACGACGATGACCTTCTCCAGCTCGTCGCGGTACATCTGCTTTTCGTCTTCCTTGAGATCCTTCGGCACGGGCGCGTTGCGCATCGCCTTGGCGAAGGCCTCGTACCCCTGGCCGATGCGCAGCAGCGAAGCGGTTGCCCACTCGGGTGACTTGTAGGTGACGACGTCGAGGTAGATCGACTTTGCCTCCTCGAGCCGCTTGGCCTTCTCCTCGAGCACCTTGGCCAGCTGCTTTGGTTTGCCGGCGATCTTGATCTTCTCGTAGTCGAGGTAGGCGAGCTCGCCCTGGATGTAGCGGGCCTCGGCCGCGTAATAACTTCCGTCGTCGCTCCCCTTGCCACGCTTGCCGTAGGCGGCGAGCGCCTTGGCGGAGGTCTCCTTGGCGGCGGCGTCGTTGCCGGCCTTGAGGTGTGCGTCGGCCTCGCGCGCCAGCGCCTCGACGGTCTTGCTGTCGCCCGGATAGACCTTGCTGAAGGCGGCGAACGAAGCCGCGGCGCCTCGCCAATCCTTCTGATCCTCGCGCACGACGGCCGCCTGGAAGGCGACGTCCTTGGCGTCCGGGCGATCTTTGTAGCGCCTGGCGTACTCGCCGTAGTGCTTGATGGCGCGCTCGTGCTGGCCGAGGCTCTGGCGGAGGACGCCGGCCGAGCGGAGCGCGTCGGCCGCATGGGTGTTCTGCGGATACTTCGCCGCCAGCTGCTCGTAGAGGCCGGCCGCCCTGTCGTAGTAGGCGATGTTCTCCTCGATGCGGGCGGCGGTGAAGAGCGCCTCGGGGGCCTCGGTGGCCGCGGGATACTTGTCGGCCAGCTGCTTGTAGGCCGCGACGGCCTCGTCCTGCTTCTTCTCCTTCTCGTAGACCACGGCGGCGTTGTTGAGCGCCTTGGGGGCGTAGCCGTTCTGCGGATATTCGTTCGGCACGCGCAGGAAGAAGGCGGCCGCCTTGTCGTACTCGCCGTTCGCCGCGTACTTCTCGCCCGACTTCATGACCGCGCCGACGATCAGCTTGTCGAGCCGATCCTGCTCGTCTTTGGGGGCGAAGGCCTTGGTCTTCTTGAGCCGGCGGGCCCAGCTCTCGATGTTCTCGTAGTCCTTGGCCTTCCCCAGCGCCTGCAGGATGCGATCGCCGGCCGCGCCCGCGTTGGGATCGTCGGGGTAGCGCTCGACGATCAGGCCGAACCGCTTGACCGCCTCGTCGTAGTCGCCGTAGTCGAAGAAGAACTGACCGTTCTTGTAGATGACGGTGACGATCTCCTTGTCGTTGGGGAACAGGGTGGCGTAGAGGTCGGCCGCCTCGCCGAACAGCCGATCGCTGTCGGTGATCTCGCGCTTGCCGGCGCCGGAGCCGTTGCTGGGGATCGGCTTGCGGACCTTCTCGAACGCCCCCATCGATTGAAGGAGCGCGTCCTTGTGGTACTTGCCGACCGGTTGGGTTTTGCCGACCGCCAGGTACTCGCGCCCGGCGTCCTCGTACCTGCCGAGCTTGAAGTAGAGGATGTCGGCGCGCAGGTAGCGCAGCTCGGCGGCGTCGGGCGCCTCGGGGAAGTTGGCCAGATAAAACTGGTAGGCCTCGGCGGCGCGCGCGTAACGCTCCTTGTCGACGACCTTGGTCGCCTTCTCGTTCTGTTGCGCCTCCCCGTGCATCGTCTTGGCCAGGTTGCGGATGAGCCCCTCGGCCATGGTGCGGGCGTGCTCGACCGTCTTCGGGCGATCCTTGTTGGCGGTGGCCCAGGCGCTGTTTCCCCCGTAATCACCGGCCAGCTTGCGCATCTCGGCCACGGCGGTCTTGATGTCGCCGAGGAGCTGATACCCCTCGACGATCTTGCCGGCGTAGTCGGGGGCGTCGGAGGCGTTGGGGTCGAGCTCGATGAGCAGCCGATAGGCCTCGACGGCGCGCTCGTAGCGGGTCTGATCGAAGACGGTGTCGGCCAGCTGCTTCAAGACCTTGCGCGAGTACTGCTTGCCGCCGATCTGCGCCAGGAACTCGAAGGCGTCACGCGCCGTCTTGGTATCGTCTTCCGTAAAGAGCTCGACCAGATAGTCGAGCGCCTCGCCCTGGAGCTCCTCGGCGCGCTTCTGCTGCTCCTCGCTGCGGCCCGCCTTCTTCTTGGCGAGATCGAGGACCTCCTTGAACCGCTGCGCGCTCTTGGTGGTGTCTCCCAGCTTCCAGTAGCACCAGGCGGTCTTGAACAGCGCCAGGTCGTAGAGGGTCGACTTCGGATATTTGAGGACCTTCTCGTACGCCTCGAGCGAGCTCTTGTAGTTCTGCTGCTCGTAGAACCGGTACTCGGCGATCGCCATCCAGGCGTCGGCGATGTAACGAGAGCGCGGGTACTTATCGAGGAGGATCTGGAAGTACTTGATCGACTCGCCGATCTTTTGCTGGTCGCGCAACGAGAAGGCGTAGAGGTAGATGACCGTGTCGATCTTGCGGAACTTGGGGTACTGGTCGATGAGCTGCAGGTAGGTCGCCTGCGCCCGCGTCAGATCGATCGTCGGCGGGCGGTGCGGCACCTTCGGGCACTCGGAGCGATCGGCGTGGCAGGCGGAGACAGCCGCCTGATACCGGCCCATCTTCTCGAGATAGACCTCCTTCGATTCTTCCCAGTAGAGCTCGGCCAGCTTGTAGAGAGACTCGGCCTGCTCCTTGGCGCGGAAGCCGGCCGAGCCGCGCGGGTTCTCGCGCAGGTAGGCTTCGAGCAGCCGGATCGCCTCCCGCCGCGCCTCCGTCACCTCCGCCTCTTTCTCTTCCAGCGCCTTCTGCAGGATCGGCGGCAGCGTCTTCTCGGGCTCGTCGGCCCCCTTGCCGGCGTCGTCTTTGTCGCCCTTGTCACCCTTGTCACCTTGGCCGCCTTTGTCGCCGCCTTTGGCCGCGGCCGCGAACGCGGATCTGCCCCCGACGACGAGCGACAACGTCAACGCGAAGGCGACGAGGCGGGACAGCCCCGCGCGGCGCGATCTATTTGTAGTTCTCGTACTCATCCGACCAGTACTCGCCTTCGAATGGCCAGTACTCTTCGTCATCCCCCATCAACCCTTCAAGCTGGAGCGTGGCGAATAGTTCCGCGGGGTAGCGGCCGTCGCGCAGGTGCTCGATCTCGATCTCCAGCTTCTTCTTCTTGCCGATGATGGCGTCGATCTGGGTGAGGCGCGCCTGCCTCAGGAGATCGCGCAGCCGCTTGTCGAGGTCGCCGAGCGCCTTGGTAGCGATGAGCCCCGTCGCGGCGACCAGCTGCGCGCGCAGCTGCCGCGCCTCGGCCCCGAGCGCCAGCGTCGCCGCCGCCTCCTTGGCGAACGGGCCGTTGCCGACGTTCTTGAGCCGCGCCGCCCGGTGCGCCTCGTCGGCCAGCTGGGTCACGCGCTCTTCCATCTCCGGATCGCCGGCGGCCAGCGGGCGCAGCGACTCGACGTCCTGGACGAGGCGCACCGCCTCGGTCGCCTCAGCCCCCTCGGTCCCTCCGGCTTTCTCGTGCGCCGTCAGCTCGTCCCAGATCGCCACCTCGTTGGGGATGACGCCCGCCTCGCGATCGAGCGCCCGGATGTCGCTGTAGAACTTGTAGAAGCGCGGGTCGACCTTGAGCAGGTCGGCGATCGGATCGTGCGGGGTGGCGATCGAGGCCTTGCTGAGCAGCCGCCGGTAGAGCGCGCCGCGCTTGGCCGGGTCCTTGAGCAGGGTCGCCACCTGGGTCTCGATCGGTCCGTAGACCTTGACGAACTTGTCGAGCGTCGCCCGCACGGTGTCGAACTGGCAGGACTTGAGATCGATCATCGCGTGCAGCAGCATCACGTCGGGCGCCAGCGGCGAGGCCGGGAAGGTGTGGTCGAACTCGTCGAGGAACGCGCGCGCCGCCTCGTACTCCCCCTTCTGGAACATCGACCACGACGCCTCGAAGAGGGCGTCAGGCAACCGATCTGAATCGGTGGGGACGCGGAAGTAGAAGTAGTAGGCGTCGTCGTACTTCCCCTGCTCGTGCGCGATCCGGCCGAGCGCCAAATAGGCCAGGTCCTTCACCGCGAAGTAGCGGCCGTCGATGAAGAAGGTGAAGCGGTCCTGATCGGCCTGCTCGACGATCTCGCACAGGTTGCGGCGCGCCGAGGCGAAGTGGTTCTGGCGGGCCTGGACGAGCCCTCGGAAGTAGAGCGCGGCGGCGTAGAAGCGCGACTGGCGGTCGACCTCGGAGAAGAGCGCTTCGGCGTGGGCGGCGTCGCCCGCCTCGTAGGCGACCTTGCCGGCGAGATAGGCGTGCTCGGCGGCGCTGTCGCGGGGAAGCGGCTCACCGCGCTCCTGATCGTAGTGATCGAGCACGGAGAGGATCTCCGCCTCCTCCTTGGTCTCGAGCGCGATGTCGACCAGCGCGCGGTAGGCGGGGGCGAACTGCGGCGCCGCGGTGCCGTGCCCGATCACCCGCAGGAGATAGCGCTCGGCGCTCTTGGTCCCTCCCGCGCGGATGAGCGCGCGCGCCAGGGTCAGCTCGGCCGTCGCGTAGTCGGGCGCGTACTGGAACTGGGCGTAGCGCTGTGACTCGACGATCTTGTAGAGGCGGACGCTGGCCACCTCGGCGTTGCCGGTGACGAGATCGTCCTCGGCGGCGGCCAGCTCTTCGCGCAGCTTGTCCAGCGTGGCGGGGGTCTTGTCGTCGCCGAGCACGCCCGCCTTCTCCAGATCGGTCAGATAGCGCGCCATCGGATCATTGCTCTTCTCATTGGTCCTCGCCTCGGCCGCGGGGGCGACCGCGGACGGCTGGGCGAGCAGGACCACCAGGAGCGCGATCATTTTTCCGTCTTCAGCTCGAGCTCGATCTCCGGCTCGTACTCGGGGAGATCGCCGCTGTCGTCGGCGGTCAGCGCGACGATCGTCGTCTTGGCGTCGGGGACCTCCACCACGAACGTCTGCTCGGACTCGTAGCCGAGATCGGCGTGCTCCTTCTCCCCCTTTTTCCCCGGGCGCACCTCGATCTTCACCGTGACCGTGTGCAGGCCCGGTTTGATCGGTCGCTCGGATACTTTGATCAGCTCGTCGACCAGCGGCTTCTCTCCCGAGTCCCAGATGGCGTTGCCGTCGAGGCGGATCTCGGCGCGGTGGAGGATGAAGTCGGGCGCCCCCTTCCAGCGCAGCGTGGCCCCCAGCTTCGAGGCGTAGATCCCCTCCTCGACCAGCTCGGCGCGCGCCCGCGCCCGGAACAGCTCGTCGCGCAGCCGGTCGTACTCGGCGCGCAGCTTGGCCAGATCGACGGTGGCGGCGGTGGGGGGCGCGGTGTCATTCGCGCCCTTGCCGCTGGTCGCCCCGTTCGTGCCTTCGGCCGGGGGCGGCGTGGCGCCCTTGTCGGCCGCGTGCCCGGCGTCGGGCGTGGCCTCGGAGGCGGGGTCGTTCTTGGCCGCGCGGGCGGGGAGAGCCGCCGTCAGGGAGAGCAGGGGCAACGCCAGCGCGAGGGTCGGAAGCTTTTTCATCATCGTTTACTCCGTGAGCGGGAGGTAGACGCTGAACCCGACGGTGGTGGTCAGATCGTTGACCAGCATCACCTGCGAGAGGAGCTGTTGCCGAAAGACGCGATCGCGGACGTCGAACCGGATGGCGAACGCGTGCCCCAGGAAAAACTTGAAGCCAAAGCCGCCGTTGCCGGCGAGATTCTCGGAGATCGCCGAGTCGACCAGCCCGCCCCCGAGCGCCAGGTAGAAATCGAAGTGGGTGATCGAGCCGCCGAGCCGCATCTTGCCGTGGGCCGGCACCCAGACCAGATCGGCGTCGAAGTAGAGCTGGCGGCGCGGCTTGCCGTCGAGCACGCCGAAGGTCCGCTCGAGCTCGGGGCCGCCCGACGAGGTGAGGCGGGTGTAAGCCCCCGAGGCCTCGACGCCGAGGTCCTCGGTCATGTGATAGGTGTAGGCGCCGCCGAAGGTGTAGGTCCCGTCGAACAGATCGGAGACGTAGTAGCCGCCTTGCACGGTCAGCTCATGGCGATTGGTCTGTTGAAACAGCCGCTCGCGGACGGTGCGCTGCTTTCGCTTGGCGAAGAGGTCGGCTTTGACGTTCTCGTCAATGCAAGCATCTTGGTGTTCGGGACCCTGAGAGGGCCCCGCGCCCCCCGCGATGGGCTCGGACGAGCTGGGCTCGTCCTCCCCCGACGCGATCTCGCCGGCCGGCTCGGCGGCGTCAGCCTTATTGATCGCCGTCCCCACCACCAGCCAGGCGGCGGCCGCCAACGACAGCGCTAAATTAGCCACAGGCTGAGCCCCGCGAGGATGGTGACGTTGTTGGTGATGCGCCCGCGCCCGAGGACCTCCTGCGGCAACAGGAAGTCGCGCAGGTCGAGTCGAAAAGAGAGGAAGCGGTTGAAATAGATCTTCGCGCCGACGCCCGCCTCCCAGGTCAGACCCAGCACGGTGGGGTCGCCGGTGCGCCCCGCGCCCACGACTGCGAACAGATCGCCGTGAAGAATCGTGGTGTCGCTGAACTTGAGCTTGGCGTGAATCGGCGACCAGAGCAGCGAAAAGATCCCCTGCCAGGCGACGCTGGGCACGAAGTGCATCTGCTGATCGAACGCGGTGAACGGCTGTTCCAGCCGGAACTGCATCGGCGTGCGGGTGAGCAGGAACTCCGCTCCGAAGTCCTCCGAGGGATAGAAGGCCAGCGCGCCGCCATAGCTGTAGGTCGACGACAGCGCGTCGGAGGCGTAGAAGCCGCCCAGTCCGGAGAGCTCGAAGCGGTGCTTCTTGAGGAAGTCACGGCGCTGGACCCCTTTGCGGCGCCCGCCGGTGGCGTCGCCTTCGAGGCAGGCGAGCCCGTGCAGCGCCGACTCGGCGGACTCTTCGTCCTCACCAGCCTCGCTGTCGGCGTCGTTGTCCGACTCCGTGCTCGATGGGCCGGCGGCGGCGGGCGGGTTGTCGGCGGGCGCCGCCTCGTCGCCGCCGCCGTGATCGTCAAACGGATTGTCGGCAGGCTTGGCGCCGCCCACCGGGGGCGCGGCCAACGCCGAGGTCCCGTTGGCGAGCCCGTAGGCCAGAGCGATCACGACCGCCGCACGTACCAACGCGGGAAAATCGTAGCCCTAGCGCACCGCGCTTGGCAAGGTTCGTCATTCATCTTTTTGCGACGAGAAATGAAGATCTTCGCAGTGCGGGTAAGATGTTCCACGACGTGCTCGTCGAGTTGGCGCGCGACCAAATGAGCAAAACGGACAATCTGATGGTGCCGTCGATGGAGCGGCCGAGGCTGCGCCCGACAGTGGCGCAACCGCACCGCAACAGGCGGAGCAACGATGTGGCGCAACGTACGTGTGGTGATCGTTTACCCCACACGCAGTCATTTGCAGCGGTGACGCTGGGGCTGTGGGCCACGGCCGCGCTGGGCCTCGGTTGTGCGTCGCCGACCACGGCGCCCCCGCCACCCGACGGAGCGTCGAAGGACGCCGCGCAGGATGCCCAGACGGGCGCCTGCGCAGAAGACTGCGCCGCCAAGGTGCAGGTCTGCAGCCTCAACCGCTGCACATCGTCGGCCTGCGCGACGGCCGAGAGGAAGAGCAACAGCGTCGCCGGCTGCCTCTTTTATACGTTACAGGCCGACAACGTGACCGCCGACGAAGCGGCCACCACCAGCTTCCTCGTGACCGGCCAGGGCCCCGACCTCGTCCACGTGGAGCTCCAGCAATCACAGTCGACCGCCGACGGGCCCGTCTGGACGGAGATCGCGGGGGCGCAGATCGGCGAGGGTGGCACCTCGGCCCGGCTGTCGGTCTCGGCGTTCGAGGTTGTGAACGCCGGGGTCACGTTGCAAGGGGCGCTCCGGATCTCCACCGATCGTCCAGTCACCGTCGCCGAGATCGAGAGCGACGATGTCCAGAGCCCCGCCACCAGCAGCGGCGGGACGATGATCCTTCCGCGGCAAGCGTTGGGATTCACCTACCGGGCCGTCACCTACCCTCAGCAGGCGACGCCGGATCTGCAGAGCACGGTCGGCAGCCGGGGTGGGGCCGCGCGCGTGATGGTGGTCGGCACGCAGGCCGGGACCGAGGTGACATTCAAGCCGGTCGGCCCCGTGACCCGCGATCCGAACGGCGGCACGCCGGACTTCGCCGTCGGAGATTCGCTGACCTTCACCCTCGGCGATGGCGACGTGTTTCAGATTTACAGCGGGGCGGAGGACGAGGACCTGACCGGCAGCCTGGTGACCGCCAAGGCACCGGTGGCGGTCTTCTCGGGGAACATCTCCACCACTTACGGATCGCAGGTCGTCGGGATCAACTCGGCCGACATGGCGCACGAGCAGATGCCGCCCCTGCCGAGCTGGAGCACGACCTACGTCGCGGCGGCGCTGACGCCGCAGGCGAGCATCGACTGCACGTCGTTCTTCGGGCCCGACGGCGGCTCGATCTGGCGGGTGCTCGCCTCGGAGGACGGCACCCTGGTGACGCTGTCCGGCCCGGCGATCGGCGCCACGCCGACCACGTTCATGCTCGACGCCGGCATGGCGAAGACGATCGTCGAGGCGGGGAGCTTCGTGGTCAGCGCCACCGATCCGATCTTGGTGACGCAGGGGATCGATTGCGAGCCGAGCCTGTCACTGGCGATGGCGGTCGGCGCGACGAACCTGTTCAAGAGCCTCCCCTTCGCGGTGCCGCCGGGATTCGATCTCCTGCTGGGAATAGTCCGTCCGGCCGGCGCGGCGGTCGAGCTCGACGGCGCTCCCATTGACGACGCGAGCTTCCAGGCGGTCGGCGCCCAGTTCGAGGTGGCCGCCATCCCGCTCGCGCCGTGCGCTCCCACCGACGGCAGCGGCGTCTGCACCCATCAGGTCACCTCGCCGAGCGGGGTCGGGATGACCGTGCGCGGGATGGACGTCGGATCGAGCTACGCGCTCGCCGTCCCGCTTCTGGTCCTCTGCAACGACCCCAACTCCGAGCTCTGTCTCAACTAGATCCGGGATCCTGAGAGGGGTCCCGCGCTCCACGCGAAGCGCTCGGGCGAGCAAAGCTCGCCCTCCCTCACGCGATCGCCGCTCGGGTCAGGCGCCCTTGAGGGCTTCGAGGTCGGCGCGGAGATTGTCGTGGGTGAAGTTGTCGCGCTTGCGGCGGACGTCGAAGTAGAGGAGCACGGTGCCGAGCACCGGCACCGGCAGCATCACCATGGTGAACAGATCGCCGAGCAGCGATCCGACGAAGATGCAGTTGGGGGCGACGAAGATGCTGGCGATGAGCTGCGCCACGCCGCGCACGACGGCGAAGGAGAGCAGCACCAGGGCCACTCGCAGCCAGTCGGAGCGGACCAGCGTCGTGCTTCGCTCGAGCGCGGCCCGTCCGCCGAGCCCCTCGATCAGCACCACCGGCGAGACGAACGCGAAGAAGAGCGCCAGCACCAGGCCGGGGATCAGGAAGAAGACGCAGCCGATGGTCACCACGATCGCCGCCGGGATGACGGCCGCCAGCAGCTTGCCGAGCCGGCGGAAGAGCAGCATCCAGACCTCGCGCCATTCCGCGTGGCCGCCCAGGATGCGATCGGCGGCGGCGATGGTGAGCGCGCCGTTGGTGAGCGGCACGATGATCCCGTAGAGGAAAAACGCCGTCACCAGCGTTCCCAGCAGGCCCAGCAGGTAGACGCTCAGGTTGCCGGCCAGCGCCGCCGACGGATCGGCCGCTCCCGCGATGGCCAGGGTCGGGCCCAGGATGGCCGCCCGGGCCATGGAATTGATGATCGCGGCCGGGACGAACAGCAGCGCGCAGGTGATCAGCAGCGGCTTGGCGTGCGTGCGATAGAGCTGGAAGGCCTCGACCAAAATGTCCGCCACGCCTTTCTCCGGCGCAGGCGAACCCTCGGGCGTCAACGTCTCGTCCACAGCAGCCTCCTTCAGTGAAGGGGCGAGCATATATCGAAGGGGAGCTCGCGTGTTAAAACGTCGGCCGATGGGCTGGCGAGCCACACGAAACGGGAGCGGGATGGCGTTCGGTCTGCTGGCGCCGGCGCTCGGGTTACTGGCGCCTGCGCTGGCCCAGGCGCAGCCGGTGGCCGTCGTCCCGCCGCCGGAGACGCTCGGCGAGGAGATGCCGGCCTTCGAGCCGCCGCCGCCCCGTCCGCGCCTGTCGCTGGCGGTGGGAGTGGGCACCTCGTTCGACGGGGCCGGCTTTGCCGACGGCACCCGCCCGGTCCCCGCCTTCTTCGCCGAGGGGGGCATCGGCGACGGCCTGGGCGGGTTCGATCTGGGGGTGTTCGCTTCTTCGGCGTACGGTCGTTTCACCGGTCAGGGGGAGACCCCGATCGACAGGTTGGCGCTCGACGCGTACGGCGTGCTCCGTCCGGCGGCCCGCCTGAAGCGCGACGATCAGCGCTACCGGATGCGGGTCCTGCACACGCTGGCGGTCGAGTTGGGGCTCGGGCTCGAACGTGACGGGACGACGCTGGGCTCAGGGACCCGGTTCGAGATCCACACGGGCGCGCGGGTCGAGCTTCCCCTGGCGCCGCCCGGCCAGGCCAGCGAGCTGCGGCTGCGGTTGGGCTTCCGGCGGGCCTTCGGCCTTTATACCCCCCAGGTCCTGGCGGCGACGGCGACCCTCGTCTCGGTCGGCGATTCGTCCGAGCTCTACGCGGCGCTCGCCGTGGTGTTCTAGCCCGCGTAGGATTTGGCGTTGAGCCGCGAGGGCGAACAGCCGATGAGGTCTTCGATGGCGGGTCGATCGTTCGCCCTGGCGCTGGCCGTCGTTGGCGTGGCCGGCTGCGCGTCGACCGTCGAGGTGCGCCCGGCGGCCGAATCGCTGGCGCCGACCGTGGCGACCGTGGTGGGCCTCCCGCTGTCGATAGGGTGGGGCGGTGACGCCGACGTGCGGCGGATCCAGCGTCGAACGAGTGACAGCCTGATCGCCGCGACCGGTGGCCACGCCGTGATCGCCGAGGAGCTGATCACCGGCGAGGACGACGCGGCGGTCACCGCCGCGCTGAAGGGGCTGGGCGAGGATCCGGCGCGGGCCCTGACGTTCACCATCGGCGTGGCGATGGGGGGGCGGATGATGAACGGCGTGTCGCCCATTCCGGGCTTCATCGTGGGCAAGCGCCTGGTGGTCGACTACCACGCGACGATCGAGGTCCGGCACCTCGGGAGCCGGGAGGTCATCGGGACGGTCGAGACGATCACCAGCGGCGCGCCCAACGAGCCCGAGATCGGCCCCGACGGCGAGAAGCATGCCGCGATGGAAGCGCTCGACGCCGCGCTGACGAAGGCCGTGGCCACCTTCGCGCCCCGTTTGTCGGCCAGCGGTCCGGTCGCCGAGATCGTCGAAATCCCGGCCGAGGCGGCCGGTAGCGTGACGAAGCGGCTGACCACGCTCGGCACCCTCTACCCCGAGCTGTCGCTCGACGAGATGCAGGCGCTCGGCCAGAGCCGCGAGCGGTTTCTCGTCCGTGCGCCGGGTCCGCTGCTGGCGTTCGGGATCGCGCGCGGCGATCTGCTCGGCGTCCCCGGCGGCGTGACCGCCGCCAGCCGGGCGGCGCTGGCGCGGGCCGTGGCGCGCGGGTTGAAGCCGGCGCTGGCCGTCGTGCGCGGCGGTCAGCGCTACGTGCTGGCGTCGGCGGAGGCAGGGGCGCGCCGGTGACGTCGTCGGATCGGCAGCTCGACGTGGTGGTCATCGGCGCCGGCGTGGTCGGCTTGGCGATCGCGCGCGCCCTCGCCCGCGTGGGGCGAGAGGTGGTGGTCCTGGAGGCGGCCTCGGCCATCGGCACCCACACGAGCTCGCGCAACTCCGAGGTGATCCACGCCGGCCTCTACTACCCGACCGGTTCGCTCAAGGCGGAGCTCTGCGTGGCGGGGCGGCACGCGCTCTACGCCTACTGCGCCGAGGCCGACGTGGCGCACCGCCGGATCGGCAAGTTGCTGGTGGCCACGACCGAGGCGGAGATCGCCACCCTCACGTCTTACAAGGAGCAAGCGGCGCGGAACGGCGTCGACGATCTGGTCTGGGTGAGCGCCGACGAAGCGCGCCTGCTGGAGCCGGCGGTGACTTGCGTGCGCGGCCTGCTGTCGCCATCGACGGGGATCATCGACAGCCATGGGCTCATGCGGGCCTTCGAGCGCGACGCGCGACGCGCCGGCGCCGAGGTCGTGCTCGAGTCGCCGATCACCGGCGGCGCCGTGACCGAACAGGGGATCGTGCTCAAAGTGGGAGGCGCCTCGCCGGTGGCGGTCGTGGCGCGCACCGTGGTCAACGCCGCCGGCCTCTTCGCGCAGGAGGTCGCTCGCTCGATCGCCGGTTTCCCGGCCGCCCATGTCCCGCCCACCCACTACGCCAAGGGGCACTACTTCGTCCTCTCCGGACCTTCTCCCTTCCGCCGCCTCGTTTACCCGATCGCGGTCGCCGGCGGGCTGGGGGTCCACGTGACGCTCGATCTGGGGGGCCAGGCGCGCTTCGGCCCCGATGTCTCCTGGGTCGACAGCGTCGAGTACGGCTTCGACGAGAGCCGCGGTCAGGCGTTCTACGCGGCGATCCGCCGCTATTGGCCGGCGCTCCCCGACGGCGCCCTCGCGCCCGGCTACACCGGCATCCGTCCCAAGCTGGGGCCGGCCGGGACGCAGGCTCACGACTTCGTGATCGAAGGACCCGGGCGGCACGGCGTTCCGGGGCTGGTGAACCTCTTCGGGATCGAGTCACCGGGCTTGACGGCCTCGCTGGCCATCGCCGACAGGGTCGCTGCCCTCGCGGCGGCGTGACGCGCGGTCAGGCCGGCGCGAGCAGCGCGTGCTCGCGCAGCAGATCGGCGGCCGCGCGGATCGACTCGAAGCGGAGGCCGGATCGCTCCGCGACGTCCAGCAGGCTGTGCTCTCCGTCGGAGAGATTGAGGACCCAGAGCATGGCGAACTGCAGATCGGGGATGCTAGTGCCGCCCATCGCCCGGTAGAGCCCGCGCTTGCCGAGCTGCGGCTCGCCGTAGGGTTGCAGGTTCCGGTAGCGCCGATCGCCCTCGACCACGCCGACGATCTGGCTCAGCACCTGGGCCGACTCGGCGAGCCGCTCGGGCGAGATGAAGGAGAGGTTGTCGGCCGAGGTGTGGTACTCGGGAAATTGTCCGTGGCGGCCGCGCATGAGCGAACCGACCGGGAGCCGGAAGCCCGGGCTCCCGTATTGCCGCTCGTCGTAGCCATACGGGAAGAAGTCGATCATCTGGTGCGGCAGCCCGGCGTGCCCGAGGACGTGCGCCGCCGCGCGGTCGATGGCGGCGCGGCCGGCCACCGTCCGCTTGTAGGTGAAGGGGTGGGCGTCGCCCAGGCAGGTGAGCGTCAGCCCGTGCTTGATCCGCGCCGCTCGCTCGCGGTTCTTGGCCAGCCAGGTGATCGCGCCGATGGTCCCCGGCGCGTAGAGAAAGCGGAAGGTGTGGCGGCGGCCGCCGCGGGCCTGGAGCGCGCGCGCCAGGAAGACCGAGAGGGCGATCCCCGACAGGTTGTCGTCGGCCAGCGAAGGGTGGCAGACGTGGGTGGAGATGAGGATCTCGTCGTCGATCTCGCCGGGGAGCACCAGCTCGCCGTAGGTCAGGTGCCCGGGCGCGAGGGTGGAATCGATGCGCACCTCGTACTCGCCGTCGGGCAGGGCGTCGAGCGCGCGCTGGGTGAGGCAAAACCCCCACGACTCGGCGTAGTAGGAGGTCCGGTAGGGGATCCAGTCGGGGTGGTCGGGCAGCGTGTGCAGGTGGGGCCGCAGCTCGGCGAGCGGCATCCGTGCCGCGATCGGCGTGCTGTAGTTGACGACGTGGAGGTTGTGGCGGCGGAAGTCGATCACCCGCCGGCCGCTCGCGTCGGCGACGTAGGCGTCGCGCACGTTCCACTCGGGCGGCACCGTCCAGTCGAGCACCGGCGTCCCGGAGGGGACCTCGACCACCTCGATCGGCAGATGCCGGGCGATGATCCGCAGCGTCTCGCGCAGGCCGTCGCCGGTGATGCTGCGGCAGATCGGGTACAGCTCCTCACAGAGCGCGTAGATCTCGCCGCCCGCGGGGGTCGTCACGGGCGCCCGTCCGGGTGGGCGGGCCCCTCCGGGAGGGTCGGATCGAAATCGGGGTAGCTGCCGTCGCGCTCGGAGATCGTGGTCGGCGTCATCGGCCAGGCGATGCCGATGCGCGGATCGTTCCAGCGCATCCCGCGGGCGGCGGCCGCTTCGAACGATCGCCCCATCTGATAGAAGACGTCGGTCCCGTCGCGCAGGGTGACGAAGCCGTGCGCGAAGCCCTCCGGAACGTAGAGGGCGTTGCCAGCCTCGGCCGACAGCTCGACGCCGAACCAGCGCAGTCGGGTGGGGGATTCGGGCCGCAGGTCGACGATGGCGTCCCAGACGGCGCCCGAGACGCAGCGGACCACCTTGGCCTCGTGGTGGGGCGCGGCGTTGTAGTGCATCCCGCGCAGCGTTGCGGCGTGCACGTTGCGCGAGAGGTTGCACTGCGGCCAGCTGGTCGGCAGGCCGGCGGCCGCGAACTCACGCTCGCAGTAGGTGCGCGCGAAGAACCCGCGTTCGTCCTGGTGCGGTTCGAGCTCGATGAGGATCGCATCCGGGAGCGACGTCTGACGAAAACGCACGGCGGCAGCATAGCATCGGGCGGCGCGTTTCCGACTTGCCGCTTGTCCGGGAACCCGGGATCAACTAGCGTGCTCGTGCTCAAATGACGACCGCCGCCGAAAGCCCCAACGCCACCGCCTGCCGCTTTTGCGGATCGACCAACCGCCGATCCTTCGTCGACCTCGGCATGTCGCCCCTCTGTGAGAGCTACGTTCCGTCCGACAAGATCAACGACATGGAGCCGTTCTACCCGCTCCACGTCTGGGTCTGCGAGAAGTGCCTGCTCGTGCAGCTCGACGAGTACGTCAGCCCGGAGCACATCTTCACCGAGTACGCCTACTTCTCGTCGTTCTCCACCGCCTGGCTCAAACACGCCGAGGACTACACGGCGATGATCTCCAAGCGGCTCGGCCTCGGCCCCCAGAGCCTGGTCGTCGAGCTGGCCAGCAACGACGGCTACCTGCTGCAGTACTTCGTCAAGCGCGGGATCCCGGCGCTCGGCATCGAGCCGGCCGCCAACGTCGCCAAGTCGGCGGTGGAGCGCGGCGTCGAGACGCTGGTGAAGTTCTTCGGCCGGGAGCTGGCGGCCAGCCTGAAAGCCGAGGGTCGGCAAGCCGATCTCGTCATCGGCAACAACGTGCTGGCGCAGGTCCCCGATCTCAACTCGTTCGTGGCCGGCATCCGCACGATGCTCAAGCCGACCGGCACCGTGACCATCGAGTTCCCGCACCTGCAGCGCCTCGTCGAGGGGAACCAGTTCGACACCATCTACCACGAGCACTTTTGCTACTTCTCGCTGGTGGCCGCCGAACGCATCTTCGCCGCCCACGACATGACCATCTTCGACGTCGAGGAGCTCTGGACCCACGGCGGGTCACTGCGCATCTACGCCCGCCCCACCGCCGACGCCACCCGTCCTATCTCCGAGCGGGTCCTGGCGCTGCGCAAACAGGAGGAGGCGGCCGGCTACCACCAGCTGGCGCACTACCTGCAATTCGAGGAGCAGGTCCGCGAGACCAAGCGCAAGGTGATCGAGCTTTTGACCGAGCTCAAACGGGCCGGCAAGCGGATCGCCGGCTACGGCGCGCCCGGCAAGGGGAACACGCTGCTCAACTATTGCGGCATCCGCCAGGACTTCCTCGACTTCACCGTCGACCGCAACCCCTACAAGCAGGGGCGGTTCCTGCCCGGCACCCACATCCCGATCTTCGCGCCCGAGAAGATCGATCAAGAGCGCCCTGACTACGTCTTCATTCTCCCCTGGAACTTCAAGGACGAGATCATGACCCAGCTCGCGCACATCCGGAGCTGGGGCGGCAAGTTCATCGTCCCGATCCCGCAAGCGGTCGTCGTTCCGTGATGCTGGGCGCGTCGCTGGGGACGCCGGGGGCGCCTCTGCGTATCCTCTGCCTCGGCGCCCACTGCGACGACATCGAGATCGGATGCGGCGGCGCCGTCCTGCGACTTCTGGCCGAGCGTCCCGGATCGACCGTCCGCTGGATGGCCTTGTCGTCGAACCCTGTCCGTGAGGCCGAGGCGCGCGCATCGGCCGCCGCCTTCCTGACCGACGCCGGCGATCGGGAGGTGGTCGTCCAGAAGTTTCGCGACGGCTATCTGCCGTTTCAGGGGGCGGAGGTCAAGGACGCCTTCGAGGCGGCCAAGTCCGGCTACCAGCCCGACCTGATCTTGACCCACCACCGGCACGACCGACACCAGGACCACCGGATGATCGCCGAGCTGACCTGGAATACCTACCGCGATCACGCCATCGTGGAGTACGAGATCCCCAAGTACGAGGGGGATCTGGGGACGCCCAACCTCTATTTCCCGTTGCCGGCGGCCGTCGCCCGCAGGAAGATCGAGATTCTGATGCGTTCGTATCCATCGCAGGCGGCAAAACGCTGGTTTCGGGCGGAGACGTTCGAGGCGGTGCTCCGGTTGCGCGGAATCGAATGCAACGCGCTCGAGGGGTTCGCCGAGGCGTTCCACGCGACGAAGCTCGTGATGTGAGGGCCTGGCCCCGACTCAAACGCAAAACCAACACCAAGAAAGCGATCGCCACATGAAGGTACTGGTCACCGGAACTCTCGGATACATCGGCGTCGAGATGGTCCCCGCGCTGCAGAGGGCGGGACACGAAGTGGTCGGGCTCGACACCGGCTACTACGACGAGTGCGACTTCTCCGCGCCGCCCGACAAGATCCCCACCCTGCGGGTCGACCTGCGCGACGTGACGCCGGCCCACCTCGAGGGGTTCGACGCGGTCATTCACCTGGCGGCGCTGTCGAACGATCCGCTCGGCGACCTGAACCCGAACATCACCTACGACATCAACCTGCACGCCTCGGTCAAGCTGGCGCGCGCCGCCAAGGAGGCGGGGGTGAAGCGCTTTTTGTTCTCGTCGTCCTGCAGCCTCTACGGGGCCGGCAGCGACAGCTACCTGGACGAGAACGCGGCCTTCAACCCGGTGACCGCCTACGGAGAGTCGAAGGTGCGCGTCGAGCAGGAGGTCTCGGCGCTGGCCGACGCCAACTACACGCCGGCTTACCTGCGCAACGCCACCGCCTACGGGGTCTCGCGCCGGTTGCGCGCCGACATCGTGGTCAACAACCTGGTCGGCTACGCGCTCACCACCGGGAAGGTGCTGATGCAGAGCGACGGCACCCCCTGGCGCCCGCTGGTCCACATCGGCGACATCATCCACGCCTTCGCCTGCTGCCTGACGGCGCCGACGGCGACGATCCACAACCAGGCCTTCAACGTGGGCCGCACGGCGGAGAATTTCCGCATCCGCCAGGTCGCCGAGATGGTGGCGGAGGTCGTTCCGAACTCGACGGTGTCGTTCGCCGAGGGAGCCTCCCCCGATCTGCGCAACTACCGCGTCGACTTCAAGAAGATCGAGACGACGCTCCCCGGCTACAAGCCGACCTGGACGCTCAAGAAGGGGATCGAGGAGCTCTATGCCGCCTACAAGGCGCACGGTCTGACCAAGGACGAGTGGATGGGGTCGCGTTACTACCGCCTGAAGACGATCAAGAGCCTGCAGGAACGCGGCTTGCTCGACGACCAGCTGCACGTCAAACGCGCCTGAAGGACCGATGGCGCCGCGGATCGGCCCCTCGGACGCCGAGCGGTACGGCTGGCCGGGGGTCCCGGCCGGGAAGCTGGCCGAGACCTGCGGGCCCATCGCGCGGCAGATCGTGCGCTCTGGCGCCCGGTCTGTCGGCCTCGTGCCTGCGGCGGGTGCGCTCCCCGGTGGCCGGTCGCTGGCTCCCCTCGTCGCAGCGCTCGGCGAAGCGCTGCTCGGCTTTTCGCCCCAAGACGTCGGTCTCGTCGACAGCTGGCCGACCTGGCCCTGGGGAGAAGCGGCCGCCCCGGACCTCCGGTCGATCTATCGTCAGCGCCGGCTGGCGCCGCGGATCGTCGAGATCGCCCCCTTGCCGTGCGGTGATCCGCAAGCCGCGACGGCCGCGCTGCAGGCGACGTTGGCTTCCCGCCCACCGGGTCTGGCGGTGGTGCTGGTGAACCTGGCCGAGTACACGCAACCCGGGGTGGTCCCGCCGGCTGTCGACTTTCTCGACGGCGCCATCGTGGTGGTGGCGCTACGACGGACGCTTGCCGGCGGGCTGTCGCGGATGGCGCACTTCATCCCCGCGGCGAAGAATCTGGGCGTCGTTCTGGTCGGCTGAGGTCCTGCGCTACGGTCCCCAGACGGGCACGTCGTCGCTTCCGATGGCAAAGGGCTCGACGTCGGTCCTGAGCGTCGTCGCGTTCCCCGCCACGGTGATCGACCCACCGGAGGAGGTCATCCCCTTGTTGATCGTCAGGCTGTGCGATGAATCGAGCTTCACCGTGAACGTGCCCGTCGCCGGCGTGCCGGGGGCGGAGTCGGTCAACGTCGGCGCGAGCAGGGTGCCCGTGGTGTCCATTGCCTGGAGCACGTGCAGCGTGTAGCTGGCCGTCGCGTTGGGCATGTCGTTGATCTCGACGCGGTACTGGACGTTCTGGGGCGGTGGCGCCTCGCCGCCGCTGACGTTGGCCTCGTTGATGACCGTGCGCGAGGAGGGCGCGGTCGGCAACAGCGTGGTGATCGCCAGCTGCTCGGAGCCGTCGACACAGTGAATGTGAGTGGCGTCGACGAGCGTCGGATTCGTCTCGCAGTGGATCACGAAGGTCTTCGACTGGCTGGCCGACGACGACACCAGCCGATCGAGGACGACGAAGGTCTCGATGTCCCGGATGAACCAGTACTCGCGCTCGACGTGAGAGACCCCTTTGCCCCAGGCGTTGGTGAGATCGACGTCGGCGTAGGCGTACCCGGCCTGGCTCTCGAGGCGGTTCAAGACGGGGGCGGAGTTGCCGCCACCCGCCGGCGCTCCGTTGACGAGCGGAACGTTGTGAGCGAGGCCGGTGTTGATCGCCTGGGCTCCCGTTCCCCCGTATCCCGGAACCGTCTCGGTGTAGCCGACCGTTTCGCGCGCCAGCCAACGCCCCTTGCGGTTGATCTGAAACTGCCCGAAATCGGCATGTTCGTGCCCGTCGCTGTAGTGGTCGCCCATCTCCCAAAAGTAGCTGGTCGCGTTGGCCGTCCAGTCGCTGCGGCCGACCAGGTCCTGGGGCCCTCCGTCGTAGTAGTCGAGCGGCAACGAGGTGAAAGCCTCCGAGGTGCCGCCGACATCGGTCGAGGCGGCCGCCGGGTCGACGGTGGGGCTCACCGTGGCCAGCCATTGCCGCGCCCACCCGCCGATATTCGACGAGTTCCACTGGTTGGCGGCCGCGGTCATGAAGGTCCCCTTCTCCGTGGCCGCGGCGGGCGAGCCGTCCTGCCAGGTCTCGTCGTCACCGAACGGGAAGACGTCCCAGCCGCCGCGGGTTTGTCCCATGGTCTGCTGGGGGGGCGTCATGTAGATCCGGTTGAGCACGGTTCCCTTCCAGTAAGGGGTCTCGTCGAAGATGTCGCGTCCGGCGGCGGCGATCGAAGGGAAGATGACGGCGCCGACGTAGTACCCTTGGTACGGGCCATACTGGCCCCCCTCGAGCGCCAACCCTCCCAGCCCCTGGCCGGCCTTAATCGAGGCGGGCGTCAGATCGTTGGCGTAGCGCGTGACCAGCGCGTCATTGAGCAGCGCCGTCGCCGCCGTCTGATTTTCGTAGTAGCTGGCGATGCCCCACTCCGCTTCGTTGCGCAGGTTTCCGGAGTAGTAGTTGCTCTGCGACTGCCCGACCCCCCCCCAGGCCTCCTGCGAGATGGCGGTGAGCCACTTGTTCCAGTTGGTGGTGAACGTCGAGCGCTGGCTGTCGGTCATGACCGCGTAGCACCAGTCGTAGGCGATGATCGCGTCCTCGCCGCTCCAGCGGGAGTCGTCACAGCCTGCCTTGTCTGCCGTGCAATCGGACAGATCAATCGACATGGCGTCGTTGATGGCGTTCGTGCAGTAGCTGGTCTTGCCGGTCATCATGTAGGCGACCATCTGGATGACGTCGTCGTCGCTGGAGCTCGGGGTGTAGGCGTTCGACTGCCACCAGGTCTTCGCGAGCGCCAGCCGGGCCGGCGTCCAGAACAGGCGCGGATGGTCGTTGGGGATGAAGAAGCCGTTCACGGTGGAGCCGGTGCCGGTGAATCCCGCCTGGCCGGTTCCGCCGGTCACGTTGCCAGAGCCGGACGCTCCTCCGGAGCCGCTGCCGGTTCCGGAGCCGCCCGTTCCGGTCCCAGCCCCGCTACCACCCCCACCGGGCGAGCTCATCATCGAGGATGACGAGCAGCCGAAGCCCGTCGAGACCAGGAGAACAACACCGATCGCCGCGCTCCATCGCTCCATCATCTTCCGCCTTTCAAAGCCAGTGTAACCAAGGTGGGCAGCTCAGCCCCCTTCGACCTTACGCTCCGACCTTACGCCTCGACCTTACAACACGGTCATGTATTCTAACGTTCTTGGAGGAAGAGAATTCGTGAATTTTTCGCGTTCCAGGGAGCTCGGAGACCGATTGCAAAAAATCGTCCCCGGCGGAGCCCATACGTACGCCAAAGGTGCCGATCAATATCCCGAGCTCGCGCCAGCGTTGATCGCGCGCGGCGCCGGCAGCCACGTCTGGGACGTCGATGACAACGAATTCATCGAGTACGGAATGGGGCTGCGGGCGGTCACGCTCGGCCACGCTTATGCGCCGGTCGTCGAGGCGGTCCGCGCGTCGCTGGCGCTGGGAACGAACTTCACGCGGCCGTCGCTGATCGAGCTCGAGTGCGCGACGGCGTTCCTGGAGGCGATCGACGGGGCCGAGATGGTGAAGTTCACCAAGGACGGCTCGACCGCAAACAGCGCGGCCCTCAAGTTGGCGCGCGCCTTCACCGGCCGGGAAGAGGTCGCCATCTGCGCGCAGCACCCGTTCTTCTCGTACGACGACTGGTTCTTTTGCACCACCACGATGGACGCCGGGATCCCGCGCTTCGTCTACGATCAGACGGCACGGTTCAACTACAACGACCTCGACTCGCTGAAGGCGCTGTTTGCGCAACGCCCCGGGCGAATCGCCGCGGTGGTGCTGGAGCCGGCGCGCATCGAAGAGCCGGCGCCCGGTTTCTTGCAAGGGCTGAAGGATCTCTGCCTGGCCGAAGGAGCCGTGCTGGTCTTCGACGAGACCATCACCGGGTTCCGCTGGCATGCGCAGGGCGCGCAAAAGCTCTACGGCGTCGTCCCCGATCTTTCCGTGTTCGGCAAGGCGCTGGCCAATGGGTTTTCGCTCTCGGCGCTGTGCGGGCGGCGGGAGATCATGCGGCTGGGGAGCCGCGAGCGGCCGCAGGACTCGGTTTTTCTTCTTTCGACCACCCACGGCGCCGAGACGCCTTCGTTGGCGGCCGCGCTGGCCACGATGAAGGTCTATCGGACCGAGCCGGTCGTCGAGAAGCTGCACCGGCAAGGTGCGCGCCTGGCGGCGGGGGTGAACCAGGCGATCGACCGGCGGGGGCTCGGCGGCAAGGTGACCGTCGTCGGCCGCGCCTGCAATCTGTTCTACGGCACCAACGACCAGGACGGGAAGCCGTCGCAGGAGCTCCGCACGCTGTTCCTGCAGGAGATCATTCGTCGCGGCGTCATCGCGCCTTCGTTCGTGGTGAGCTATTCCCACGAAGACGCCGACATCGACCGCACCGTCGACGCGGTCGACGGCGCGCTGGAGATCTATGTGAGGGCTCTCGCCGACGGGGTCAGCAAGCACCTGGTCGGCTCGCCCTCGCGACTGGTTTTTGGAAGACGCTGAACCTGCCGATGGAGTGAGCGAGATGGCCAACGACACGATCTACTTCGACGAGCCGGTGGACGACGATACCCGCCGAGCGCGCCTCTACGAGGGTGCACTGTTCGTCTATTCGGCGACCGAGCACACGAAGGGGTTCATCGAGTTCGCGCAGGGCCTCATCGGAGAGGCCTTCGGGTCGCTCGATCCCGAGCGGGCGCAGTACGAGATGCCGGTCGAGAAGTTCGCCGGGCTGCTCGGAGAGCTCAAGCCGCGCTTCATCCACCACCCGGAGAGCAAACGATTCGTCCGCGGGATCATCGAGGATTTGGGGGGAGATCCGGAGCAGGTTTATTTCGACGTCCCCAAGATGCGCAGCTCGACCAGCGACAGTTACCTGACGACCGGGATCGCCTATGCCTGGCATCCGCATCGCGACACCTGGTACTCGGCGCCTCCCTGCCAGCTCAACTGGTGGATGCCGATCCTGCCGACGGCCTCCAGCAACGTGATGGCCTTTCACCCCCGCTATTGGAACCGCGGCGTCGCCAACACCTCCAAGGGGTACAACTACTATCTTTGGAACAAGCAGCACCGCGGCGGGCACGTCACGCAGTTTCTCAAGGAGGATCCCCGTCCGCTCCCCAAGCCAGCGGAGCCAATGGATCTCGATCCCCAGATCCGCCTGGTCGTTCCGCCGGGTGGCCTGATCTTGTTCTCGGGGGCGCAGATGCATTCGAGCGTCCCCAACACTTCGAGCAAGACGCGCTGGAGCATCGACTTCCGCACGGTCCATGCGGGGGACGCCGCCCAGCGACGTGGCGCGCCCAAGAGCGACGAGCTGTGCACGGGGACGACGATGCGCGACTACTACCGCGCCACCGACCACAGCCGCTTGCCCGAGGAGATCATCGGGATGTACTCGGACGGCACCGAAGAGGATGGCGCGCTGGTCTATGATCCGGCGAGCGTCGCGCGCAGCCAGTAGACCCAGGCGCGGCGGTTGAACGGCCACTGGCGCACGCTCTGTGAGAGCTGGTGGCGAGCGTCGGCGAAGCGTCGGGCTCGGAAGTAGTCGTAGCCGAATTCGAAGTGGAACTGCCCCAGCCGCTGGCGCAGGCGGCGCGCGAACTCCGGGCGCGCCTTTCGGGCCACGGCGCGATCGATCACCAGGCGCTCCGTCTCGTAGAGACGGGCGAAGTTTCGGCTCAGCCCTTGGCTGTTCATCCGGTAGGAGCCGGCGATGCCCTCGATGCAGACCGCCTCGTACCGTTCCACGAGCCGCATCCAGAGGTCGTAGTCCTCGGACCAGACCAGCGACTCATCGAAGCCGCCCATCTCGTCGAACAGCGCGCGGCGCACGACGACGCTCGAGGTGGTGACGAAGTTGTACATGAACAACGCCTCGGCGATGTCTCCCGACGGTCGGTGCCGCAATGGGCGCGGGAGCGGTCTGCCCTGCTCGTCGATCCCATCGAAGGCGCCGTAGGCGAAGGCGGCGCGGGGGCGAGCGGCCAGCGCGTCGGCCTGGCGTTGTAACTTCCCCGGCGCCCACAGATCGTCGGCGTCGAGAAAGGCGAGGAGGTCGCCTCGGGCCAGCCGAGCGCCCGCGTTGCGCGCGCTCGACGGGCCGCCGTTCGTCTTCCAGTGATAGCGGACGCGCGCCGGGTCGAGCTCGGTGATCCAGTCGACCCGCTCGGCCGATCCGTCGTCGATCACGATCACTTCGATCGATCGCAGCGACTGGTCGAGCGCCGAGCTGACGGATTGACGGATGAACTCGGCCGCGTTGTAGGCAGGGATGACGACGCTGACGAGAATGTCGGAACCGTTCGTCACACGAAGAGAACCTCGCCGCGCCCTCTCGGTCAGCGGGTCGTTTCGTGCTGGACGATGCGGGGCTCGAGGTCGACCACCCCGCGGACGTCGACATCCGACCGCACGTAGAAGGTCGCCGCCGGGACCCGGGCGTCGTAGTTCTGTTGCACGTCGTAGCGATAGAGGTAGACGCCAAAATGGTAAGTCCCGGGCGCCAGATGGATCGTCAGCTCGAAGCTGGCGCGAAACCGCTCGCCGGCCTCCAGCGTGAACGACGGCTGGCCGAGCCGCTGCGTCGAGGTGTTGAAGACGTCGTACATCTCTTCGTCCCGGCACTCGATGACGACGGCCAGCTTCTCGGTTCGCCGGCGCGCCGTGATGTCGATGTCGGCGCGCAGCGTTCCCTTGGCTTCGAACTGCACCGCCTCGACGCCGCGACTGTCTCGCAAGGTGACCTTCGAGATGTAGGCGTCCTTGGTCTCGTCGTCCAGCTGCTGCTCGGAGCCGTGCTCCATGTAGGCCTTGATGACCGACCCCGACGGGCCAATCGCCGCGACCCGGCCATGCTCGAGCAGCATCGCGCGCGGACAGAGATCGGCGACCGCACGCAGGTTGTGCGACACGAACACCACGGTGGTGCCGTTCTTCATCACCTGACGCATCTTCTCGACGCTCTTGCGCTGGAAGAGGAAGTCTCCGACGCTGAGCACCTCGTCGACGACCAGCACGTCGGGATCGACGTGCGCGGCCACGGCGAACCCCAACCGCGCGTACATCCCCGACGAGTAGCGCTTGACCGGCGTGTCCAGGAACTCCTCCAGCTCGGAGAAGGCGACGATGGCGTCGAACTTCCGGTCAATCTCGGCGCGGGTCATCCCCAGGATAGTGCCGTTGAGGTAAATGTTCTCGCGCCCGGTCAGATCGTGGTGAAAACCCGCCCCCACCTCGATCAGGGCCGAGAGGCGCCCCTTGACGGTCAGGGTCCCGCTGGTGGGAAACAGGATGCCGCACAGGTGTTTGAGCATCGTGCTCTTGCCGGCGCCGTTGTGGCCGACGACCGCGAAGGCCTCACCCTGCTCGACCGTGAAGCTCACGTCGCGCAGCGCCCAGAACTCTTCTTTGTCCAGGCTGCCGCTCACCGCGCGCCGGGCCAACGCGGGAATGAAGTCCCGCAGCGACCGGTGGACCTCGCCACGGCGGAACTTCTTGGAGAGGTTCTTCGCCTCGAGGACGATCTCGGCCATGGGCTAGATGCTCTCCGCGAACTTGGGTTCGAGTTGCTGAAACAGCGCAGATCCGCCGAAGAAGAGGACCACGCCCCAGACGGCGGCGTACAAGGTCCAGCCGAGGTTGGGGGCGTGGTGATTGACGATGGCGGCCGAGAACCCCTCCAGGATCGGCGCCACCGGGTTGAGCAGGAGCAGCTGCCCCCACTTGCCGAACAGCGACGCGTCGTAGAAGACGGGCGTGAAGAAGATGGCGAAGGTCAGGATGACCTCGACGATGTATTTGACGTCACGAAAGAAGAGGTTCGCCGCCGAAAACAGCAGCGCCATCCCGCAGAGCTGCGCAATCAAGATGGCGATCAGCAGCGGTACGTAGAGCAGGTCGATGCTGACGCGCAGCGGGGAGAAGATGAACACCAGCACCAACACGACACCCGCGACGCAGAAGTCGATCAATTGCGAGGCCACCGCTGCCAGCGGAAACACGGCGCGGGGGAAGGCTATCTTGGTCACCAGGTTCTGGTTGGCGGTCAGGCAGACGGTGGCGAACCGGATCGTCGCCACGAAGAAGGCCCAGGGGAGAGCCTTCACCGACACCGAGAGCACCTCTTCGAAACGAATCGGGCGGCCGGCCACCTTGGCCAGGCCGACCTTCACCACCACCCCGGCCGAGGTGATGATGAGCGGCATCAAGATCGCCCAAAAAAAACCCATCACCGACTGTTTGTACTTCACCTTGATGTCTCGCAAGGTGAGCATGTAGAGGAGGTCGCGGTGCCGGCGGAGGATCCGGAACAGACTCAACATCGGTGCATGTCCGTCGTGCGGGGGGGGCTCAACGGGACCAGATCTTCCAGGGCGCCTTGCCCTGGCCCCAGAGCTCTTCGAGATCCTGACGGTCCTTGAAGGTGTCCATGTTCCGCCAGAACCCGTCGTGGGGCGTGGCCACCAACTCCCGCTTGGCGATCAACCGCTCGAACGGTTCCAGGACCAGATCCTCGTTTTCCTGCAAAACGTCGAAGATCTGGCGCTTCAGCGCGAAGAATCCGCCGTTGACCCGCACGATCGAGCGCCCGACGGCCTCCAGCTTCGTGACGTGGTTGTCGGCGTCCGATTGGACGATGTGGAACGTGTGGGGAGCGGCCACGCTGAGGAACGTGGCGACCTCGCCGCGCGCCTTGAAGTCGGCCACGAAGCGCTCGAGATTGAGGTCCGACAGGCCATCGCTGTAGTTGGCCAGGAACATCTCTTCGTCGTCCACGAACTTGCGCACGGCGCGGAGGCGCATTCCGATGCTGGAATGCAGGCCGGTATCGACGAAGGTGATCCTCCAGTCGCTGATGTCGTGCTGGAGAATTTCGATCTTCTTGCCGCCTTCGGAGAGGACGAAGTCGTTGGAGGCGCTCTCGTCGTACTTGAGGAAATAGTCCTTGATCGCGTTGCCTCGGTAACCGAGGCAAAGGATGAAGTCCTTGTGCCCGTAGTGGGCGTAATACTTCATCAGATGCCAGAGGATCGGCCGCGGTCCGATCGGGACGAGCGGCTTGGGAATCTGGTCGGAGTAGTCCCGAAGACGCATACCCATACCACCGCAGAAGAGGACGACTTTCATGGGGAGGGCCTTCGGTGGATGATGTTATTGCGGAACGACGGCGCCAGGTCAATTCCTGGTCTGACAGCGGCCGTCATCGGGGAGCGTTTCCTTTGCGGCGCGCCACCTCGTCGACCACCCGCGCGACGTTCGCGACACGCAGGGGCCAGGTCTCGTTCTTCATCGCGTCGGAGCGGGAACGTCGCCGGTCGGGCGAGTCGGTCGCCAGCGCATGCTCGACGGCGGCGACGAACGACGCCGGGTCGTCGGCCAGGGTGCACCGCCCGGACGCGTCGGCGTACTTGGCCACCTCGGGGACCGACGTCGAGACCACGGGCAGCCCGGCCGACAGGTACTCCCGCAACTTGATGGGGTTCACGGAGCGCATTCGTTCGTTCAGCCGGTAGGGGATCAGCGCCACGTCGAACCCTTTGCAGTAGAGCGGGAGGTCGGCGTGCGGCTTGCGGCCGAGCAGGTGGACGTTGGGGAGCCCCGCCAGCCCCTCCGGCGGGTCGAGCACCTGGCCGATGAGCGCGACGCTCCAACTCGGTCGCGCCCGCGCGACGGCGGCGATCAGCTCCAGGTCGACCCAGTCGCGCAGGGTGCCGTAGAAGCCGAGCACCGGACGGGGGAGAGCCGCCAGATCGGCGGGAACGACCGTGGCAGGATCGAGGGCCCGCGCGAAGTCGGCTTGATCGACGCCGTGCGGGGCGAGGTGTGTCTCCGGGTTCACCGCCCGCTTGGCGGCCGCCAGTTGATCGGTCACGGCGAACACGCAGTCGACCCTCTTCAGCAGCGCTTGCTCGGCGGCGGCGGTCTTTTGGCGATCGAGGTGCGAGAACAGCGACCATTCGTCGACGCAGTAGTAGACCGACAGCTCCTCGCCGAGGCCGTTCATGTAGTCGGCCACGTTGGGCAAGAAGGTCCAGAGGTGGAAGCGCTCGAGTCCCAGGCGGCGGCGCAGATGACCGATCGTCGCGCGCAGGATCGCCTGGTTGATCCGGCGGGCCAGCGGGTGATGCGGCATCGGCAGCACCAGCGGCGAGAAGACCCACAGATCGTGTTCGACCCGCACCGGTCCACGCGCGAACTCGGTCAGCTTTTTCTTGATCCGCCCGAGGTCACGGCCGCTCGTCAGCTTGGGGTTGCGGGTCCCGACGGAGTTGAGCCAGAGGACTCGGCGCGTCTTCGAAAGCTCGCGCAGGACGTGGTGATTCGAGGTCTCGTCCTCGAGCCAGTCCTTGGCGAATGCGATGATTCCGGGCGGCGACAAGCGGGCGCACATTAACGAGCGGACGATCGACACGCAACGGGCGCGGGGCCGGAATCGAACCACGAGGAGACGGGACAGAACCCGAGGCCGCGGCCGGTCACGGCGGCAGCAATCGCCTCGACCGACTCACCCGCGTAGGGATGCACATCGTGCAGCAGGACGACGTCCCCGCCGGCGAGCGCGCGCTCCGCGAACCAGCCGCGCAGCGCCTCGCTCGAGCCGCAGGAGAAATCCTTGGGGTCTTGGTTCCAAAGCACGATGGTCTGTCCGGTTGCCCACAGACCCAACGCCTTGCCGGCGGTGATCTTCCCGTGCGGCGGACGGAAAAGCCGCGGCGGGTGCCCCAGCAGCTCGCGCAGCAGACGGGCCGTTCTCCGACTTTCGGTCAGCAGGTCGAGCGCCGAGGTGGTCACCGGATCACCGTGGGTGAAAGAGTGGTGTCCGACGTCGTGCCCCTCGGCGGCGATGCGCCGGACGAGATCGGGATGTTGCTCCGCCTGTCGGCCGAGGACGAAGAAGGTCGCCCGGATTCCGTGCACCGCCAGCCGATCGAGCAGGACGGGGGTGTGGACTGGGTGCGGCCCGTCGTCGAAGGTGAGGCTCACCTTTTGGCTCGCCGGCGGGCCCGAGACCATGAACAGCCGCCTCGGGATCGAGGCCGCCATCCCGGTACGCAAGAGCTGCCGGACGCTCACGCGGCCGCCCCTCGGTGGTGAGCGACGGCGGCGGCCAGCGCATCGCGCAGGCGGGCGGCGCTCTCGGGCCAGCTGTGCGGGGCGGCCGAGGTCATCTCCTGCGGATCGTACGGCGTCTCGACCGCGCGCGCGAGCGCCTCCGCCAGCGCGGCAACGTCGCGCGCCGGCACCAGCTCGCCGAGACGCGGGCTGCTGACCACGTCCGGGATGCCGCCGACGTTGGTGGCCACCACCCGCCGCCCAGAGGCCAGCGCCTCCAGCAGCACGTTGGGCGTCCCTTCATTCCAGCTCGGCAGGGTCAGGATGTCCGAGGCGGCGATCCAGTCCGCCACCGCGGGCATCGGGAGGGCGCCGGTCAGAAAGACGCGCCCGGGGAAGGCCGCGGCCAGCTCTTCGCAGCGCGGCCGCGCGGCACCGTCACCGATGAAGGCGACGCGCAGATTGGCCTGGCCGGGTGCCAGGCGCCTGAAAGCCTCGGCGAGATCGACCACCCCCTTCGCCGCTTCGAGGCGCCCGACGTAGATCACCAGGCGTCCTCCCGGGAGCTGCAGCCGCGCGCGCGCCTCGCCGCGGTCGCGTGGGTGGAAGACGGCGCGGTCGATCCCGTTGGCGACGATGTCGATGCGCGCGGGCGGAACGCCCAGCTCGATGGCGCGCTGGCCGAGCGGCCGGCTGACCGCGATCAGCCGATCGACGCGTGGCAATCCCCAGCGCAGGAGCATCTTCAGCGAGCGCTGCTGCGGCAGCACGTTCAGGTCGGAGCCGTGCACCTTGACGGCGCAGGCGACCCCCAGGCGCCGGGCGAGCAGGATCGACGCCAGTCCGTCGGGGAACGCCCAGCAGCCGAGCACGACGTCGATCTTCCCGCGCAGCTTCCGGACGCTCGGCCAGAGCGAGGCCGCGTAGAGCGCCGGCGAGAGCGGCCGCCCAATCTTGGGCACGAAGAGGAAACGGGGGTGGCGAACGTGCATCCCCTCGATCTGCTCTTCGGCGGGGACGTCGGCGAACTTGCCGGCCGGCGACCACTTCTTGAAGCGGCGCGCGCCGGGAAACCAGGGGATGGTGGCGCGCACGTCGACCTCACAGAGCTGCGAGAGCGCGGCGCACTGGAGCTTGTTGAAGATCGAGAAGGTCGGCATGACGGCGTTGGGGAACAGCTCCGTCACGACCAGCACGCGCAGACGTGGCTCGGGTGCCACGGCGCCGGGGACCGGCGCTACTGCCATCGCGGCCCAGCGTCACCGATCGCGATCCCCTGGATCCCCTCGCTGAGCGGTGCGGGCACCGGCGTGCCGGTCGGCGCGAAGCCGACCGCGCCGCCATGGCTGCTCTTCCCCTTGGCGAACACGACCACTGCCGAGCCGTGGGTCGGGTGCGCGACCCTCAGCGTGAAGTCGTTGGCTCCCTCCTGCAGCGTGACGCTCAAGTCGGGGTCGCTCCCGCCACGGGCTTGCAAGACGTTGAGAAAGTAACCGAGCGGCGCGCCGGTCGTGTCGATCTCGACGCGGAACTGTCCGACCTTGCCTCCTTCGCTCACCACGCGCGGCGTTTCGCGGGCGGGCAGCAGCGTGAAGAGGCGCAGGGTCTGACCACCGTTGTCGATGCGCAGCCGGTTCTCGCCGTCGGCGACCGGCTTGGTCTCGGCGTGCAGGACGAAGCTCTTGACCACCTCGGCGGCCGGCGCCCGGTCGTCCGAGGCTTCCATCCGGTCGAAGATCACCAGCGCTTCCAGGGCGCGCAGATAGATGAACTCGCGCACCACGCTGCCCGCGTAGAAGTTCTCGTCACGTTCGGGGCGGCACTCGTCGGGCGAACAGCGGTAGCTGTCGGTCAGGTCGACCGCGGCATAAGCGAAGGCGGGGCGACTGGCGACGCGGAGGAGGTGCGGCGGCGCGCGCCGGTTATCGGCGGTGCGGGCGCCTTCGCCTTCGAACAGCACCGTGTTGTGCCCGAGGGCGCCGTCGCTGGCGACCGTGCCGTCCTTGGTCGTCGGGACGCCTTCCAGGCGTGAGCCGCCCCAATCGGCGATCGCATCACCATAACCGACGGTCTCCCGGGTGAGCCAGCGCCCACCCCGCCAGATCTGGAACGTCCCCCAGTCGACGTGCTGGTGCCCGACGCCCTCGGGGCGTCCCAACTGGAGGTTGACCACCGACGCGGCGGGGCCCCAGACATTGCGGGCGTAGAGCATGCCCGCGCCGGGCGCATAGTCGTCGAGCGGGAGGTCGGTGAAGGGGCGGCTCTTGACCGGCGGCCCACCCGCGGAAGCGGCCGACAGCGGCGACAGCTTTGGGGCCACGAGGTCGAGCCAGGCGCGCGCGTACTGGCCGACCGGCGCGCCGCGCCACTGTTCGGACGCCGCGATCACGAAGGCCGCCAACTCCGGCTTCTCGGCCGATCCGCCCTCCTCGAGGAACTTCTCGTCATCGTCGAACGGGAACAGCTCGAACCGTCGCTCGCCGCCATGGGCGGTGGTGGTGGGCGCGGGCGTCGTCGCGTAGACGAGGTAGTAGATCGCCTCCTTGAAGAAGCTCGTGGCGTCCCAGGCGTCGACGCCCATGTCGGCCGTCGCGACCAACGGAATGGTGGCGTAGTCGACCAGGTAGGGGCCGTATTGGCTCCCTTCGGGCAACACGCCGCCGCGGCCTGGGCCCTCGGCCCAGGGGACGAACTGGTGGCCGAAGCGCGTGCCGAGCGCGTAGCGGGAGAGGTCGGGGGCGGCCGGGTTCTCGTGGGCGCTGGCGATGGCCCACTCGACGTCGTCGCGCAGGTATCCCCAGAAATAGTTGTTCCCTTCCATCCCCGCTCCGCCCCAGGGCTTGCGATTCAGCGCGTCCAGCGTGGAGTTCCAGCGGCTGACCAGGATCTGCCGTTCGGCGACGTTCAAGAGGTCATGACACCAATCGAAGACGAGCATGGCATCTTCGCCGTTCCAGCGCGCCTGATCGCTCGCCACGCCGCTCGTTTCGAGCGTCAGCCGCAACAGCCAGTCGACCGCCTTGCGCCCGGCGGCGCGATCGCCCTCCAGCACGTAGGCCAGCGCCAGCTCCGACGGCTCGTCCTGCCGCGGATGGAACGCGGTGCGCTTGGCCCAGGCGCGGCCGCGCGCCAACCGCTCGGGCGTCCACCAGAGGCGGGGGTGGCCGATCGGGATGGTGAGGGCGGGCGGCGTCCAGGTCGGTCCGGGGCGGGGAGCGGCGAGCGCCACCCAGTGGTGTGCATGGTGCCGGTACCATCGGCGGGCTGCGTAGCCGGTCCCGAGCGCTGCCACCACCAACATCAACGCCGTCGCGCGCGAGAGGGCCATCTGCTGTGGCTGTGAAACATAGCCGACGTGCTAGTCTCGCGGCACCAAAAGATGGCCGGCGTGATCGAGAAGGCGAAGGCGGCGGTCGAGCGCGTACGCGGGAAGAATCTCGGGGCCTGGACGGTCGGTTATGCGGGCTGGCTGGCCAAGTCGTCGCTGCCGCGGGCACGCGCGGCCCTGCGGCGCGACGCCGGTCCCCGGCATCTCCTGTTTGCCTTTTGCGATCACTATGAGCCGCTGTGGCGCACCTCCGATCGCGCGCTCGGGGCGAAGCGCGTGCAGCGATGGCTCGACGGATACCCGGCTCTGGCGGCGAAGTTTCGCGACGCCGACGGCCGCCCGCCGCGCCACAGCTTCTTTTTCCCCGGCGAAGAATATGACCCCCGCTATCTCGACGGCCTCGCGACGCTCGCCTCGCGTGGTCTCGGCGAGGTGGAGTTGCACCTGCATCACGACGGCGACACGGCCGCCGGGCTGCGCGACAAGATCGGGCAGTACCTCGCTCTCTTCGCCAAGCACGGCCATTTGAGCCGTGATGCCGACGGCCGCATGCGCTACGCGTTCATCCACGGCAACTGGTGTCTGGCCAACGCGCGTGCCGACGGTCGCTGGTGCGGCGTCGACGACGAACTGCCGTTGCTGCACCAGACCGGCTGCTACGCGGATTTCACCTTCCCGGCCGCGCCTGACGAGTCACAGCCGGCCATCGTCAACCAGATCTACTGGCCCGAGGGCGATCTGGCGCGGCGCCGCGCCTACGAGGCGGGGACGCCGGCGCGGGTCGGCCAAAGGCGGGACGACCGCCTGCTGATGATCGAGGGGCCGCTGGCGTTCTCGTTGCGGCCGGGGCGCTTCCTGGCGCCGCGGATCGAGAACGCCAACGTGACCGGCAAGGATCCCGCCACGCCGAAACGCGTGCAGACCTGGGTGCGGCAGGCGATCGGCGTCGAGGGGCGCCCCGAATGGGTGTTCGTCAAAGTGCACACCCACGGCACCCAGGAGCCGGTCGCCGCCTCGTTGCTGGGCGGCGGCGGTCAGGCGCTGCACGGCGAGCTGACCAGCAGATACAACGATGGCCGCCGCTGGATCCTGCACTACGTGACGGCTCGAGAGATGTACAACATCGCGATCGCCGCGATGGACGGCCGCGACGGTGATCCCGGTGGCTACCGGGACTACCTGCTTCCGCGACCGCCGGTGGCGACCGCCTGAGGAACGAATTCGACATGAGCACGAACCCAAGCACGAACCCAGGTCCCGTCCGTTTCCGCGCCGGTCTCGTCGGTGCGGGGCACATCAGTGAGTTTCACATCCAGGCCCTGCGCCGGATTCCGTTCGTCGAGATTGTGGGCATTCACGATCTCGATCGCTCGCGGGCGGAGGCGCTCGCCGCTCGCTTCGAGCTCAAGGTGTTCGACTCGCTGGCGGCGCTGCGCGAGGCGGGAGCGAACGTCATCCACGTCCTCACGCCGCCGCACACCCACGCGGCCGTGGCGGCGGAGGCGCTCCGCGCCGGCTGTCATACCTTCGTCGAAAAGCCGCTGGCGACCGATGCCGACGAGTGCATTCGATTGCGCGATCTGGCCCGCGCGCAGGGGCTCGAGCTCGGTGTCTGCCACTCGTTGCTTTACGATCCTCAGGTCAAAAGCGCGCTCGAGGCCGTCCGTCGTGGCGCGCTCGGCGACGTCGTCGGCGTCGACATCCTGCGCAGCTCGATGTACCCGCCCTACGCGGGAGGTCCGCTGCCGCCCCAGTACCGGACGGCCGGCTATCCGTTCCGTGACCTCGGGATCCACGCGCTCTACTTGATGGAGGCCTTCCTGGGACCGATCCAGAAGATCGATCCCATGTGGCGCCCGGGGACCGGCGACCCGAACCTCGCTTACAACGAATGGCGCGCGCTGGTCGGGTGTGAGCGGGGAATGGGACAGTTCCAGCTTTCGTTCGGCGTGCGGCCGATGCAGCACCAGATCATCCTGCAGGGGACGCGTGGTGTGATGCGCCTCGATCTGTTCCTGATGTTCCAGGCCTCGCGCCGTCCGGCTCCGCTGCCCAAGCCGGCAGAGCGGATCATCAACGCGCTCACCGATTCGATCCAGCCGCTCATCGACGTCCCCCGCAACGTGGTCGCCTTCGCGCGCAAACAGCTGCGGCAGTACCACGGCCTGCAGGAGCTGGTGATCGAGTTCTACAACGCGCTCGACGCCGGGCGGACGCCGCCCGCCACCGCCGACGACGCCATCTCGGTCGTCCGCTTCACCGAGGAGGTGGCCCGCGCCGCCGATCGCGCCCACGAGACCGAGGCGCGGGCCAGGCAGATCTCCGCGCAGGTGCCCTACCTGGTGACGGGCGCCTCGGGCGGGCTGGGCTCGGCGCTGGTCGCGCGGCTGCGCGGCCAAGGCAAGACGGTGCGCGTGATGGTGCGCCGGATGCCCGAGCGCCCCGAGGCGGGGATCGAGTACGTCCGCGGCGACCTCGGCGATCCGGCGGCGGTCGAGGCGGCGGTGAGGGGCGTCGGCTGCGTTTTCCACGCCGGCGCCACCATGAAGGGCGGCTGGCTGGAGCACCAGGGCGGGACGATCGAAGGGACGCGCAACGTCCTCGACGCCTGTCGCCAACACCAGGTCGGCAAGCTGGTGCACGTGAGCTCGATGTCGGTGATCGCCTGGGCGGACGCCGAGCCGTTCGCGCGCATCGACGAGGAGACCCCGTTCGAGACCCGCGCCGAGGAGCGCGGCGCCTACACGCGCGCCAAGCTCGAGGCGGAGAAGCTGGTGGCTGCCGCCGCGCGCGAGGGCCTGCCGGCGGTCATCGTCCGCCCGGGACAGATCTTCGGCGGCCGCATCCCGCTCATGACCGGCGCCGTGGCCCGCCGGGCGGCCGGGCGTTTCCTGGTGCTCGGCGACGGCGAGATGCCGCTGCCGCTCGTTTACATCGACGACGTCGTCGACGCGCTGTTGCTCGCCGCCGAGAGCGATCTTCGCGGGGGCGAGGTCATCCAGATCGTCGACCCGGAGGCCTGGACGCAGAATCAGGTCCTCACGGAGGTGGCGGGACCTTCGGCCCGCATCGTGCGTCTCCCGCGCGCCGTCGTGTTCGCCATGGGTCGCGCCTCGGAGATCGCGCTCGGCGCCATCGGCAAGCAGTCGCCGCTCGCCCCCTATCGCCTCCGTTCGGCGCTGGCCTTGCGCCGGTTCGAGGGCAAGCGCGCCGAGACGTTGCTCGGCTGGCGCCCGCGCGTCGGTGTCCGCGAAGGGATCCGCCGGGTGCAGCAGGCGGAGAGCTGACAGGCGTCCCGATCAGGGAACGTAGATCAGATCGCCGGCCACGATGGGCAGATCCTGCTCGGGGTGCGTCCCGTCCAGGATGGCGGTGTAATCGATGGGGATGCGCTTCGTCCCGCGCTTCGGGTCGACCCGGATGATGACGGCCTGATCGGCGCTGCCAAAACGGTTGGGCCCTCCGGCCAGCGCCAGCGCTTCCCTCACCGTCACGTAGTGCGTGGAGGTGAACTCGCCGGCGTGCTCGACGTTGCCGCTCACCAGGAAATGATAGCTGTTGATGTTCTGCACCGTGACCGTCACGGTGGCCGATTCGTCCTTCACGAAGGTGGTGAGCCTCTGCGCGATCTCCGACCGCAACTGTGCCAGCGTGCGGCCGCCGGCCGGGATCTCGCCCAGGAGCGGCATCGAGATCCTCCCGTCGGGTCGGACCGTCGCGTCGACCGACAGATCGGTGTTCTTCCAGACGTTGATGCGCACGACGTCGGCCGGCCCCAGCAGGAACTCCTGCTTGCGCGGGTCCGGCTCGCTGGCGTAGTCGTAGTAAGGGTGAACCGTCGCGCAGGCGCTCGGGACGAGCAGGAGCGCCGCGAGCAGCAGCCGCCGCGGTCGGGGGCTAATGTGGCCTCTGCGCATCACTGCAGTCAGATATCATAAGCCGCCGACCAACTCGATGTTGATCGTTCCCGCCATCGTCACGCTGTTGACCTACCTCTACTGGCGGCCCCACCAGATCCTCGACCTGTTCCGGTTCCTCACCATCAACTTGTCCTTGTCGCTGGCGGGCTTCGCCTACCTGCTCGATCTGCGGGGAGGGGCGGTGAGGCCGCGCGGATCGCCGCTGCTGGCGCTGCTGGGCGGATTCACCTTGTGGTGCTTGATCACCATGGTGGTGAGGGCGCCCGATCGGATGGGCGACCAGTTGGTCAAGCTGGCGATCCCGTTTCTGGTCGTCGTTCTGGTCTCGGAGGGGATCCAGAGCTTGCGGGCTTTCCAGGTGGTGGGGCGAACGCTCCTCCTGTTCACGGTGGGGCTGGCGGCCTTGGGCGTCGAGCAGGGTCTGGCGCCGACGGGTTGCTTCCTCACCTACGAGGTCGAGGTCGCCGACGCCGTCGCGACCGGGTTCGACGGCCGCGCCTGCTCCACGCGCGAGCAGTGCTACGAGGGCGGCGCGCCGAACGCCGAGTACCTCTGCGAGCACCAGGGGTGGCTGGGGACGGCATCCTTCGCCGGCCGCGTCCGTTACCGGGGGGTGCTCGAGGATCCGAACGAGCTCGCCTGGGCGCTCAGCATGGGGATCCCGTTCATCTTCGCCTTTTACGAGGAGCGGCCTTCGCGCGCGCGGTTGCTCCTCACGTTGGCGGGCATCGGCGTCACCGTCGCCTGCGTGATCATGACCGAGTCGCGCTCCGGCCAGCTCAGCCTGCTGGCGAACCTGGGGGTGTATTTCATCCGTCGCTACCGGGCCCGCGGCGTGGCCGCCGCCCTCCTCGCGGCCGTGCCGCTGCTGCTGCTCGGCGGGCGCTCGGACGCGAACGCCCAGTCGTCGACCGACGAGCGGCTCAATTGTTGGAGCGAGGCGATGGGGATGTGGCGTGAGAACCCGATCATGGGCGTGGGGAGCGGACAGTTCCTGGAGCACCACTTTCAGACCGCGCACAATTCCTTCCTGCTGGCGCTGGCCGAGGTCGGACCGATTGGGCTCCTGCTCTGGACCTCGGCTATCTACTTCGCCATCAAGGTGACTGTTCGCGTTCAGACCGATCTTCGCGGGAACGAGGAGGCGGCCGTCGCGCGTTCGTGGGCGACGGCGCTCATGGCGTCGATGGTGGGGCTGGTGATGTCCGCCATCTTCCTCTCGCTCACCTATCACCCCATTCTCTGGATATTCCTGGGAATGATCGGCGCGCTCTACGCCGTCGTGCGGAAGCACCAGCCCGACTTCCAGGTCACGTTCCGGTTGCCCGATCTCATGTTGGTCGGCGCCTTGGACGTCGGGTTCATCTCGTTCATCGCCGTCTATCTGCGGCTCAAGGGGGTGTGAGGCCGTGGTCCGGCGACGGTCGTGGATCCGGTGCCGGACGTGCTAAGAGAGGATCCCGTGCCGCGCCGGATCGCGTTCGTGAGCCCCTGCGGGGGGGGCAACCTGGGCGACGCCGCCATCATCGACTCGTTGATCGGGGGCATTCGGGCTCGCGTTCCCGACGCGGAGATCGTCGGGTTCACTGGCAACCCCGGTGATACCGCCCGCCGTCATGGCGTCGACGCGTTCCCGCTGCGGGCGGCCCTCGGCGTCCAGACCCCTGCCGCCGCGGCGGATGGCGCCGAGCCCGTGGGGGAGGAGCCGGCGCACAGGGGCGAACCGCTCTGGAAGCGCCTCTTGCGGCGGGTGCCGGCCGCGCAGTCGAGCCGGCGGACGGCCGTTCGACTGATGGCCGACACCCGATATTATCGCCAGGTCGAACAGCGGCTCCGCGGTTACGATCTGATCGTCGTCGCGGGCGGGGGCCAGTTCGACGAGCTGTTCGGCGGGCCGTTCCGCCACCCCTACACGCTCTGGCGGTTCGGGATGATGGCGCGGTCGGTGGGCGCTCGGTTCGCCATCCTGAGCGTCGGTACGGGGACGCTGCGGCGGGTGGGGCGGCTGTTTGTCCGGCGGACGCTGGCGCTGGCGGACTGGGCCTCCTTCCGGGATTCGCGCTCCCGCCAGCTCGTGGGGGCTGGCGCGGCGCGCGCCGCCGTGGTCCCCGACCTCGCCTACGGGCGGCAGCTCGAACGTCAGCCGGCGCCCGTGGCGCCCGCCGACCCCTCGGCCCGGTCGGTGGTCGGCGTGAGCCCGATGGCCTACGGGGATCCGCGTTTCTGGCCGCGGCACGATCAGGCTCTCTACCGCCAGCACGTCGCCTCGCTGGCCAGGCTCACGATCGATCTTCTGGGCGCGGGCCACGAAGTGGTCCTCTTCTCGACCGATGGGCCCGATCGGTTGTCGGTCGAGGAGCTCCGGTCCGAGGTGGGGCCGGCGCTGCGCCCGGAGCAACGCGCACGCCTGCGGGTCCCGGAGGTTGGGAGCGTGGAGCGCCTGCTCGAGATCCTGGGCAGTGTGGAGGTGGTGGTCGCGGCCCGGTTTCACGGCGTGTTGCTGGCCCATCTGGTCGGCCGTCCCGCGCTCGCCATCGCCCATGAGCGCAAGGTCTCGACGCTCATGGACGAGATGGGGCAGAGCCGCTTCTGCACGCCGATCGACTCCTTTGACGTCGCCGGCGCCCGGCGGACGTTCGACGAGATGCACGCCGGGCGGGCCGCGCTCGCGGCCGACATCCGCACCAGGGTGGCGCAGTACCGCCGGCGCGTCGACGATCAATACGATCGCCTGCTCGGCCTCTCGCCCTCCCAGACCCTGGCGGGGGTCTCCTAGTGCCTGTCGCCTGCTGGCCGAGCTTCTGACGGAGGGCCCGAGCCATGTCGAACGAACCCGGCGTCAGTGTCGTCATCCCCTTCTACAACACGGCCGAGTACCTCGAGGAGGCGATCGAGAGCGTCCTCGCTCAGTCCTACGCGTCGTTCGAGCTGGTGCT
Source organism: Polyangia bacterium (assembly GCA_036267635.1). Classification (GTDB taxonomy): domain Bacteria; phylum Myxococcota_A; class Polyangia; order Fen-1088; family Fen-1088; genus JADGRB01. The sequence goes on along the minus strand of DATAVR010000079.1, from coordinate 21,747 downwards.
GGTCGACAACAAGAGCACCGACGGTTCGGACGTCATCGCCGCCCGAGCCGCGGCGCGCGATTCCCGCGTTCGACTGGTGCACAACACCGACTTTCTCTCCCAGGTTCAGAACTACAACCACGCGCTGGCCCAGATCTCCCCCGCGAGCCGCTATTGCAAGATGGTGCAGGCCGACGACGCGATCATGGTCCACTGCTTGACCGAGATGGTGGCGCTCGCCGAGGCCCACCCTTCCGTAGGGGTGGTCAGCTCGTACCGCCTCTACGGCAATCGGGTGATGCCGCCCGTGATGCCGGAGGTCAAGCCGATGATGTCGGGGCGCGAGGCGGGCAGGATGGCGCTGCGCGACGACGTCTCGCTGTTCGGGACGCCGACCACGCTCATGATCCGCTCGGAGATCGTGCGGAGGCGAGCTCCATTTTACGCGGAGGGGCGCTACTTCGAGGACGTCGATCTCGTCTACGAGCTGCTGGTCGACTGCGACTTCGGGTTCGTGCCGCAGATCCTGAGCTTCCAGCGTCCCGACGCCCGGTCGACCTGGGGGCGGATGCGCGACTACTACCCGAGCGACCTCGCGCGGCTCTTGCAGCTCGAGATGTACGGGCGCAACTACCTCGAGCCAGACGAGCTGGCCCGGGTCCGAACGGCGCACGAAGCGGCGTACCGGCGCTTGCTGGCGGCCGCCTTTCTGCAGCGGCGCGAGCCCGAGTTCTGGGCGTATCACCGCAAAGGACTGGCCACCGCGGGGCTATCGATCGAGCGGCTGGCCCTGGCGCGCGCCGCGTTCTCGGTCGCCGTCGACAAGGTCCTCGACCCGCGGTCAGCGGTCGCGGCCCTCACGCGGCTGGCCCGTCGCAAGACCTCGCGTCGCCGCGACCCCTGAGCCCGACTACCAGGTGACGCGCTGGCGGCCGGTGAGGAAGCGCCAGAGCCCAATCATGGCCGCGGCGTTCAGCACCAGGAACGTCCGGGCCAGCGAGGCGATTCGCCCGAAACGCGGGCCCACCGCGGCCCCGGCGTAAAAGGCGATCTGGCCGACGGTGAGGGCCGCGATCCAGACGCTTTGTCGCGCACCCGCCAGCGACAGCGCCGCCAGCAGGGCCAGGAGCCAGGGGGCGACCAGGCGGAGGATCTTGTGCGAGAAGGTCTCGAACCAGATGGGGTTGACGACCGGGACCAGCAGCGCCGGCATCCGCGCGAACAGCTGGTAGTTGCCGGCCAGCGTCCGAACCTTCCGCTGGAACTCCCGCTCGTCCCCGAAGGCAGTGTCGCGGGCCTCGGCCTCCACCACGAACACCGTGCGTTTGCCCGTGAGCGCTATCCGCATCGGGATCCAGACGTCGTCGAGAATCAGGTCCTCTTGCAGCGGGCGCAGATCCGCGCGCCGGATCATCCCGATCGGGCCGGTCATTCCCACCACCCCCCGGAACACCGACTCCTGACGGCGGATCCAGTTCTCGTACCTCCAGTACACGCCGCTGCCGGCGCTGCCCGCCAGCACCAAGTTCCCGGTCGCGCAGCCGACGGTCGGATCGGCGAGCGCGGTGGCCAACGCCCGGAGCGCGTTTGGCGCGAGCGGCTGCCGGACGTCGTTGAGGAGCAAGAGCTCACCGGTGGCGGCGGGGCCGAGCCTGTTGAGCCCGGTCGGCTTCCCGGACCGTTCGGGGTTTGCGATCACGCGCACCCGACCGCCTGCCGCGGGCGTGGCGGCGAGCGAGCGCGCCACCGCCTCGCTGTCGTCGCTGCACCCGTCGCAATAGACGAGGATGTCGAACTCGCTCGGGTAATCCTGCGCGAGCAGGCTGGCGATCTTGGCGGGGAGATAGCCGGCGCCGTTGTAGATCGGCAGACAGATCGTCACCGTCGGCAGCGCCCCGGCCGCCGGCGTGGGGCGCCAGCGGCGCAGCCGTGCGAGGAGCCCGATCGCCAGCGGATAGCCGAGGTAAGTGTAGGCCAGGACCGCCAGGAGCGAGAGTATCGCGACGGACGTTCCGGTCATGGAGCCGTTCCTGGTGCTGGTCCTGGGGCCGCCCCCAGCCGTTGGTAGAGCTCCAGGTATCGCTCGACCATCCGTTGGGAGGAGTTGCGCGCGACGGTTTGCGCCCTGGCCTTCGTGGCGGCGGCCCGCGCGCGCGCCGGATCGCGACGCAGGGAGGCCAGAGTTTCGCGCAGCGCCGCCTCCTCCCCGGGCGGGCAGAGAAACCCGGTCTCGCCGTCCTGGATCAGCTTGGGCAGCCCGCCCACCGCCGTCGCCACGACCGGCACGCCGGCGGCCATCGCCTCGAGAACGACGAGCGGCATCCCCTCCATGCGCGAGGAGAGCACGAAAAGGTCGAGCGCCGCCAGCACCTCGGGGATGTCGTCACGCGCGCCGGGGAGACTCACCCAGGGCGTGACGGCGCGGGCGGCGGCCTCGGCCTCGATCGCCCGTCGCTCGGGTCCCAAGCCGACGATGAGGAGCCGCCCTTTGTCGCCCAGCAGGGGCGCGCTGGCGCGAACGAGGAATTGATGATCCTTCTCCGGGGCCAGGCGGCCGACCGATCCGATCACCCAGGCGTCGGCGGGAAGCCCGAGCGCCGCCCGCGCCGTCGCCCTGCGTTCCGCGGGCAGCTCGAACCGCCGCACGTCGATTCCATTTTCGATGACCGAGATCCGCTCCTGCGTGCATTCGCCGCGGTCGCGCGCCAGATCGGCCAGCTCCGGGGAGACTGCGACGTAGGCGTGGAGCAAACGGCCCGCGCCGCGCAGCAGCCACTGTTGCCGGGGTCCGCTCGGCCTCGGTCCATGGCGCGTGTGGACGGCCAGGGCGCCGGCCAGGCGGGCCGCGGGCGCGCCGTAGATGAGAGGCAAGCGGTTGTGCAGGTGGGCCACCGCCACCCGATTGCGGCGGAACAGCCTGGCCAACCGAAGGGGGAGCAGGGCGTCGAAGCCGGGGCGCTTACCGAGGCGGTGGACCGTCACGCCGCGTGCGCGGAAAGCCGGCGCCAGGGCGCCTTCCCCTTCTCCCTCTCCTGCCGGCGCCAGGCTGACCACCATGACCTGGTGCCCCGCCGCCGCCTGCCCGCCGGCGAGCTCGACGGTGAGACGCTCGCTCCCGCCAATCTCCAGCGACGTGAGAACGTGCGCGACGATCATCGACCCGGCGCGCAGGGTACACTGGAACGGAAATACTTCGAAAGTGGTCTCGGCCGGTGGCATGATGAGCGGCTGTGCCGCCGGCTCCGGCGAGCGCGTGGATCATGCACTCTCGTCAGGACGACGGCGCCGAGACGTGGCTCGCCAACGAGCCGCCTCTTGGACCCGCCTTGAGGGGGCGGCTGGCCCGACTGATCCGGCGGGGTCTCGCGTCCTGGTACGTCTGGATCCCTCTGGCGGTCGGGGTGAGCTTCGTGGTGGCGGTGAAAAGCGTCCGCCGGCGCTCGTTCGAGGCAACAGTGATCCTGCGGGTCACCGAAGGGGATGTGCGCTCGGCGGGGATCGATCTGGGCGCCGGGGTGCTCCGGACCTACGTCGATGCGCGCGCCTTCACCAGCCAGAACCTCATCGAGCTCATGTCGCGGCACCCGCGCGCCTTCAGCGATCTGCGCAGCGAGCCGGCCGAGTCGATCCAGGCGATACGATCGGGCATCGAGCTGGCGATCAGCGACAACGACTTCGTGGAGGACCGCGGTCGCGATGATCCGCCGCGCTCGGCGCGAATCTCCATCACCTATCACGCGGGCGAGCCGGCGCTGGCGTTGGCGGTCGCGCGTGAGCTCGCCGAGCTGGTGGTGGCGTCGACTCTGAGCCTCGAAAAACAGGCGCTGGCGCGCGCGCAGACGGCGACCGCGTCCGCGCTCGACAAGGCTGAGGCCCAGTTCGACACGCAGTCGGAAAGAAGACAACAACAGGACGGCGACGGCCCCTTGCGAGGTGACGATGCGCTGGCTGAGCTGGCGCAGGGCCGGGTGAGAGCGATGGTGGCCCTGGCCGCCGATGCCCGCCTGGCCAACCGCGCCGTCGAGGAGAAGCAAACGCTCCAGTTCGACATGGTCGACATGGGGCGGCTTCCCCCCACCGGCACCAAAGCCTTCTTTCTTCAAGAGCTGGCCGTCACCCTGGGGCTCACTCTGCTGGGCGGACTGTTCCTGGCCGGCGGGTTCGATCCCCGGATCCTCGATCGAATCGATCTGGCCGCGGTCGGGCTCAGAGCGCTGGCTGAAACGCCCGCTCTTCCCCGGCGCCGGCAGGCGCGCGGCGCGTCCCCTCCCTCCACGCGCGTGTAATTGCGTTGTATCATTCCCGCCCTATGAAGGGGACCACTTCGCCGCGCGAGTACCTGGCGGTCGCGCTCTCCCTGCTGGCGCGGCTCCGTCGCTGGTGGGCGCCCGGCGCGGTTGGATTGGCGGTGGGGTTGTCGATCACCGTCGTCCTGGCGCTCTCCACGCACCGGCTGTACCGCTCGGAGGCGCTGCTCACCTACGAGGGGGGCGCGCAGGGCGTCATGGGTGGCGACGGGATCTCCCAGCGATCGATGGCCGCGCGCGTGAACGATATGATCACCTCGCGCCAGCGGCTGGAAGCGCTGATAAATGACATGAAGCTCTACCGGTCGATCGTCGACAAGCGGGGGATCGTCGAGGCGATCGACGAGATGCACCGCCACATGAAGGTCTCGACGGGCGAGGGGTACAGCTATCGCGTCTCCTACGACGGTGATTCGCGCGATCTGGCCAAGGACGTGCTCGAGCGCCTCCTCGACGGGGTCATTGGCGACGAGCATCAACGCCTCACGCAGCAGACCGGCGATACCCGCCATTTTCTGCAGAGCGAACGGCAGCGGGCGGACGACGATCTGAAGGCCAAGGAGAGCGCCCTCTCGGCGTTCCTCGCCAAGCATCCCCAGTTGGCGGGCGAGGTGGGCGCGGCGTCGAGCGGAGGGCTCATCCGGGCCGCGGACCGCGATCGGAGCGAGGTCTCGGGCGGGGAGGTCGCCTCGCTGGAGATGCAGGCGGCGCAGATCGAAGAGAGCCTGGCGGCGCTCGGTTCGAGCACGGCGGGCGTCCCCGGCGCGCCGCCGGACGCTCCGGGGCTCGTGGCGGCCGAGGCGCGCGCCCAGACCGAGCTGCAAGCCGCGCGCAGCGACCTGATCGACAAACAGGCGCGCCTGACCAACGAGCACCCCGACGTCAAGACGGCGCTCCGGCGGGTCGCGGTCGCCGAGGCCGACGTGCGGCGCGCACAAGCCGCCCTCGCCGCGGCGCGCGTGCAGATGCCGGTCCACGCCCCGTTGCCGGCGGCGGCCGACGATACCCGCGCCGCGGCTCTGCGCCGCGCGCTGGCCGCCGTGCGCCAGCAGATAGCGGCGTCCCGGGGGCGAAGCAGCGCGCCTCGGGCGGAGATGCCCAAGAGCACCTCCTCGATGGTGGAGATCGATACGCAGTGGACGCGCCTCAACCGCGAGGTCTCCGAGGCCAGGGAACGGCAGACGCAGCTGCAGTCCAAGCAGTTCCAGGCCGAGCTGGCCGCGACACTGACCGCTGCGGGTGAGGGCGGACAACTGGTGATCGCCGATCGCCCACTTCGACCGCTCCGTCCGGTAGCCGGGGGACGATTCAAGATCGTGCTCCTGGGGACGATTGGGTCGATGCTCCTGGCGCTTCTCCTCGTGAGCGCCTTCGCGGCGTTCGACGATCGCCTCTACGGGTCGTCGGACATCGAACGTGTGCTCGGCGACGGCATCGTGATCGTCATACCGATCGCGCAACACAAGATGCTGCCGCTTGACGCGGCGGAGGCCGGCGATGAAGAGGGCGGGCGTGCGAGTGGGTAACAACGAAGACAGCCCGGTTGGCGGGGGCGCCGGAGGCTCCGGGGCGCTCACGGCCCTCGCCACCGGCGGTGAGTCCGCCATCTCGTTCGTCAAGTTTGCTCCCCGGGCCCCGTACGACGACCGTCTGGTCTTCATGCGGGAGCGTGGCTCGGACACCGCAGCCGCGTTCCGACTGCTCCGCCAGCGTCTGATCGACAAGGGCGATCCGCGGATCATTCTCTGTACCAGCGCCAGCCGCCAGGAAGGCAAGACGACGTTGGCGGCGAACCTGGCGATGGCCTATGCGGAGCTCGGTCGCCACCGCGTTCTGCTCGTCGAAGCCAGCTTCCGCGCGACCGCCCTCGGTGAGCTGTTCGGATTCCTGCCCCCGAAGGGGTTCGCCACGCAGCTGGCGGTTCATCGGGTTCGCCCGCAGGATCCGTGGGTGGTGGTCCAGATCGGTGGCGCTCCGCTCTACGTGCTGGCGGCGGATCCACGAGCCTGCGCGAATTGCGCCCGCGTGCTGGCAGAGTTCGCCAGCTTCTGCCCCATGTGCGGCACCCCAGCCGCCGCCTCGGGCGTCCCCTCGGGCCTCGACGGTGTCTCCTTCTCGACCACGATCCAGGCCTTCCGGCAGTCGTTCGATTACCTGATCATCGATGCTCCGCCGGTGCTGGGAAGCGGCGACGTCAACCTCATCCAGGACGCCGCCGATGCGATCGTCTTCGCGACACGCAAAGGGCAGACCGAGTCGCGCGATCTCCGGCGCGCCATCGAGCAGGTCGCGCCGGCGCCCGTCGCGGCTGTGGCTCTCCTCGATGGCTTGCCCTGATACGCCCTGTGGACGGGGGTGGCGGTAGACGCTACCATCGAGATGATGTCGAAGGTTCCCTCGTCGGCTCGGGGTTGGCCGGTTCTCCTCTCTCTCGGCCTGACGCTGATGCTCGGGGGTTGCGGCTCGGGCGGCGGGGGTAGCAGCGGTCAGGCTGGCGCCGGGGGCCACATCGGATCGGGCGGGGCAGGCGGCGCCGGAGGTGGTCAGGGCGGCTTCGCGGGTGGCGGCGGACATGCCGGCTTCGCGGGTGGCGGCGGCGCGGCCGGCGGCGGCCAGCTGGGGGGCGGCGGCGAGATCGGTGGCGCGGCTGGCGGCGGCCAGGTCGGCGGTTCGAGCGGCACCACCGACGGTGGGGCCGGGGCGGGCGGCATGGGATGTCCGGTTGCCGACGGCGGCACCACACCCGCGGTCCTTCCCGACAGCGTCAGCTTCGTGCCCAACGTGACGGTCTCCACCGTCGCGGGCGGCGCCAGCGCGACCGGTTTCGTCAATCCGGTCGGCATTGCCCTCGAGCCGGGGGGGACCAGTCTGGTGGTCAGCGACTTCGACAACAACGAGCTGGATCGCGTGACACTGACCGGGACGATCACGGCGCTCACCAGCCAGTCGAACTTTTCGCGACCGTACGCGCTGGCGTTCGATCCTGCACGGACCGTCCTCTATTCGCAGACCGACGCCGATCCGAGCGGGGCGCACGACCACGCCACGACCTCGACGATCTGGATCATCAACCGTGGGTCCGGCGCGGCGTCGGTGCTGGCAGCGGACGTGGGCTACACGCGGGGCATCGCGGTGCTCTCCGACGGGCGGCTGGTGCTGGCCGACCGAGGGAGCCACCTCATCCGGCTGCTGGACCCGACGACGGGTGCCACCTCGGTTCTCGCCGGCAGCGCCGCTTGCATCGGTGGGGTCGACGGTACCGGGGCAGGGGCCGAATTCAGCGATCCCTACGGGGTCGCCGTTCTTCCCGGCGACACGATCGTCGTCGCGGACTACTTGTTGCGCGTGCTGAGAAAAGTCACGCTGGCGGGCGTGGTCACCACCTTCGCGGGCGACGGGGGGCCGGCGGCGAGCATCGACGGTCCGGCGCTGAGCGCGCGGTTCATCCGGCCGCAGGCAGTGGCCGCCGATTCCAACGGAGTCGTGTATGTCTCGGACACTGGCGCCTCCCGGATACGCCGCATCGGCACCGACGGGACGGTGTCGACGCTGGCGGGAGACGGCACCATCGGGTTCATGGACGGCACCGGCGCGATGGCCGAGTTCGCCGGCGCCGAAGGGATCGCCGTCTCGGCGAACGGCTCCACGGTCTACGTGGCGGACGGAGATGACGGCGCAGACACGCCGCTTCCTTACAACCGCGTCCGCGCCATCACGATAGGGCCCTGAAGCGCCGACGCCGGCATCCGGCCCGTCCGCGCTAAAGTCGCGCCCGTGCGGACCGTCATCGCGCGAGCCCTCCCTCTCGTCGCCCTGCTGGCATTCGTCGCCGGGCTGGCCCTCCGTCCGATGGCGGAATCCGATCTCTTCTTCCATCTGGCGACCGGGTTTCAGATCCTGAGCCGGCACGCGCTCCTCGCGCTCAACACGTTCTCGTTCACCTACCCGAACTATCCGAACCTCGACACTTCGTGGCTCTTCGAAGTGGGGGCGGCCGCGCTCTACCGCGCGGGCGGCTTCCCGGCCGTCGTGGTGGGAAAAACGGTGGTCCTCCTCGCCACATTCGCCGGCGCCTACGGTCTTTGCCGGCGGCGCGGGGCGGGTCGAGTGGCGACCGCGCTGGCCCTGGCGGCCGCCGCCTTCGTCGGGCGTGAGCGGTTCGTCGAGCGGCCGCACGTCTTCTCGCTGGCGGGCGCGGTGGCCACGCTGGCCGCGATCGACGCCGTCGGGCAGCGCCAGGGGGCGGCGGCGTCGCGTGCGGCCCTCTGGTTCCTGGGCGCGGTCATCGTGTGGGCCAACCTGCACGCGGGGGTCTTCGTCGCGCCGCTCATGGTCGGCGCTGCAGCGATCGCGGCGGCGGGGTCCGGGGACCGGGGCGGCGCGCGGCGCCTGGCCCTGCTGGGCGCCGCGAGCGCCCTGGCATCGCTGGCGACGCCGGTCGGCGCCGGTCTTTATCACTATCTCCGGCTGCACCTCGAGCTTCCCGCGCTTCACCCGGTGGACGAGTTCCGCCCGCCGACCTGGCTCTCCGATGCGCCGCTCGTGGTCGCCGCGATCGTGGTGATCGCGGCGCTGGCATTCCTGGTCGCCACCGCCGGGGCGCCGGCGCGCAGAGGCCTGGCGCGCCAGCTGGCGCCGCTTACTCCGCTCGCCGCCCTGGCGATCCACTCGGTTCGTTTCGGCGCCGACGCCGCGCTCGCCGCTGCGCCGCTCGTGGCGGTGGCCCTCACCGCGGCCGCCGGCCGGCTGGCCGTTCGCCTGCCGGTCCTGCGCTCCTCGCTGCCGACGATCGCGGGCCCGGCGCTGCTTCTCGGCTTTACGGTCGTCTCACGCGCGGCGGCCGGGGCGCCGCGCGGCATCGGCCTCGATGTGCACGAGCTGCCGCTCGCGGCGATCGCCTTCGTCGACGACAACGGGCTGCGCGATCGGATGTACAACGACTTCGAGATCGGTTCCTACCTGCTCTTCGATCCGGTGGGCGGCTACCCGCGGCACCGCGTGTTCGTCGATCCACGCCTGCCGGCCTACCCGCCCGAGATGCATCGACTGCTCGGCCGGAGCGATCTGTCGCGCGAGGCTTGGCAGGCGGCCATGGACCATTACGGCGTCGACAGCGCGTTGCTGGCCTACGCTGGAATCAACCGGCGGGTCGCCTGGTGGGATCCGGCGCGCTGGGCGCTCGTCTTCAGGGGCGGCGACGCCCGGGTCTTCGTGAGGCGGCTGCCGCGGTTTCGGGATCTCATCGCCGCGCGCGAGATTCCGGCCACCTTCGCCTTCACGGACGAGGAGGGGACCGCCACGCTGCCGCTGGAGCAGCCGCCGCCCGGCTCGCCGGTCGCCGCCTGCGAGTGGAGCCGCCGACTCGGTGAGCTCCTCTACGAGCTCGACGGCGCGCCGAGCGACCGGGTCTGGTCCGCGTACTCGCGCGCGCTCGCCGCACCGCCGGGCTGTCTGGCCCGCGCTGACGAGGCCCAGCTTTGCGCCTGGCTCGGCGCCGTCGAGCTGGGGGCGGGGCGGGCGGCCGCCGCGCTGTCGCTCCTCGAGCGGGCGGTCTCCGCCGGGGATCGCGAGCTGTCGACGTTCACGGATCAGGCCGCGGCGCTGGAGGCAATCGGTCGGTCGGCGGATGCCGCCGCCGCTTGGCGGGGGGTTGCCGCCCGGGCCGGCGACTCGGCGCTCGCCGCCCGCGCGCTCTTGCGTGCAGCCCGTCTGGCCAGGTGAGTCGACGGCATCGCCCGCTCGGCTTCGTCGACGGAGCCCTCTCGGCGCGCATCACCACAGGATGCGGGCGGCAGGACCTCTTGACGTCAGAAATCCGGCCTTCTTCGGGCGCCGATCCGGCCGTCCTGCTTGGCGGCCTCGACACCGGCCGAATCCCCGACGGCGGGCACCAGCCGCGGCGCGGGCGGCGGAGCGGCTGGTTGGAGGGCCGGCCGCGCGAAGATCGGCGAGAGCCGCGGCTCCAGGAGGGGGCTCGCCAAGGGACCGACGTGATTGTTGTCCGAGTAGAGCGGGCGGCCGTCGCGCTCCATCCGGCAGGCGAGGCCGTCGCAGAACAGATCGTGGGTGGCCACGAAGTGGAAGCGGGGCTCCGACGCCAAACGGTCGACGATCGCGTGCAGGGGGATGCCGCGGTCCTCCACCGGCTGCCGGGGCTGCTCGAAGCCGGCGAGGCTGCGGTGGAAGAGCAATGCCCGCCCGCAGACCGCGAGCGGATCCACGGTCAGCTCCGGCACTGTCTCGACGAGGTAGACGGACTTGCCGGCTGTCAGCAGCGCCCGGACGGTGCGCACCGCCCGGTCTTCGATCTCCGGCAGGGACAGGCGGGCGCCGCCTTCGTCGAAGACCTCGGTGTGATGGAAGCTGTCCGCCGCGAAGCCGGTCCCCCACAGGTAGTACGGCCAGCGGGCGACGAGCACCACGTCCCTGATCCTGCCGGCGCTGGTGATTGCGGCGAAGGCCTTCCGGTTCTGGGCGGCGCAGTCGGCGGAGAAGCCCGGCGCGGCGTCGGACTCGACCAGGCCGACGCCGAGCAGCGGCGCACAGCCGTTGATCCCGAAGAACAGCCCGGCTTCGCCGTTGGCGGCCGCCAACCGGTCGAGGGGCCGGTAGAAGACGCGGGCGTGCGAGTCGCCCCAGACGACGAACGTGGGTGGATCGGCCGTCGGGGCTCCGATGGGGCAAACGTCGGCTTTCGACGACGTCGCCCGCCCTTGGCAGTCGAAGTCGTCCGGCTCGGTGATCTCCGCGAGCTTGGTCCGATCGACCCTGAATCGCCACGGCGATCCGTTGTAGGTGAGCCGCCCGAATGCCAGGCAGGCGAGCATGGCCACTCCCGCCAGCGCGAAGATTCCCCGCCGGCGCAAGACGGCATCCGGGCGGCGGAAGGGTCGCTCCACGAATCGCCAGGAGAGAATCGCCAGGAGGCAAGCCGTCCCCAGCGCGCCGGCGATCTCCGGCGTGGTGAGTTTCCGCATCAGGCAGGTGCGGGCCAGCGCCAGGATCGGCCAGTGCCACAGGTAGAGGGAGTACGAAACGAGCCCGATCGACACCAGCGGCCGGGTCGCCAGCCAGCGTCCGACGAGGGAACGTCCCTCCTTGCCCGCGTGAATGATCGCTCCCGCCCCCAGGCAGGGGAGCAGCGCCGTCAGGCCCGGGAATCGGGTGGTGTCCGAGTAGCCGACCACCGAGCCGAGGATGAGCGCCAATCCGGCCAGCGAGAGCAGGTCCCGTGACCGCTGGCCGGAGGGCGCGCGCAGCGCATCGAGCGCGATGAGCGCCCCGAGCAGGAGCTCGTTCGCGCGGTGGGGGGCCAGAAAGAAGGCCGCCTTCGGATTTCTCCAGGTCGCCCAGGTGGCCAGCGCCAAGCTCGCCAGCGCCAGCGCCGCGGTGAGCTTCACGATCGCCGGCTGGCGCAGCTTCTTGGAGACGGCCCAAAGATAGAGCGGGAAGAAGATGTAGAACTGCTCTTCGACGGCCAGCGACCAGGTGTGCAGCAGCGGCTTGAGCTCCGACGCGCCGTTGAAGTACCCGACCTCGCGAAAGAAGAAGATGTTCGACACGAACAGGGTCGCAGGAATCAGGCTGCGGGCCAGCGGTCGAAGCTCTTGCGGAAGCAGCCAGGCGTAGCCCACCGCCGCCACCACCCCCAGCATCGCCATCAAGGCGGGGAAGATCCGCCGGATTCGCCGCTCGTAGAACCGCAGGATCGAGAAGCGATCGCGGGCGATGTCCTTACACAGGATCCCGGTGATGAGATAGCCGGAGATCACGAAGAATACGTCCACCCCCACGAAGCCGCCGCGAAAGCCGGGGACGTGGGCATGAAACAGCAGGACGGGCAGGATGGCCACGGCGCGCAGGCCGTCGATGTCGGGGCGATGGCCAGAAAGGCGGCTCGTGGCGGCCGGCGCCGCTGGCGCGCCGGTCATCGCTGCCCGGCGGCTGGTGCCGGCGGGGCGGAGCGACGGTTCCGTTCTGGACCTTCCGGCCGCACCTGTTCCTCTAGCCCAACTCTACGCGGCCGGGTATCCGGTGCCGGCGCCTGTCAGATCGCCCGGCGCCGCTTCCCCGGGCGCGCGGCGAGCGCGCGACCTCAGCGCGAGGAATCGCTTCTCGAACCCGTAGTAGCTCACGTAAGCGGCGGCCCAGCAGGCGACGAAGGCGAGCAGGAAGCAGGCCGTCGCATTGTGCAGGTAACCGTCGTAGACCCGCGCGGCGGCCACCACGATGACGTAATGAAAGACATACAACCCGTATACGATCTTGCCGAGCGCGATCAGCGGTCGGCTGTTGAACAGGCCACGGTAGTCCGGCGAGGCGAGGTGCAGTGTCACGCCCATGAACGCCAAATCTATCACCGTGTATGACCACACGCGATCGGCGTGGTCGTGGACGCCGGCGCCCATCCCCAACCCCCAGAAGTTGGACAGCGGGACAACGATGCCCTGACGTCCGAGGACCCACCAGTGCACGAGCCCAACCGCGAGCGCGAGCCCGATCAGCCCCGCCGCCAGCCCGCCCGTGCGCTTCACCCGCTCGCGCAACCGGAACACCGGAATCGCGGCGCCGAGCGCGAAGGCGTCGAGCTGGCTGAACGTGAAAGCGTAGGTGATCATCCCGACCCGCTCCGGGCCGAAGCCGCGCGACGTCAGGTAGACGCCGAAGCAGAACCGGAACAGCGGCGCCGCCACAATGATCGCGATCAGCACGCGCCGCAACGCGCGCTCGCCGAGGAAATAGATGACGAACGGCCAGAACAGGTAAAACTGTTCCTCAACCGCCAGCGACCAGAACTGAAGAAACAGGCCTTTCTTCGGCATCGTCTGGTCGAGCCGGCTGAAGTTGTAGGTGTACGTGTAGAGATAAGGCGCGAACCGATTGAAGCCGGCCGGCTTCCGGAACAGCAGGTACGCCGCCGTGCAGACCAGAATGAACCCAAAATAGAGCGGGAAGATGCGCAGCGCGCGGCGACTGTAGAATCGCTTGAGGTAGTCGGGGAGCCGTCGCTCCTTGTCGGCCAGCAGAATCCCGGTGATGAGGAAGCCCGACTGGACGAAGAACATCTGCACCCACACCCAGGCGAACCCTATGCTGGGGCGATCGATGAGCAGCAGGTAGTGGAACAGGACGACGAAGAGGATTCCGAATCCCCGGATTCCGTCGAGAGCCTTGATATATCGGCCCCCGTTGCTCACGCGCCGGCCCCGACGACTCGTGGTGTCCCGCCTGTCATCGACCTAAGAGGGAAATTCTTGCCCATCCGATATCATCCATCAAGGGACGGCGGTCGCGGCCCCGGCGATGGCTCGGTCCGGGGGCTGGTTGAAGAGCTCCGGGTAGGCGTCTCGCGCGGCGCCCGAGAGACAGAGCAAGAAGCTGTCGCATGACGGGTCGATCGCTATCGGCCGCGCGCACGCGAGATTCGGGCCCCTGGTGAACGGCACGCCCGCTTCGGACAAGCGGACATCCAAGGAACGACAGGTCCCGGTGCGGGTCACGCTGAGGGGCGCGGCGCGCGCCGCATCGCGAAGAAAGACGAGCTGCCGACCGAGGAGCGCGTTCCGCCGAAGCAGCGTCACCCCGGTCGCCGCACCGATGAACAGCGCGTTCAACAACAGCAGGCAGGCGGTGGCGATACCCGCCCCCCGCAACCACCCGGGCATCTCGGAGGCCAACGCCGGCGCGCACAAGGCGACCGGGATCAGCCAGAGCTGGGGAACGAAGCGCGCCCACCAGGGATCGGAGATCGCCAACGCCGACAGGAGGGCGATCGACGCCACCGTCGCCGCCGCCGCGGCGGCGCGCCTGTTCACGCGCGCGGCTGCCAGCGCCAGAGCGATGCTGAGCAAGAGGCACCCGCCGAAGAACGGGCCGAGGCCGGCGAAGCGCGGGTCGAGCTTGGTGTAGGGCCGGATCTCGTCCTCGTGCAAAGTGAACGGCACCTTCAGCCGCGGCATCCGATTGGACGCGTTGGAGCCGCGTGCGAACAGCGAGATCAGCAGCTTGTGGACGCGGTCTTGCGCCAGGAAGTCCGGGTGTGCCTGTTCGGTCAACGTCGCCGACGTCGAGACCGGATAGAACGGATTGCGCTTCGCCACGGCGTTCGCCACGTAGGGCTGGAAGCCCACCAGCAACACGGCGACGCCGAACGCCCCCGCCGCGACCGCCGCCAGAAGGGCCCGCTTGCCGCGCGGCAAAACTGTCAGGAACGCGAGCACGATCAGCGGCGCGAAGATGACGCCGGTGAACTTGAGGTTGACCGCGATGAGGATCAGCGACGCCAGCGCGGCGTAGGTGGCGCGATTGACGCGCTGGCGGGCGCGCAGCAGAACGAGGAACAGCGCGGTCAGCGTGCTGGCCAGCGCGCCGTCCACGTAGAACGAGAAGACCTGCGCCAGCGCCACCGGATTGGCGGTCGCCAGCAGCGCCAGCCCGATCGCGGTGGCGGGCCGCCGCGGGAAGAGGGACGCCGTGGTGCCGAGAGCCAGGGCTCCGGTCGCCAGCAACAAAAGTAGATTGATCGCTTTCGCTGTCTCGATGTGTCCCGTGGCGCGGTAGATCGCGGCGGCCACGATCCACGCCCCTTTCGGGTAGTGCGTGACCGAGGTGGTGTCCATTCCGGGCTCCGAGCCGGGAACATTCCAGGTCCAAAAGGGGTTCCATCCGCGCGCCAGGCTCAGCACCCCCTCGAGGTGATAGTTCTGTCCGTCGAACGACATGTCGTAGACCCGCCCCACGACCAGGAGAACGAGGGCGATGGCGATGATCCAACCCACAGCCAGCGCGGCGCGCCGGCCGACGCGGAGCTGGGCGCGGCCGGACTCGCGGGCGGCGCGGGCTATTTCCCGGACGAAGGTGGCGTCTCCCAGCACCAAGGCCGCCAGCCAGTGCCACGCCGACACGTGCCCACCCAAGGCCAGCGTACCGGCGGCCAGCACGAGCGTGGCGGCCAACGCCACCAGGATGGAAAGCCCGAAGGCGTCGCACCCGTCGGCGAAGGCACTCAGCCGCGATCCGCCTGCTCGCTCACCGCCCCCCGTGCGTCTCGCCACCTCCGAGAGCATGACGCGCGAGTAGAACAAATCGCCTCCGGGGATGTCAAGGCGACGCCGTCTGGCGCGCGCGTCGACTCAACGCAGTCCAGTGTCCGACCGCCAGATTCCGGTGACCGTCAGAAGACCCATCTGCCGATGCAGGCTGGGAAAGCCGACGCTGCCGACCTGGTGCCCGACCTGATCCTCGACGTTGTAGTCGAGGGAGATCACGACCGCGTATTGCAGCGGACGGTATGAAAGGCCGAGATCGCCGACCAAGAGATCGTCCGCCGTAGAGAGACCGTCGCTCGTGATCACCGAGCCGTGCTGAGCCGAGCCGAAGCCGACCAAGTGAAATCGCTCCAGTCGATCGAGCGCCAGGTAGGCGCCTGCCGACAGCACGTCGGTGAGGAGAAACTGTCCCAGGTACGGATCGATCTGCGAGGTCTGCGCCAGCGACGCCTCCGCGAGCGCGAAGCCCCGCTGGTAGCGGACCGTCGCCTGACCGACCGGCTGAATCGAGACGTCCCCGCTGTTGAACGACGTCGCCAGCAGGGCTCCGGCCCCGACCGTCCCCACCACGTAGGCCGAGAAGTCGTGCTTCAGGCCGGCCAGGAACTGGGCGCCGCCCGATTGGTTGGCCGGCAGGGCCGAGCCAGCGGAAGCTCCCACGGCGCTCGCATCGAGGTAGTTGAGAAGGAGATCCATGGTGAAAGCATTGCGCCCCCACGAACGCTCGAACCGGAGATCCTGCGCCGCCGAGAACGACTGCGGCAGGTTGTCGCTCGTTGGAAAGACCTCGCTCAGGGTCGTGTACTCCGACCAGGCGTGTCTGCCGTCCGGTTGGTAGGCGCCGACCGCCCCCGCGCTGAGGCCGAGATACGACGCCACGCCGCCGGGGAGCGGCACGGCGGTGGCGCCTGCCACACTCTGGGGGTTGACCGCGCCCGACGCGGCCAACGGGTTCACGTTGCTGAGGTGCGAGTAGGTCAGGTCGGCGAGGGTCCGCAGGTCGATGGTCCTGGTGGGTGTGACGTGGAAACGCCAGCCGAGATCGTGACTCTGAACGTCCCCTTGCGGATGGCTCGCGTAGAACGTTCCGCTGTAGGCGTAGGCCAGGGTCTGGTCGGAGCGCCGCCCGGTGTACCCCGCCAGCAGACCGGCCCGCACCGCGGTGAACGCATCGGGCACGATCTGGGTGGGCTCGCTGTCGGGCGCCACCAGCGCGTTGTTCGTTACGCCGCCCGAGACGTTGGCGAAGACCTGTTCCGCGAGCTGAGCGTGCGCCGCTCCCGACATCGCGACCAGGAGAGCTATCCCCCATGCTCCCGCCCGCGGCGCCCTGGAGAACATCCGGCCGGCACGTTAGCAGAACGGGCCGGACGGGGGCAGACGGCGCCGGCCTCGCCGCTTCTCGCTCAGTTCCGCATGCCGTCGAAGGAGGCGGAGACCTGCGCGCTCCCCAGGCTGGTGCGGAGATTGACCGACCAGGTGGCCACCGCGGAGGGGGTCGACCCGCTCTGGCCCAGGTTGTCGGCCAGGCCGTCGCCGTGATTGTCGATGAGGGGCGCCGATCCGGAGAGCGAGAGATCGAGGCCGGTTCCATCGGCGCCGTCGAACGCGCCGTCGAGCTCGTTCGCCAGCGCCGCCAGCCCGGCGGTGCAGGCGGCCGTCACGCAGCCGGCGGGCTGTCCGACGGCGGGGCAGATGACGCCGTCGAGCGCGGGGCAGCCGGCGACGGCACCGTCGGTCGAGTGCGCCACGGCGAACAGCGCAGAGACGAACGAGGCGGTGTCGGCCGGAAAGCCGCGGGGCACGAGCGACAGCGGACCGAACGCGGCGCGCGCGGCGGTGCCGAGCCGAAGCGTGAAAGAGTGGCCACCGATGACCAGGATGGCGTCACTGAGGGTGGCCGAAGCGAAGGCCTGCAGGCTCGGCAGGCCGAGCGAGGCGAGCGGCACCGAGACTGGCCAGCCGGTGCCGAACTGGGCGTTCGACAGGGTGTGGGTGACCACGTAGCTGCCGGCCACGCCGGTCGGAGCGACGGTCAACTGGGAGCCGAGCCGGACGCTGTCGAGCATGTCGGCGGCGTCGGCGGCGATGGCCGGGAGGGCGACCAGCGCGGGCGGCGTCGGGCTGCCGAAGAGGCCCAGCGCCAAGGCGTCGACGCTCTCGTCGCCGGCGGCGTCGCGCGCGCTCCGGCAACCGGTCGGTGCGCCGGTTCCGTCGACCAGCGGGAGGCCGCGGAGCGCCGCGATGGCGTCCCCCAGCGGGCCTTCTCCGCCCGGCGCCGCTGACGGGACGCAGTCGAGCGGGTCGGCGGCCGTCGCAGGCAGGAGCGCGTCGACCGTGCAGTCGAGCCAGAGCTGGGCCGGATCGAGCGGGCAGTTGGAGAGGTCGGCCCAGGGGGCGCCGAGGGCCGCGGCGGCCGCCAGCGGCGGCGCGAACATCAGCGTCGAGGTGACGGTGTACGTCCCGACCGGATCGGGGACGACGTCGGTGAGCGGGAGGGCGACCTCCACGGTTCCGTCGGCGAGGAGGCTCGAGCCCGGGATGTCGACGCAGCCCTGGGCGACCACGGCGCTCCCCGAGATCGCCTGCCCGACCGCGGAGCTCACCCCCATGGTCCCCACCAGCGGGAACAGATGGGTGTCGCCGAGGCCGCTCAAGGTGACGAGGCCGCGCACGGTGTCGGGCGGCTGGTCGAGATTGAGCGCCGCGCAGGGCTCCGAGTCGTAGAACAGGATCTGCAGCGTCGCGTCCGGCGGCAGAGGGCGGCTCGAAGGGGCGAGAAAAGGGGCCACCACGACCGTTCCGTTGGCGCCCGCCGCCACGATCACGGTGACCTTGGCCGTCGCCGTCCCGCTCTGGGCCTCGACGACGAAGTCGGCCAGGCCGGCGCGCACGCTGACCAAGACCGTACCGTCTCCACTGGTGACGCCCATCGGGGGGGCGACGGTCGCCCCCTGGGAGCCGGCGGAAGACGATGGTCCCATGGTGGCGAACGAGACGGTCTGCCCGGAGACCGGGCTCCCCCCCCGTTTGAGGGTGAAGACCAAGGTCCCCTGCGCGTCCGGGTTGAGCGGAAGCATGGTGACGTTCGCCGTCAGAACGGTTTTTTCGGTTTCTCCGCCGCCGCTTCCCGCGCCGCATCCGCCCACCAGCAGCGTCGCGCCCAAAGGAGTGCAGAAGACGGCGCAGACGAGGCGGCCTCTTGTGGACAACCTGTGGATTCTTTTGAGCTGGATTGCCCGCGCCGGCAAGTCCAAGCTCGAACGCCGCCTATGCCCGACTTCACGCACCTGCATCTGCACACGCAGTATAGCCTCCTCGACGGCGCCATCCGCCTCGACCATCTCTTCCCGAAGGTGCTCGAGCGGGGGATGAAATCGGTGGCCATCACCGATCACGGCAACCTGTTCGGGGCGCTCGATTTTTACCAGAAGGCCAAGGCTCACGGTGTGAAGCCGATCTTCGGCTGCGAGACGTACATCGCGCCCGATCGGCTGGACAAGACGGAGCGCCGATCGAACCACCTCATCCTGCTGGCCAAGAACGAGGTCGGCTGGAAGAACCTCTCGTACCTCAACTCGATGGGTTATTTGGAAGGCTTCTATTACAACCCGCGCATCGACAAGCCGCTCCTGCGCAAGCACGCGGACGGCCTCATCGGCCTGTCGGCCTGTCTGGGAGGCGAGGTGGCGCAGACCATCATGCGCCGCGGGCCGGAGGCGGGCGAGAACGCGGCGCGGGAGTTCGCGGACATCTTCGGGAAGGAGAACTTCTTCCTGGAGATGCAACCCAACGGGCTGGAGGAGCAGGAGACGGTCAACGGCCACCTGCTCGAGCTGTCCAAGAAGACCGGCATAGGGGTCATCGCCACCAACGACTGCCACTACCTGAACCAGAGCGACGCGCGCGCGCACGAGATCCTGATGTGCGTGCAACAGAAGAAGACCATCCACGACGAAAAGCGCCTCCACCACCGCAACGACGCCTTCTTCGTGAAGACGCCGGCCGAGATGGAGAGCTACTTCGCCCACATTCCGGAGGCGCTGGAGAACGCCGCGCGGATCGGGGCGCTCTGCAACGTCGAGTTCAAGCTGGGCGAGACCTTCCTGCCCAAGTTCCAGGTCCCCGACGGGATGACCGCCGAGTCGTACCTGCAGGCGATCGCCGAGGCGGGGCTGAAGAAACGGATCGAGGAGGCCTACCGGCGCGGAGCCAAGGTCGACGGCGACGTCTACGCCGCGCGGCTGGCGCTGGAGCTGGGCGTCATCCAGAAGATGCAGTTCGCCGGCTACTTCCTGATCGTCTGGGACTTCATCCGGCACGCCAAGGAGCAGCGCATTCCGGTCGGCCCGGGGCGCGGCTCGGGCGCCGGCTCGCTGGTGGCGTACTCGATGCGCATCACCGACATCGACCCGATCGAAAACAAGCTGCTGTTCGAGCGCTTCCTCAACCCCGAGCGGGTCAGCATGCCGGACTTCGACATCGACTTCTGCATGAACCGGCGCGACGAGGTGATCAGCTACGTCCAGCAGAAGTACGGCAAGGACAACGTCGGCCAGATCGTCACCATGCACCAGATCAAGGCGCGCTCGGGCGTGCGCGACATCGCGCGTGCCATGGCGGTGCCGTTCGCCGAGGCCGACAAGGTCGCCAAGTTCGTGCCGGAGCCCATTCAGGGCAAGAGCCCGCCGATTGCGGAGGCGATCGAAAAGGAGCCGCGCCTCAAGGCGCTCTACGACGAGAGCCCCGTCTATCGGGAGCTCCTCGACGTGGCCAAGGGGCTGGAGGGGCTGAACCGCCACGCCGGCAAGCACGCCGCCGGCATCGTCATCGGCGACCGCCCGCTCTGGGAGTACGTCCCCTGCTTCCGCCCGGCCGGCGACGAGGCCGGCATCGTCACCCAGTACGACAAGGACATGGTCGAGAAGGCCGGCCTGGTGAAGTTCGACTTCCTCGGCCTCAAGACCCTCACCGTCATCCAGATCTGCCTCGATCACGTCAACCGGGAACGGGCTACGCGGGGTGAAGCGGAGCTCGATCTCTCGCTCATCCCGCTCGACGACGTCCCGGTCTACAAGATGATCTCCGACGCCGACGTGACGGGTGTCTTCCAGTTGGAGTCGTCGGGCTTCCGCGAGCTCTTGAAGAAGCTGCGCCCCGACTGCTTCGAGGACATCGTGGCGGCCGGCGCCCTCTACCGCCCGGGGCCGCTCGAGGGCGGGATGGTCGACGACTTCATCGAGCGCAAGCACGGGCGCAAGAAGGTGGAGTACGACCACCCGACGCTGGAACCGATCCTCAAGGACACCTACGGCGTCATCGTCTACCAGGAGCAGGTCATGCAGATCTCCTCGGCGCTGGCCGGCTACAGCCTGGGCAAGGCCGATCTTCTGCGCCGCGCGATGGGGAAGAAGAAGGCCGAGGTCATGGCCAAGGAGAAGGCCGGCTTCCTCGACGGCGCCAAGCAGAGGGGCGTCGAGGCCAAGATCGCCGAGCGGGTCTTCGATCTGATGGAGAAGTTCGCCGGCTACGGCTTCAACCGCAGCCACTCCGCCGCCTACGGCCTGCTGACCTACCAGACCGCCTACCTCAAGCGCTACTACCCGGTGGAGTTCTTCGCGGCGCTGCTCACCTGCGACAAGGACGACACCGACGCGGTGGTGAAGTTCATCGCCGAGGCCAAGTCCGACGGCATCGCCGTCCTCCGCCCCGATGTCAACGAATCAGAAACTGACTTCACTGTTTCGGGAGCCCTCGAAGGGTTCCCGACCCCGACGAAGGAGCCGACGAAGGAGTCGACGAAGGAGTCGACGAAGGAGCCGATGAAGGGCTCGCCCGAGCAAAGCTCGGGCTCCCCCACGCGATCGTTCGTCACTGGGAGCTCGCCCGAGAAGAGCACGGGTTCCCCCACGCAATCGACCGGGGGCAGGAAGGTGATTCGCTTCGGCCTCGGCGCGGTGAAGGGCGTGGGCGAGGGGGCCGTCGAGGTGATCAAGCAGGCGCGCGGGCAGGGCGGCCCGCTCCTGTCGCTGTTCGATTTCTGCCGCCGCGTCGACGGGCGCAAGGTGAACCGCAAGGTGGTCGAGGCGCTGGTGAAGGCGGGCGCCTTCGACGGAATCGCCGAACAAAACGGGGTGACGCGCGCGCGGGTCTTCGGCGCGATCGGCCTTGCCAGCGAGCGCGCCGCCGAGGCGCAACGCGACCGGGAGAGCGGGCAGACCAACCTGCTGGCGCTCTTCGCCGGTGGGGGCGGCGACAAGAGCCCGGGCGCCGCGACCGGTGACGACAGGTACCCGCCCTTCGACGAGTGGATGCCCAAGGAGCTGCTGGCCTACGAAAAAGAGGCGCTCGGCTTCTACATCAGCGGGCATCCGCTCGATCGCTACGCCAGCGAGATCCGCCGCTTCACCAAC
>DATAVR010000078.1:0-17012 GCA_036267635.1 Polyangia bacterium | reverse complement strand
CACCTCGCCGGACGCCCTCTCCTTCTACTCGCAGGTCGAGGACACGACCTACCTCGAGAATATCGACGCGCGGATCGCCACCTTCAAGTACAACCTGGACGCGATCGCCGGCCTTCTCCCCAAAGGGGGCAGGATGCTGGAGGTGGGGTCTTACACGGGGATGTTCCTGAAAATTGCTCGCGAGCGCGGGTTCGACGTCCTGGGGGTCGAGCCATCGGTCTGGGCCTCCTCCTACGCGCGCGACAGGCTGCAGATCCCCACGGTCACCGGAAGCGCGGAGAGCATCCCCGCGGACGCCAAGCCGTTCGACGCCGTCTGCTCGTGGGACGTCCTCGAGCATGTCGTCGATCCGATGGCACAGCTCAAGCAGATCAACCAGCGGCTGGTCCCGGGGGGAATTTACGCCTTCTCCACCCTCGACTATGGGAACTGGTACCCCCGGCTCCTGGGCGAGCGCTGGCCCTGGCTGATGGACATGCACCTTTACTATTTCGACCAGAAGGTCATGAAGCAGATGCTAGCCGGGGCCGGCTTTCGCATGATCGACAAGCGGGCCTACAGCCACATCATCACCTTCGACTACTTCTTGAAGAAGCTCGCCGCGCTGGGCGTCCCCCTCGGTGACACGGCCCGCGGCCTCCTCGGCCGCACCCCGCTCGCCAAGCTGAAGATCCGCTTTCACTTCGGCGACATCCAGCTCTACGTCTGCGAGAAGATCAGCGACGCCGTCCCCGCCGTCTCGACCCCTGTGCCGGTTGCGCAGCGGTCAGCGTAGGGGCAATCATCTCGCGGATGGATCGCTTCCGTGAATCGCTCGTCCGCTGCGTTGGATGGGTAGACCGTCGGGTCCGCGGCTTGCGAGAGCGCTTCCGCGGCTTCCGGGAGCGACTGGGTGACGGGGCGTGGCGCGTGATCGCTCCGGCGGTCCTCGTCGTGGTCCTGCTTCCGTTCGCCATTCCGTTGCTCATCAAGGAGCTCAACGAGCCGCTCTTCGGTGACACGGCGATGATGCAGTACACGGCGTGGGGCATCCGCCACGGCCTGAAGCTCTACAAGGACACGGGCTCCACGGACGGTCCGTTCATCCACTTCACGCAGGCGATCATCCAAGCATTTCTTGGTCGGAGCGATTTCGCGCTCCGGGTGGGCGACATCGTCCTCCAGATTACCGGCAGCGCGCTCATGGGAGCGATGCTGGCGCCACGTCGGGGCCTGACTCTCCTCGCGCGTCGGCTCAGCGTTGCCGCCTGGGCCGTCACGGGCGTCGTCGTCTGGCTTTCCTACTATCTGTTTCTCTCTTGGGCGGCGACGACGAACCGCGAAGCGTTTTACTCGGTCGTCGGCTGCGCGGGCATGGTCGCGCTCTACGTCTCCGGTACGTTCCCCCGGCGAATGGCTTCTCTCCTCGCCTTCGCGGGCGGGTTCGCGCTCACGAGCATGTGCTTCGGCAAGCCGACCGGAATCGTGTTTCCCTGCACCGGCGCGCTCGCGCTGCTCCTCCGAGATCCCGAAGGCTTGGAGACCCACCGGCTTCGAATCCGCATGGCACTCTATGGAGCCGCGGCGTGCGTCGCCGGTTTCGTCGGGGCGCTCCTGCTCTTCGGAAGTCTCAGAGGGTACTTTTTTTGGTGCCTCGAGCTCCCGATGGTTGGCAACAAATTCGTCTGGCGGATGGACTGGCTGAAGCTCGTCTATCTCGAGCACGGCGACGTTCGTATGATTGCTCTCCTCTCACTCGTCGTCGGCGGCGCCGCGATAGCGTGGGGCATGCTGCCGGCACGCGCCGTGGGTTTCGTGATCGCGCCGTTGCTCCACTGGCTTTCGTTTTGCGCGCAGGCGCGCGGGTTCGTGCATCAATCGGTGCCGGTCGTCGCCACCGCGCACGTGCTCGCCTTGGTGCTGTTCGCGAACCTGTGGGAGCGCGGCGGGGATGAACGGCTCTACGGCGTCCTCGCCTCGATCATGCTCGTGCTCATCGGGTATCACGGCCTCCAGAACCTCGAAGCGAGCCCCTTCAAATGGGACGGCAATCCGGCCGATTGGGGAAAGGCGTCCGACAGGTTCTGCGATCCCGAAAAGCGCGCCGGGGAGTTCATAAAGAAGCACACCTCGCCCGACGACCGCGTCTTCGCATACACCGTCAGCCCCCGGGGGGACAACGCTGCGATTATCCTCTTTTATGCCGAACGCCGCACCGCCAGCCCTTTCCACTATTCGCCCTGGCTAGATCCGATCGAGCTTCTTCCCCAGTCCGAAATCCAACCGGACGCGCGGGAGCGCGCGGCGCTCGAAGAGATGCAGCGGAAGACACGCGACATCGCCTGCAAATCCGTGATGAGCAACAAGCCGCCGGCCGCGATAGCCTACGTGAGCTTGGATCGGATGGTCGCGGTCTGTCCCCCGGTGAAAGAGATGCTGGAAAACGACTACTACCAGGCGGACGTCGTCGAGGACATCCACATTTTCCTGCGCAAGTCGAACCAGCCGGCAGTCGGCCAATAGTCGGCCGTCGGATTATGGGCGCAGGTAGAGATACTCGTTGATCCGCTGATATTTGAACTCGTTCAAGAACGGGATCAAGAGCGCCCGCATGTGGCGAACTTTGCGGTGGCCGTTCTCCGGGTCGAGGAGCACGACCTTCGGTTTGTTCTTCACCAGCTGAAGGTAGATGGGACGCAGGCGCTCCTCGTCGGTCTTCCCGTCGTAAGAGCCGAGGATCTCGTCGATGATGTTGCTCTCGCGCACCGCGCTCACCCGGTTGGTCTGCGGGTAAATCACCGGCGGACCGGTGGTGAAGATCCGGTCGGAGGGAACGGTGTTCTTCCGGATGAACTCGAAGGCGCCGGGGACCGGATCGAACCAGGGCGGCCGGGTGTACTTGGCGTCCACCTGCTTCGCGAAGTCGGTCCATCCGTGCAGGACGACCACCAGGAGCGCCGCCAGGCTGGTCCCCCAGCGGATGGCGCGATCGGCGCCGCGCAACGCCTCGGTCATCGAATCGACCCCGGCCACCAGCACGAAGATTAGGCCGGCCATGCTCATGGTGTAGTAGTGGACCCACTGGCAGATGGTCGCGGTCGGGGCCCACAGCGCGCCGATCGCGGCCAGCACCATGACCAGGAACAGCCCGCGCGACCGCCGAAACGCGAAGACGGCGCCCGCCGCCACCATCGGCGCCAGGTAGCCGAGGACGCTCTCGTTCAGAAAGCTGGTCTCGATCTTCGGCCAGGCGAGCTTGAGGTTCCCCCAGCGGGTGGCGGCGTGGGGAAGCCCCAGCGCCACACAGTAGGACCGCGTGGGGTCCGAGTAGATGGTCGAGTAGCCGCGCGCCATGATGAGGTAAGCCTTCATCGCGCCGGTCGGCACCATGTAGACGCAGAGAAGAAAGACCAGGATCCCGACGCCGAGCAGGCTGTATCGGGCGTAGAGCGTGACGCTTTCGCGAGAGGGGCGCGGCTTGCCCCGCAGCCAGAACAGCCCCAGCCAGGTGAACACGACGCCGAACAGGAAGGGCTCCTTGGAGAGCACGCAGCAGGCCATGAAAAAGCCGCCCAGCGCCGTCGTGACCTTGAGGTACCGCCCCTCCCAGAGCAGGCAGCCGAGGCCGAGCGCGAAATAGGCGAGCCCGATCGACTCGCAGTCGCTGAGCGCCGTGTCGTGCCAGGCCGGGTTCACGAAGAGGATGACCACGCCCAGCACCAGCGACATCGCCAGGACCCGCCCGATCCGCCGCGCGACCAGCGAGAGCTGCAGGGCGAGCACCGAGGCCAACGGAAACAGCGTGAAGAATTTTCGGTAGCCACCGTCTTTGAACCCGAAGAGGAACTGCGCGAGCGCGTGGGTGATGAACACCAGCGGCGGCTTGAACTCGATGAAGTCGCGGTACGGGGCCAGCCCCTTGGTGATCGACCAGCCGCCCCAGACGAAGAACCCTTCGTCGTAGGCGATGTAGTTGTAATAGAAACGCTTGTTGAGGATCAGAAACACGTAGGCCGTGATTCCCAGCGTCAGCACGGTCGCGGCTCTGGCCAGCGCCCGCTGGAGCAGCGGTCGCGCCTCGACCCAATTGACCAGGCGCGCGCCTCGTTCCCGGACGGCCGCTCTCCCCGCGGCGGCCGCCGTCGTGGCGCGCTCGACAAGCAGACCGATGGCGTCGAACGCCCTGTCTATTCGACGTTGCCGATGTTGCCCAAGTTGTCGATCCTGCCTATGTCGCCCGGACACTGCTACCGCCGGCCGTCCGAGTTGCGCAGCGCCGCGATCGCGCCGCGGTAGTCGCCGCCCGCGGCGTGGAAGACCGCCGAGCCGGCCACCAGCACCGTCGCGCCCGCGGCGATGACTGCCGGCGCCGTATCGGGCCCGATGCCGCCGTCGACCTCGATGTCGACCCCCAGCTGGCGCCGATCGATCTCGGCCCGCAGCGCCCGAATCTTGGGGACGACCGCCTCGATGAACTTCTGCCCGCCGAAGCCGGGGTTGACCGACATCAGCAGGACCATGTCGAGATCGGGGAGCACGACGTCGAGGCCGTCGAGCGGCGAGTGCGGATTGACCGCCACCGCCGCCTTCTTCCCGGCGTGTCGGATCTGCTGCACCAACCGGTGCAGATGCGGCGAGGCCTCGAGGTGCACGCTGATGAGGTCGGCCCCGGCGCGCGCGAATTCGTCGACGTAGCGCTCCGGCTCGACGATCATGAGGTGCACGTCGAGCGGCAGCTTGGTCACCTTGCGGAGCGCGGCGACGACCGGCGGTCCGATGGTGATGTTGGGTACGAAGCGCCCGTCCATCACGTCGACGTGCAAGAGATCGGCGCCGGCCGCTTCGACGGCGCGCACCTCCTCGCCGAGGCGCGCGAAGTCCGCTGCCAGGATCGAAGGCGCGATCCGTACTTCTCTCGACACTAGCCGTCCACGAACACGAACGGATAGCTGACGGCCAGGCCCCCGCTGTGCGACTTCGGAAAAGCCCAATGCGACACGCCCCCGCCCTTGGTGCCGGCGAGCAACGAAAGCCCTCCCCGTAGGACGGCGGCAGCTCTCTCCATGGTCGATATATTACCCGTCAAGCGTCGCCCGCGCGCCGAAAAGGGAGGCACGGAGGCGGGCCCGGCACGGCGCAGAACGAGCTGCCAGAGCACCACCGAACCGACGGAGATGAGATCCAGATCCACGTTTACTCCCGCGCGCGTAGGCGGACGGCGAAGAACGCGTCGGCGTCGTCGCGTTGCGGCCAGGTTCGCAGGGCGCCCCCTGCGTTGGCGAGCGCGGCCCAAGGGACGCGCCCCCCTGCCCCCGCGGCCGGCTCGCGCTCGAACCGCGGGTGGTCGCGCAGGAAGGCGGCCACGACCTCCTCGCACTCCTGCCGCTCGAAGGTACAAACGGCATAAGTGAGGAGGCCTCCCGGGAGCAGCGCCGGCGCAACGACAGCCAGCATCGCCAGCTGCTGTGCCGCCAGCGCCGCCAGATCGCCAGGCGCGCGCCGCAGGAGCGCCTCCGGATGGCGGCGCAGAACCCCGAGCCCGCTGCAGGGCGCGTCGAGCAGGACCCGGTGATAGCGCGGCGTCGGATCGGCCAACGGCCGGGTGAGATCGCCGGTGATCAACCGCGCCCCGGTGAGGCCGAGCCGCTGCAAGGTCCGGCGCGCCTCGTCCAGCTTGGCGGGTGAGAGGTCGATGGCGTCGACCTCGGCCTTTCCGTCGGAGAGCGCCAGGAGGTGCGCCGTCTTTCCGCCGCTCCCGGCGCAAGCGTCGAGGATTCGCTCGCCGGCCGCGGCGCCGGTGAGCTCGGCGACCAGCTGCGCGCCCGCGTCCTGCACGGCGAAGAGCCCCTGGCGCCAGGCGGCCGTCCTCGCGGGCGCGTCGAGCCGGCGGGCCAGAAGAGCGTCGGGCGCGACGGCGGACGGCACCAGCGCCGCGCCCGGTCGCTCGGCGGCCAGGCGGGCGGCGAGCTCGTCGCGCGAGACGCGCGGCGTGTTCGCCCTCAGCGTGACCGGCGCGGGAACGACCGTCGCCTCACCGAACGCGAGAGCGTCGGCGACCGGCAGCTCGGCCAGCAGCAGACGCACGAGCCAGGCCGGAAATCCGATCGCCGCCTCGAGGTAGCCGGCCGGATCGGCCGCGGCGTCGGGGAGCGACGGCTCGCCCTTGCGCGCGAGGCTCCGCAGGAGCCCGTTCGCGAAGCCGGCCAGGCCGCGCCCCCCCAGACTCTTGATGGCCTCGACGGCGTCGCTCACCGAGGCGTAGTCGGGGACGCGATCGAGGAACAGGATCTGGTAGGCGGCCACCCGCAGCGCGATCCGGACGCCGGGATCGAGGCCAGTGGTCCCCGTCCTGGCGAACGCGTCGAGCGCCCGATCGAGCCGCGCTCGCCGCCGCAGAACGCCGTAGACGAGCTCGGTGGCGAGCCCCTTATCCTCGGGCGACAGCGCGCGCGCCCGATCGAGCGCGGCGGCCAGCGCGCGCCCGGCGTAGGCCCCGTCGCGCTCGACGCGGTCGAGGACGCCGCGGGCCAGGGCGCGCGCGGTCGGTGGGGGGCTGCGCTCGCCGGAGGTCACGAGCCGAGCCGCGTTCCCGGAGGCAGCCGATCGCGGGCGAGCGCCGCCGGCATTCGGCGCTTGCCGGGGAACTGAATCTCGCCGAAGGCAATCAGACGTCGAACGGAGTCGCCGCAGGCGACGATCAACCCCGCGGAGGTGACGTCGCGAATCGTCCCCGGCGCCTCCGTCCCTGGCCCACCTTGCCCGGGCGCCGCCTCGAGCAGTCGCGGCGCGAACAGCTTGAGCGGCTCGCCACCGAGCGTCGTCGTCGCACCCGGCCAGGGGTCGACGCCGCGGGCGTGCGCCGACACGAGCCGCGCCGGCTGCTCGAAGTTCACGATGCCGTCCGCCTTGGTCAGGATGGGGGCCAGGGTCGCCGCGCCGTCGTCTTGCCGCCGCAGCGTGGCCGCGCCGCTGACGATGGCCGGCAACGTGTCGACCAGCAACCCCGCGCCGAGCTCGGCCAGCTTCACGGACAGCGTCCCGGTCGTGTCGTCGTCGGCGATCGGCAGCGCCCGCACCGCCGCCACCGGCCCGGTGTCGAGCCCGGCCTCCATCCGCATGATCGACACCCCGGTCTCGCTCTCGCCCCGGATGATCGCCCACTGAATCGGCGCGGCGCCGCGCAACCTGGGGAGCAGCGAGGCGTGGACGTTGAACGGACCGAGCCGCGGCAGATCGAGCAGCGTCTGCGGTAGGATCCGACCATAGGCGACCACGACGAAGAGGTCGGCGTTCAGCGCCGCCAGCGCCTGGTGGGTCTCGGCGATGCGCAGCTTCTCGGGCTGCAGCACCGAAACGCCGAGCAGCTCGGCCTCGCGCTTGACCGCCGGTGCGGCCGGCGCCTGACCGCGCCCCGCCGGGCGATCCGGCTGGCTGACCACGGCGACCAGCTCCGTCTCCGCAGCGACGGCCCGCAGGCAGGGGACGGCGAAGGCCGGCGACCCGAAGAAGACCGCGCGCGGACGCGCCCCGATAGCAACCGTCATTTCGGGGCGGTCGCGAGATGGCTGGCGTAACGCGGGCGCAGGCTGTCGTCGCCGAGCACGCGGAGCGCTTCGGCGGCGACCTCGCGAATCGCCTCGATCTGCGCGCCGAGCTCGCGCACCAGCGCCGGATCGAGCGCGTCGGCGCCCAGATCGCGAACGATCTGATCGTGGGCGCGCCGCAGATCTCCGGCGGTGGCGTCACGCGAAACATCCAGCACCGCGAAGTAGTCCCCCTCCTCGACGGGCGCGTAGCGCGCCAGGATCCGTGCCCTCCCCCTGTCGGGCGCCTTCGCCACCACGCCCAGCAGCGCCGGCTCGACCTTCTTCGTCGTCTCCCCCGCGAAGTCGGTCTTCGTCGCGCGCGGCGGCTGCGGCGGGCCCGGTGAGCTCGGCGCACTCCGAGGCCCCGCCAGCTTGGCGATCGGATTGACGGTCGGAGCGGCGATTTTGGGCGCCCCGGCCAGCGCCGCCTCCAGGTCGGCCTCGAAGAGGGCGTCGATCCCGGCGCCCAGCTCGGCCAGCAGCGCGCTGGTGTCCGACGCCGCGCGCACCGGCGCGACCGGGGCTCCGCCGAGCGCGGCGGCCACCAGCGGCTTGAGCCCGCCGCCCGCCGGGCGCGCCGGGTGCGCCCCGCTCTTGGTCCGCCGCCCCGCGGAGACCGCCACCGGCGCGGCCGCTGGACCGAGGGACGGGGAGAGCAGCTCCCCTGTCGGGCCAATCCCCATCTCTGTCCGTTCGAGGTCGAGGCTGCTGTTCTTGCGACGGCGCGGTTCGCCGTTCGCCGGGGTCAAGATCGCGCGCGCCCGCTCGAGCAAGAGGTCGGAGGCGATCGGCCGGACGAAGAACCCGTCCGCCAGATCGCGCAGCCGGACCTCGTCGGCCTCGTCACCGACGAGAAAAATCGGGACCCGCCCGCGCGGCACGGCGCGGACCTTGGCCAGCGCCAGCGCCGGATCGGCATGGACGATCTGTGGGGCCATGACGATCAGCTCCGGCCGCGAAGCGGTGATCCAACCGGACAGGCTCTCGCCCGGCTCGACCGCCACCGTCTCGAACCCTGCCGACAGGGCCGCCTTGCGGATGCGATCCGCCTCGTATGGCCCGGCGATGATGAGCAGCTTCATCCGACCTGGCTGAATCTATCAGACCTGCCAGCCAGACGCGGCGAGCCCTGCCACACGACGCTAAAGCACGCTCTGGGGGTCGACGTCGACGGTGAGACGCAGATCGGTGCCCGATTTTATGGCCCGGGACGCCGCGCGCGCCGCCGCCGCCAGCGGGACCCGATCCTGCGACGACAACCAGACCTGCCAGCGGGCCCGGCCGCGCAGCCGGCCGAGCGGCGCCTCCGCCGGGCCTCGCACCCGGACGGCCGCCCCTCCCGCGCTGCCCGCGGCGACGGCCGCGGCCGTGGCGCCGGCCTTCGCCTGCGCCGGATCGCGCGCGTCCAACCGGAGGGCGATCATGCGCGAAAAGGGGGGGTAGCCGGTGGCGCGGCGCTCGTCGAGCTCTTGCCGGACGAACCCTTCGTAGTCGTGCTGGACCACGGCGGTGATCGCGGCGTGCTCGGGCCGGTAGGTCTGGATGATCACCCGCCCCGGGCGATCGCCGCGGCCGGCGCGCCCCGAGACCTGCTCGAGCAGCTGGAACGTCCGCTCGGTGGCGCGAAAGTCGGGCAGGTCCATTCCCTGATCAGGCTGGAGAACGCCGACCAGCGTCACGCCCGGGAAGTCGTGCCCCTTGGTCACCATCTGCGTCCCGACCAGCAGATCGATCTCCCCCGCCTGCATCCGCCGCAGGATGGCGTCGAGATCGCGCGCGGCGCCGCTGCCGGCCGTGTCGCGATCGAGCCGCGCCACGCGCGCGTCGGGGAAACGCTCGCGCACGATCGCCTCCACCCGCTCCGTCCCGGTGCCGAGCCGTTCGATCCGCGGCGAGTTGCACGACGGACAGTGCACCGGCACCGGCGTGGTGCGGCCGCAGTAGTGACAGACCAGCCGCCCGCGGCCCCGGTGGTAGGTCATCGAGACGACGCAGTTCTCGCAGCGGACCACCTGGCCGCAGGCACGGCAGAGCATCACCGTCGAGAAACCGCGCCGGTTCAAGAACAGGATGCTCTGCTCGCCGGCGGCCAGCGCCGCACCGAGCGCGTCGGCGAGCGGCGCCGAGAGCAGCCCGTCGGGCCCCGGCGGATGCCGGCGCAGGTCGACGATCGCCACCTCGGGGAGCGGCCGCGGCGTCGCCCGCTCGGGGAGCGCCAGCCGCTGGAACCTCCCGCGCGTCACGTTGTAGGCGCTCTCCAGCGACGGCGTCGCCGAGCCGAGAATCGCCAGCGCGCCCGCCTGCTGCGCGCGCACCACCGCCAGATCGCGCCCGTGGTAGCGCACCCCTTCTTCCTGTTTGAACGACGGGTCGTGCTCCTCGTCGACGACCACCACGCCGAGCGCGCGCACCGGCGCGAACACCGCCGAGCGCGCGCCGAGCGCGATGCCCACCTCCCCCGCCCGCAGCCGCCGCCAGGCGCCGAGCCGCTCGCGCGGCGGCAGCCCGCTGTGCAGCACTGCCACGTCCTCGCCGAAGCGCGCCCGAAACCGCGCCGCCAGCTGGGGCGTCAGGGCGATCTCGGGCACCAGGACCAGCGCCCCCCGCCCCGCCGCGCGCGCCGCGGCGATGACCCGTAGGTAGACCTCGGTTTTCCCCGAGCCGGTCACGCCGTGAAGCAAAAAGCTTCCGAAGCCGCCCCCGAGGGCGGCCGTCAACGACGCGACCGCCTGCGCCTGGGCGCCGTTGAGCACGATCGCCGACGCGGCGGCCATCGCGGACCCCGCGCCCGGACTCGGCGACAGCGCCGCCGCGGAAGGGATCGGCCGGTGCTCGACCCGGACCAGGCCTGCCATCGACAGCGCGCGCAGCTGCGTCCGCTCGGCCGCCGTCAACGACGCGACCGGCTGGCCGTCGGCGCCGGCGGCGGCGATCTTGGCCAGCGTCGCCCGTCGTGCCGCCGCGCGCTTCGGCAGCGCCGCCCCCGCGTCGCTGCTGGTCGCCACGGCCAGCACCAGCGTCGGGGCCGGCCGTCGCTGCGCGACCTCGTCACCGATCTCGACGAGGCCCGCCTCCGCCAGGCGCGGCAGGGCTCCTCGCGCGCGGGGGACCAACCGGGTGAGGCGCGCCAGCGTCAGCTCGCCGCCGGCGTCGGCCAGCGCGCCCAACACCGGATCGCGGGGGGCGTCGGCGATCAGCGTCCCCTGCCGCTCGAGCGATCGCCGCCCGAGCTCGGTCAGACGGACGGCCCGCTTGGAGGTCGCCTGCTCCCCCTGCGGCAGCGCCGCCCGCATCACCTCCCCGAGCGGCGCCTGGTAGTAGTCGGCGGTCCAGCGGCAGAAGGCGATCATCGCCTCGTCGAACGCCGGCTCGCCGCCGACCACCTCTTCGATCTCCTTGGCCTCGACGCCGTCGGCGGCCACCGCTCGGCCGACGACGAAGCCGGTCACCGTGCGCGGGCCGAACGGCACGACCACCTGCGACCCGACCGCCGCCGCCGCGCCCGGGCGCGGATCGCGGTAGGTGAAGGTCCCCGGCACCGGCAGCGCGACCGCGACCTCGAGCAGCGCGCCGGTCCCCTGACCCTCCCTCACTTCCGCAGCAGCTTCTCGATCCCCGCGCGCACCTCGTCGCGGATGTCGTCGCGGCGGAGCGCGTAGTGGACCATCGCCACCACATAACCGGCGCGATCGCCGACGTCGAACCGATCGCCTTCGACCTCCAGGCCGTAGAGCCCCCGCCGCGCGCAGAGCGTCGCCAATCCGTCAGTGAGCTGAATCTCCCCGCCGCGGCCGGGCGGCGTCTCGGCCAGGATCCCGAAGATCTCCGGCGGCAGAACGTAGCGTCCGATCACCGCCGCGCGCGAGCTGATGGTCCCCGGCGCCGGCTTCTCCACCAGCTTGTCGATCTTGAGCCCGCGCGCGCCGTCGCGCACGCCGTCGGCGATCCCGTAGAGGTGGGCCTGATCGGCCGGGACCTCCTTGAGCGCGATGACGCCGGTGCCGAGCCGCTGATAAACGTCGATGAGCTGGCCGATGCCGGGGACCGGTGCGTCGAGCAGATCGTCGCCCAGCAACACGGCGAACGGCTCGTCGCCGACGGCCGCGCGCGCGCAGAGCACCGCGTGCCCGAGCCCCCGCGGCTCCCCCTGCCGCACCGACGAGAAGCGCGCCAGCTCGGTCGGCTTGCGCACGCGCGCGAGATCAGCGCCCTTCCCGCGTCGTTCGAGCAGCGCCTCCAGCTCGGGCGCGCGGTCGAAGTGGTCTTCCAGGGACGACTTGCCGCGCCCGGTGACGAAGATGATCTCCTCGATCCCGGCCGCCGCGCACTCCTCGACGATGATCTGGATGCTGGGGATGTCGACCAGCGGCAGCATCTCCTTGGGCATCGCCTTGGTCGCGGGGAGGAACCGCGTCCCGAGGCCCGCCACCGGCAGCACCGCCTTGCGAACCTTCGCGTTCGTGGTCATGAGGGGCCTCATCTTAAGCCCGCTTCCAGCCGGCGCCACGGGGAACGGCCAGCGGCGCCTCCGTCGGACGCGGCGCGGCCGCCGGCTCCCCCGTCGCGTACACCACCCGCAGCACCTCGGCGACCGCTTCGTAGAGGGCGGCCGGGATCTCCTCCCCCTCGGGCAGACCGCGCAGCGAGCGGGCCAGCGTCACGTCGCGGAAGATCGGGACGCCGGCCTCGCGCGCGACCTGTTTGATCCGCTCGGCCAGCAGGCGCTCGCCGCTGGCCAGGACGACCGGCGCCGCGTCGGCGTCACGGTCGTAGCGCAGCGCCACCGCGATATGGTCGGGGTTCACCACCACGAAGTCCGCTTTTCGGACCTCGGCCACCATCCGTTGCTCCATGAGCTCACGGTGCAGCCGCTGCCGCTCGGCGCGGTGGCTGGGATCGCCCTCGGACTCCTTGCTCTCCCGCTTGACCTCGTCGCGGGTCATCATTTGACCCCGCCGGTGCCGGCGGTAAGTGAAGAGATAGTCGGCAACCCCCAGCGCCAGCGCGACCAGCGAAACCCGTACCGCCAGCCGCGCCGCCAGCGCTCCCAGCACCGCCAACGTCCGGGGCGCCCCCATCCCCGCCAGCGTCGCGACGCCACCGAGGAGCGGCCGCACGGTGACCCAGGCCAGCACCCCCACCAATACGACTTTCAGCAGCCCCTTGCCGACCTGAAGCGCCGCCTGTCCGCCGAAGGCGCGCTTGAGCCCGGCGGCGGGCGACAGGCGCCCGAGGTCGGGCTTCACCGCCCCCAACGCCACCAGCCCGCGCGTCTGCAGCATCCCCAGGCCGAGCGCGACCGCCGCCGCGGCGCCGAGCGGGACCGCCAACAGGCGGGCCAGCACCCCGGTCCCCACCAGCAGCGCATCCGACGGCGCGCCCCCGCCGGGCGCCGCCGCCAGCGCCCCCTTCCAGTAGGCGACGAGACGGGCCAGGCTCTCCGGGCCGGTGGCGATGAGCGCCACCAGCGCCGCCGTCATCGCCGCCGCCGACACGAGGTCTCGGCTGTAGGCGATCTCGCCGCGCCCGCGCGCCTCGTCTAGACGCTTCTGGGTCGGTTCCTCGGTCGGCTCTCCGGATGCGGCCACGCGACGACCCCCTCGGCGAGCCGGCCGCCGCTACTTCCCGGCGGGCGCGCCGGCGCCGCCCATCATCTCTTTCGTGAGCGCAGTCTGATCGAACGGCTTGGCGGGCTTGGTGATGCTCGCCTTGGCGTCCTTGCCCACGGCCGTCAGCTCCATCTTGATGGGACCGTTGATCATCGGGTTGCTCTTGAGGGTCATTTCGATCTTCACGAGACCGATCGGCGCGACGCTCTCCAAGACCCAGTAGTCGACGGTGTCTCCCCCGGGCGTCTTTTCGTGATAGTGCTTGGTCTTGTAGGAGCCGGCGGCGACCTTCAGCGTCTCTTGCTTCACCAGGTTCTTCGGATCGGGCTTGGCGAACTGGGTCCCGGAGATCGGCATCAGCATCGGGTCGTTGGTCCCCACCTGCACCACCGTCTTTTCGACCTTCCCGGTCGAACCGTTCGGCAACGTCATCTGCGAAACGACTTTGCCGGCGGCTGCAGCCATCCCCCCCTCGACCGACATCTCCAGCGTGTTGCTGGAAGCCGAGCGAGAGACCAGCGCCATCTTCATCGACATCTGCGGCATCGTCCCCATCGTCATGTTGTAGCTCGCCCAGCTCCCCAGCGAGACCTTGGCCAGATCGGTCGCCAGCGGCGTGGGCGGTCCCTGCGTCATCTGCGCCGAAGCGGCGGCAGGAACAGCGATGAGAGCGGTGAAGGCGACGAGGGCCAGCGCGCGAGCGGGACGGTGCATGGCGCGCAGCATAGCTCAGAACGAGGTCGCGGTCCGTCGGACGAGGCCGAGCCAGGCCGCGAAGTCTCCGGCCAGCGTGGCCTCGAGCGCCCCCACGCTGACGAGGACCAGGCCGATGGCCAGGAGCCCCTTGAGCGGCAGGCCGATGAAGTAGACCGGCACCTGCGGCGCGGCCCGCGCCACCAGGCCGAGCGCCAGATCGGTCAGCCAGAGCGCCACGATGACCGGCGCCGCCAGCGCGACGCCCGAGGCGATGAGGCGCGCCGAGGCGACGGTCACCAGCGCCGCCGCCCGCCGTGTGGAGCCGGCGTCGAGCCCACCGCCGACGGGGAGCGCCCGGTAGCTCTCGAGAAGCGCGTCGACGAGCCGCGGGACGCCGCCGATCTGCAGGAAGACCACCGTCGCCAGCAGCAGGTAGAGGACGCCGAGCGGGCTCGAGCGCTCCTCGGCCGTCGGCACCAGGATCTCGGCGACGTTCGCGCCACGCAGGGTGTCGCCGAGCCGCCCGGCGATCTCGGCGGCGCGAAACGCGGCCGAGGCGACGAAGCCGAGACAGAAGCCGACCAGCACCTCGCGCGCGAACGCCAGGGCCAGCTGGACCACCGAAGCCTGGGCCAGCGCGGCCGCCCCCGCCGAGGCGACCAAGATCGGCGAGGCGAGCGCCGCCAGGAGGATCGAGAGCCCCGCGCGCACCGGCCCGGGGAGCCGCGGGCCGCCGAGCGGCGCCACCATCCAGACGATCGGCGTCGCGCGCGCCGCGCCGAGCGCGATCGCCAGCACGAGGACGGCCAGGCGCCCGTCTGCGCCGAGCACCGTCACCGCACGGTCGGGATGGCCAGAAACAGCGCCTGGGTGAACCGCACCAGCGACGCGCCCAGCACCGGCCCCATCGCCGCCAGCACGCCCATCACGATCACCAGCTTGGGGACGAAGGCGAGCGTCTGGTCCTGGAGCTGCGTCGCGGCTTGCAGCAGGCCGACCACGAACCCGACCACCAGGCTGGCGATGAGCGGCGGCGCCGAGAGCAACAGCACCAGGATCAGCCCCTCGCGGATCGCCCGCAGCACCAGCTCGGTCGCAGCGCCGCTCACAGGTAGCTCTCCAGGAGACCGCGGATCACCAGGTTCCAGCCGTCGCAAAGCACGAACAGCAGGAGCTTGAACGGCAGCGACACCGTGGTCGGCGACAGCATGTGCATCCCCAGCGCCAGCAAGAGGTTGGCGATCACCATGTCGACCACCAGGAAGGGGATGAAGAGCAGAAAGCCGATCTGGAACGCACGCCGCAGCTCGCAGGTGACGAAGGCGGGGACCAGCACGGCGAAGTCGCGGTCGCTCACCGAGGCGCGCTCGGCGGCCGGCCGCATCTTGAGCGCCAGCGCGAAGAACGACGCGCGATCGCCGCCGCCGGTGTGTTTGAGGAGAAAGTCGCGCAGCGGCTCCTTCCCCTTGTCGGCCGCGGTCTCGAGCGCGACGATCGTCTCGGTGCTGGTGAGATCGGCGCCGGCCGCCATCCCCAGCGACGGCGCCACCGCCAGGTACATCCGCTCGCCGGTCGGGGCCATCACGGCGATGGTCAGCACCATCGCCAGTCCGGTGAGCACCTGCGTGGGCGGGACCGAGGGCGTGCCGATCGCGCTGCGCAGGATCGACAGCACCACCGAGATCCGCACGAACGACGTCACCATCAAGAAGGCGAACGGGATGAGCGACAGCGCCGCCATCGCCAGGATCAGGACCAACGGCCGCGAGGCGAGCCCGGTTTCGTGGGCGTGCGTGGCCGAAGCGGCGCGCGCCAACGCCGGCGTCAACCAGATCGCGGCGCCGGTCGCCCATCTCCCGCGCCGGCTCACGCGCGCTCCTCGGAGGCCACGGGCGGCGCCTCGCTCTTCGGGGCCTCGGCTCGCCTGCCCAGCACGCGTGCCAGCACCGCGGCGAAGCCAGGTGCGGCCACGCTCGCCTCTTTCGCCCTCTGAAGCTTTGCGCCGTCGAGCTCGGCCAGGACCGTCATCGGCCCCTCGCCGACGCCGATCAAAAACGAGCGCCCGGCAGCCTCGACGACGTAGACCGACCGCCGCGGCTCGAGCGGACAGCGCGCAATCACGCGAATCGCGCCGCTCGCCTTCCCAACGCCCCGCCCCGCCAACAGCCGCAAGGCCCCCCAGGCGACGAGACAGACGCCCCCCAACGACGCCAGCGACAGCATCACCGACGACCACCCCACCCCCGGCACCTGCCCCGCATCCATGATTCGGCGCTTATACGCCAGAATCTGCTCTCAGAAACTCCCTTTTCGCGCCAGCGTCAGAGCGAGCACCGCGAGCGAGTCTTCCCCCGGGAGGCGCGGCTTCGTCGCGCCGGCTCACCTCGGAAGGGAAGGGGGCCCGGTGGGGGACGTGTCCCCCGCCCCTCTTTCATTCGTCGTCGTAATAGAGCGAGTCGCGGCTCTCGACGAACTTCTGGATCGTCGCGGCGGCGGCGGGCGAGAGATTGACGAACCTGACGCCCATGCCGGTGGCGCCCTCGACCTTGTGGAGGGCGCTGTTCTCCCGGATCCAGCGGACCTCGGTCTCGACCGCCAGCGTCTCGGTCGTTCCCGGCAGCGAGAACTTGAGCGTGATCCGGTCGCCGATCTTGCGAATCGCGCTGGTGGCGATGAAGAGGCCGCCCGAGCTGATGTTCTGCGTGAGGCCGGTGTAGAAGTTGTGATCGCTCTCGAGATCGACCTTCACCTCGAGATCGAATCGCTCCGCGGCCCGAACATGTTGCTGGTTCTGCGCCACTTTGGCCCCCGTGCCGGTGTCCATGCGTTCGCTCCTTCGTCGCGTCCGCGAGACCGACTCGGCCTCGCTCCCAGACGATTCGACAGGAGCTGCGTCAAACTGTAGCGCGCCAGGGCGGCCAGCCGGAACGAAAATCCTACTCGTCTTCTACTTCTCTTCGCCCTTGGACTTGGTCTTGGAAGCAGCCGGCTTCTTTCCCGTTTCTGAAGACGGTTTCGAAGCTTTGGCCCCCTTGGTTTCGGTTTTGGCCGTCGCCTTGGCCTCACCTTTGGCGGCGCCCTTCCCCTTGGTGGCTTCGGCCTTGGGGGCCGACCCACCGTCCTCGGGCATCAGCTCGAGCAG
>DATAVR010000077.1:0-17827 GCA_036267635.1 Polyangia bacterium | reverse complement strand
TCGTGTGGGAGCGTTTCGCAGCCGCAGGTGGCACACATCAATGGACCTCCACGTTTTTGATTCTCAGCTCGTTGCCCGTCAGGACCTCGAGATCGGCGCTGCCGCAAGGACACAGATCTAGGAAAGTGGTCATCGCCAGCTCGCCGCCGCATTGGCGGCAGC
Source organism: Polyangia bacterium (assembly GCA_036267635.1). GTDB lineage: Bacteria > Myxococcota_A > Polyangia > Fen-1088 > Fen-1088 > JADGRB01. Next base: position 17,665 of record DATAVR010000077.1, on the reverse strand, counting down.
GGCCGTGTCCGTCTACCTCGTCGATCTCCAGCGTGGCTCCTTCGAGCGCGGTGCCACGCGTACAGAGATCGAAGCAGAAGCGAAGCGCGTCGGGGACGACACCTGCGAGCTGTCCTATCTGAAGGCGAACACAGGTCACGCGAGCAGGACCGACCCGCTCATCCACCGCGGTGACGACGCTCTCCACGATGGCGAGCTCGTGCATCGCGGGAACGTAGGCTCACCGTGGTGACCGTCAATTCGGGCGACCGATTATACGAGTTTATCGTAGATAGCGTCGGGGCCCACGAGACCCATCGTTACCTTCGATGGCCGTGCTCGCCCAGCTCGGGTCACGTGTGCGCCGCAGCCTACGCGTGCGGGGCACGGTGCAAGGGGTGGGCTTTCGGCCCGCGGTCTGTCGGTTCGCGACCGGGCTGGCGCTCGGTGGCTTCGTCCGCAACGACGAGCAAGGCGTCCTCATCGAGATCGAGGGGGGCGCGGATGCTGTCGGCCGGTTCGTGAGCGAGTTGCCGGCGACCGCGCCGCCGCTCGCCTGGATCGAGTCATTGGAGGCGACGGCGCTCGATCCGGTCGGTGAACGGACCTTTCGGATCGCGCCCAGTCAGGTGGGCGACGCCGAGACGCGGGCGTCGATCCCCGCCGATTGTGCTCCCTGCGTCGACTGCCTGCGAGAGCTGCACGATCCGAATGACCGGCGCCACCGCTATCCGTTCATCAACTGTACGGCCTGTGGTCCACGGTTCACCATTGTCCGGTCGACTCCGTACGACCGCTCGCGGACCACGATGGCTGCGTTCGGGCTTTGCGAGGCGTGCCGCGCGGAATATGAAGACCCGCGCGATCGGCGTTTCCATGCCGAGCCGAACGCCTGTCCGCTCTGCGGACCGACCGTCACGCTGGTGCGGCCGGGCGCGGCCCACGAGACCGGCGAGCCGGCCTTGGCGGCGACAGCGCGCCTGCTGTCGGAAGGCTCGATCGTCGCCGTCAAAGGCGCGGGAGGTTTTCTGTTGGCGGTCGACGCGTCCGACGCCAGAGCGGTGGCGCGCCTTCGCCTGCGAAAGTGTCGACCTGCAAAGCCCCTGGCGGTCATGGCCGCCTCCCTCGAGGAGCTCGAGCGCGTCGCCATCATCAACGAGGCCGAGCGTTCCGCCCTGCTGTCACCGGCGCGTCCGATTGTGATCGTGCGCCGGAGCGGCTCCGGTTCGGTGGCGGCCAACGTCGCTCCGGGCCTTCTCGAGCTGGGCGTGTGCCTGCCGCCGACGCCGCTCCAGCAACTGCTGGTCGAGGACGGTCCTCGACTGTTGGTGATGACGAGCGGAAACCGCTCCGAAGAACCGATTGCGCGCGACAACCGAGAGGCGGAGCTGCGACTGGGCGCCATCGCCGATGCATTCCTGGTCCACGATCGCGACGTACACACGCGTGCCGATGATTCGGTCGTTCGTGTGGTTGCCGGACACGCGGCCGTCTTGCGGCGCGCGCGGGGGTACGTCCCGCAGTCGATCGCTTTGCCGTTCGAAGGTCCGCCGACGTTGGCGGTCGGCGCCGAGCTCAAGACGGCCATCTGTCTGACGCGCAACGGGGAGGCGATCCTCTCCCAGCATATCGGCGATTTGCACGATGCGGAGGGGTTTGCATTCTTCACGGAGACCGTGGACAAGCTGATCGACCTGACAGGCGCGACCCCCCGGGCCGTCGTTCACGATCTCCATCCCGACTATCGGTCCACCCGGTGGGCGAGGAGCTGGGCCCGGCAGCGCGGAATTCACTGTCAGGCGGTGCAGCATCATCACGCGCACGTCGCCTCATGCCTGATCGAAAACGGCCGGACCGCACCTGCGCTCGGCGTCGCCTTCGACGGAACGGGATTCGGCCTCGACGGAACACTGTGGGGGGGCGAGATCATGCTGGCGGACCTGGCGGGATTTCGCCGGCTCGCGCATCTGCGTCCGCTCCGGCTGCTGGGTGGCGAGGCGGCCGTTCGACAGCCCTGGCGCCTCGCCGCGGCGGCGCTGTTCGATGCAGGCGAGGGGAGCGACCTTTGCGGGGCCGGCGGTCCCGGTCGGATGGCAGCCGCCCGGGCACTGTGGGAGCGGCCGAAGTTCTCGCCCAGTGCCACGGGCGCCGGCCGCTGGTTCGATGCGGTGGCGGCTCTGTGTGGCCTGCGCAGCGAGACCAGCTACGACGGTCAGGCGGCCATCGAGCTCGAGGCCCTCGCCGCAGCGGACGACCACCCACCCTACGAATTCTCGCTCGAGCCGTCGTCGGAGGGGCCGTCGGTGGTCGACCTGCGGCCAACCGTGCGCGCCATCGCCGCCGATCTGCGCGGCGGCGTCGGTCCTAGCGTCGTCGCGGCGCGCTTTCACGCCACCTTGGCGCGGGCCATTGGCGCTTCGTGCGCGCGCGCGCGGGAGATGGGCGCGCCGACGACCGTTGCGCTCTCGGGCGGCTGTTTCCAGAACCGGCGGCTCACCGAGTTGGCCACAGCCGAGCTCCACGGACAGGGCTTCGAGGTGCTGGTGCAGCGCCGTGTCCCGTGCAACGACGGTGGCCTCGCCCTGGGACAGGCGGCGATCGCGGCCTTTCGCGCGGGTTTGTCCCACCTGCCGGAGGTGGCGCGACCATGTGCTTAGGGATTCCGGGAGAGGTCATGGCCCTGACGGAGCGGGACGGTCTGCCGTTCGCCACCGTCCGATTCGGCGGCGTCCTGCGCGACGTCTGCCTCGCTTGCCAACCAGACGTCGTGCTCGGCGACTTCGTGTTGGTCCACGTCGGGCTGGCCATCGCCAAGATCAACCGCGAGCAGGCCGAGCGGGCTTGGCAGGTCCTGCAGGAGATCGGCCAGACCGCTGAAGTCGCGCCCGACGAAGCGGTCCCGGAAGAGGTAGCGCCTGCCAACACCCGGACGGAGCCGTTCACATGAAGTACCTCGAGGAATACCGCGATCCCGAGGTCGCCGCCGGCCTGACACGTGAGATCGCCCGAACGGTCACCCGGCCGTGGGTCCTCATGGAGGTCTGTGGCGGTCAGACCCATGCGATCGTCCGCTACGGCATCGATCAAATGCTGCCGCCCGAGGTCGAGCTGGTTCACGGCCCCGGGTGCCCGGTCTGCGTGACCGCGCTCGAGACGATCGATCGTGCGCACGCCATCGCTGCTCGCCCCAACGTCATCTTCGCCTCGTTCGGCGACATGCTGCGGGTGCCGGGCTCGCACAGTGACCTGCTGTCGCTGCGCGGGCGGGGCGCCGACGTGCGAATCGTCTATTCGCCGCTCGACGCGGTGGCCATCGCCCGATCGAACCCGGACAAGCAGGTGGTGTTCCTGGGAATCGGGTTCGAGACCACGGCGCCTGCCAACGCGATGGCCTTGGTGCAGGCGAAACGGCTCGGCGTCCGCAACTTCTCGATGCTGCTTTCGCACGTGCTGGTGCCGCCGGCCATCGCGGCGATTGTAGAGGCGCCGGACAATCGGGTGCAGGCCTTCCTGGGGCCGGGGCACGTCTGTGCGGTCGTCGGGACACGCGAATACGACGCGCTGGCAGCGCGCTACCGGGTCCCGATCGTCGTGACCGGGTTCGAGCCGATCGACCTCCTCGAGGGGATCCTGATGGTCGTTCGCCAGCTCGAAGCCGGGCGGGCCGAGGTGGAGAATCAGTATGCACGCACCGTCGCGCGCGACGGCAATCGTGCCGCCAAGGACCTGATCGCGCAGGTCTTCGAGGTCACCGACCGCAAATGGCGGGGCATCGGGGCGATCGCCGACTCTGGCTATCGCATCAACGAAGAATATCGCGCGCACGACGCCGAGCACCTGTTCGACGTCGACGACATTCGCACCGCCGAGTCGTCGGCCTGCATGAGTGGGCTGGTCCTCCGGGGGCTCAAGAAACCGTGCGACTGTCCAGCCTTCGGAACAGCCTGCACGCCGCGCACACCGCTCGGCGCGACCATGGTCTCGGCGGAGGGGGCCTGCGCAGCCTATTTCCAGTACGGGCGCCGCGCGAAGCAGGAGAAGACCGATGTCCTCTAGCCCGATGGAGGTCCCGTCGCTCTTCGGCGCCTGCCCGGCCCCCAGGCCGGAGACCGAGCGTGTCTTGCTCGCCCATGGCAGCGGAGGTCTGCTCACCTCGCAGCTCATAGAAGAGATGGTGCTGCCGGCCTTCCGCAACCCCGCGCTCGAGCTGCTCGACGATCAGGCCGTGCTGCCCTTCGGCGCGGGCGGAGAGCGCATCGCCTTCACCACCGACTCGTACGTGGTGACGCCCCTCTTCTTCCCGGGGGGCGACATCGGCGAGCTGGCGGTCAACGGCACGATCAACGACCTGGCGATGGGCGGGGCACGGCCAGTCGCCCTGTCGCTGGCGTTCATTCTGGAAGAGGGGTTGCCGTTCGAGGAGCTCCGGCGGGTGATCGAATCGGCGCGCCGCGCGGCGGCGGGCGCCGGCGTTCCGATCGTGACCGGGGATACCAAGGTCGTCGGGCGCGGCAACGGCGACAAGATCTTCATCAACACCTCGGGGATCGGGCTGGTCCCGGCGGGCGTCCACCTGTCGTCCTCGCGGGTGGCGCCAGGCGACGTCATCCTGCTCTCGGGGGCCATAGGCGATCACGGCGCGACGATCTTGGCGGAGCGCGAAGGGCTGGCGTTGGGAGGCGCCCTGGCCAGCGACACCGCCGCGCTGCACGAGCTCTCGGCGGAGATCTTGCGCGCCGCCCCCGGAACCCACGCCATGCGCGACCCCACGCGCGGCGGTCTGGCGACCGTTCTGGTCGAGATCGCCTCGCGTCGCAAGCTCGGCGTCGACGTCGATGAGCGCTCCGTTCCGGTGCACGACGCCGTCCGCGGTGCCTGCGAGCTTTACGGGCTCGACCCCTTGCTGCTGGCCAACGAGGGGAAGCTGGTGGCGTTCGTTCCCGCCGCCGAAGCTGACCAAGCGCTGGCGGCGATGCGCGCACACCCTCTCGGCTGTGAGGCCGCCCGGATCGGTTACGTGACCGGTGACGGCGCCGGTCTGGTCACGCTTCGCACGCCGCTCGGAGGCCGTCGCATTCTCGACCTTCCGTACGCCGAGCCGCTGCCACGGATCTGTTGATCGCCGAGGAGACGACGAAAGGGAGGAGCGTTCCATGCCAGACACGGGCAAAGGGGTGAAAGAGGTTCACATCCTCTGGATTTCAGAGGGACTCAGCTGCGACGGCGACACCGTCTCGATCACCGCGGCGACGCAGCCGAGCCTGGAGGACATCGTGCTCGGCGTGATCCCGGGGATTCCGAAGGTCCACCTTCACAACAAGGTCCTGGCCTATGAGACCGGCGAGGACTTCCTGGCCGCCTTCCGGGCCGCTGCGCGCGGCGAGCTCGAGCCGTTCGTGCTGGTGATCGAAGGCTCGATCCCGAACGAGAAGATCAACGGCGACGGATTCTGGAGCGCCTTCGGGAACGACGAGGAGACCGGCCAGCCGAAGACGCTCGATCGCTGGCTCGACGAGCTGGCGCCCAAGGCGGTCGCGGTGGTGGCCGCCGGGACCTGCGCCACGTTCGGTGGCATCCATGCCATGGAGGGCAACCCAACCGGGGCGATGGGTCTCGCCGACTACCTGGGCCACGACTTTCGGACCAAGACCGGGCTGCCGATCGTAAACGTGCCCGGCTGTCCGGTGCAGCCCGACAACTTCATGGAGACGCTGCTCTGGCTCTTGCAGCAGCTGGCCGGCAACGCCCCGATGATCCCGCTCGACGACAACTTCCGGCCGACCTGGCTCTTCGGCAAGACGGTGCACGAGGGGTGCAGCCGCGCCGGCTATTACGAGCAGGCCGACTTCGCGCCAAACTACAACTCTCCGAAGTGCATCGTGCGCGTCGGCTGCTGGGGGCCGGTGGTCAACTGCAACGTCCCCAAGCGGGGCTGGATGGCGGGTATCGGTGGCTGTCCGAACGTGGGCGGCGTCTGCATCGCCTGCACGATGCCGGGCTTCCCCGACAAGTTCATGCCCTTCATGGACGAGCCGCCCGGCGCCTCGGTCTCATCTGCGCTCATCAAGCCGTACGGGACGTTCATCCGGACGCTCCGGGCATTGACCAATACCACCGCCAACAAAGAGGCCAAGTGGCACCACAACGGGCCGACGCTCACCACCGGCTACGACCCGCATTGGCAGGGTTGAAGGAGACATCGTCATGACCACGGCACCCGCAGACATTCATCCCGGCAAGGACGGCAAGCTGGTCGAGATGGCCTGGGATCCGATCACCCGCATCATCGGCAACCTGGGCATCTACACCAAGATCGACTTCGAAAAACGCCAGGTCGTCGAGTGCAAGAGCACCTCGTCGATGTTTCGCGGCTACAGCGTCTTCATGCGGGGGAAGGATCCCCGCGACGCGCATTTCATCACCAGTCGAATTTGTGGGATCTGCGGCGACAACCACGCCACCTGTTCGGTTTACGCCCAGAACATGGCTTACGGGATCAAGACGCCCAAGCTGGGCGAGATGATCTTCAACCTGGGCGAAGCGGCCGAGTACATGTTCGACCACTCGATCTTCCAGGACAACCTGGTGTTCGTCGATTTCTGCGAGCGAATGGTGAAGGAGACCAACCCGGGGCTCCTGGCCAGGGCCGAGAAGACGGAGGCGCCGCACGCCGACATCCACGGCTACCGGACGATCGCCGACATCATGCGCTCGTTCAATCCGTTCTCGGGCGAGATCTACAAGGAGGCGCTGGTGATGAGCCGCCTCACCCGCGAGATGTTCTGCCTCATGGAGGGGCGCCACGTTCACCCCTCCACGCTCTACCCGGGCGGCGTGGGGACGGTGCCGACCCCGCAGCTCTTCACCGACTACCTGGTGCGGCTGATGAAGTTCATCGATTTCGCCAAGAAGATCGTGCCGCTCAATGACGACATCTTCGACTTCTTCTACGAGGCGCTGCCCGGCTACGAGATGGTCGGCAACCGCCGGATCCTGCTCGGCTGCTGGGGCTCGTTCCAGAACCCGGACGTCGTCGACTACAGCTACGAGCGGATGACCGACTGGGGCCGGGCCATGTACGTCACGCCGGGCGTGGTCGTCGACGGCGAGCTGGTGACCACCGATCTGGTCGAGATCAACCTCGGCATCCGCATCCTGCTCGGCAGCTCGTACTACGACGACTGGCAGAGCGAAGAGACCTTCGTGTCGCACGATCCGCTGGGAAACCCCGTCGACAAGCGCCACCCCTGGAACCAGACCACCATCCCCAAGCCGCAGAGGCGCAACCTCGAAGGCGGCAAGTACAGCTGGGTGATGAGCCCGCGCTGGTTCAACAAGCGCACCGGTGACTTCCTGCCGCTCGACACCGGCGGCGGGCCGCTGGCGCGGCTGTGGACCACGGCGCTGGCGAACCTGGTCGATACGCCGTACGTGAAGTCGACCGGCAAGAGCGTGACCATCGCGCTTCCGAAGACAGCCAGCTCGGGCGAGATGCAGCTCGAGTGGAAGATCCCCAAGTGGTCCAACACGCTCGAGCGTGACCGTGCCCGCGCCTACTTCATCGCCTACGCGGCCGCGCTGGCGGTCGGCTTCGTCGAGGAGGCGATGGCGCGCCTACACAGCGGCGACGTCAAGGTGTTCCAGGAGTTCGACGTCCCCAAGGAGGCGATCGGCTGCGGCTTCCACGAGGCGGTGCGCGGCGTCCTGTCACACCACCTGGTGATTCGCGACGCGAAGATCGCGAACTACCATCCCTACCCGCCGACCCCCTGGAACGCCAGCCCGCGCGACCATATGGGCCAACCCGGCCCCTACGAGGACGCGGTCCAAGGGCTGCCCATCTTCGAAGAGAACGGACGGGAGAACTTCAAGGGGATCGACATCATGCGGACCGTACGCAGCTTCGATCCCTGCCTGCCTTGTGGCGTCCACATGTACACCGGAGACGGGAAGGTCATCGAGCGCCACCATTCGCCGATGCTCGGCAGCGGCTCCCACGAAGGTTGAAGGAGGACGACGACATGTTTTCATTCCTCAAGAAGAAGACCACACCGACTGCGCCATCTCATACGGCGGGGGTCAAGCAGGGGAACGCCGCCGGCAGCGCCTCGAGTGGCGAATCCACCGACGGCACCAAAGCGACCGCGCGCCGCTCGACCGGAATCAACCCAGAAGCCCGCGCGCCGATCGACCCGCGGATGCCCAATCTCCCGCCGGCCTGAGGTCACGCCTACCGTCGGCGTCGCGCCGAGGCGCGATGTCGACGCTACCCACGTCCCCCGACGGCGTCTCGGGCACGAGAATCTCACGCTGGTCGTCACTCCCGACAAAGCGGGCAGCGCCGGCCTTGTCGACGGCCTCAGCGCGACGGGTCGGTATGGGGCAGGGGGGACCTCGCGCTTCGGGGATCGCTCCGGCTGCTTCGCGGCGCAGTCCAGGTAGAATCGAAGGGAGGGCGAACTCTTGCCGGCGTCCTGGCGCGAAGTCTTGGAAACCGCCGGCCGGACGCTGGCTCGGTTCGGCGAGCGCTTCGCCCGCGACGATCCGGACGCGCCCGGGCAGTGGCTGGGGCGGTTCGTGCTGCTGCGCCTGCTCGGGCTCGTCTACCTGATGGCGTTCTTGACGCTCGTCAACCAGGGACCCGCCCTGATCGGCACGCACGGGCTCCTGCCAGAGAGATCGTTCCTCGACGAGGTCGCGCGCCAGCTCGGCTCGCGCTGGGCGGGCTTCGCCGAGCTGCCATCGGTATTCTGGCTGGGCGCCGGCGACACCGCGCTCAGGGTGGCCGGCTGGGTGGGCGTTCTGCTCGCGCTGGCCCTGCTCGCCGGTTACGGCAACGCGCTCACGCTGACTCTCCTCTGCGCGCTGCAGATCTCGATCTCGAACGTCGGCCAGACGTTCTATGCGTTCGGTTGGGAGATGCAGCTCTGTGAGACCGGCTTCCTCTGCATCTTTCTGTGTCCGCTCCTCGACGCGCGGCCGTTCCCGCGCCGGCCTCCGCCCGCGGCCGTCATCTGGCTGCTGCGCTGGCTGGCGATGCGGATCATGTGGGGCGCCGGGCTCATCAAGCTGCGGGGGGATTCCTGCTGGCGCGATCTGACCTGCCTCGACTTTCATTTCGAGACCCAGCCGGTCCCGAACCCGCTGTCGCGGTTCTTCCACCAGCTGCCGCACGGCGTTCATGCAGGCGGCGTGCTCTTTAATTACCTGGCCGAGCTGGTGGCGCCGTTCTTCGTGTTCGGCACGCGCCGGATGCGCCTGGCGGCGGGCGCGGTCATGGCGCTCCTGCAGCTCGTCTTGATCGCGAGCGGCAACCTGTCGTTCTTGAACTGGCTCACGCTGGTGCCGATCCTCGCCTGCTTCGATGACGGTCTTTGGCGGCGTCTGCTGCCGCGCCGGCTGGTGGCGCGGGCGGCGGCGGCCCGGCAGGCGGCGCGGCCGTCGCGGGTACAGGGGGTGGTCGTGGCCGCCGCGGCCGCGCTGCTGGTCGCGCTCAGTGTTCCGGTTGTATTGAACCTGCTGTCGGGTGCGCAGGTCATGAACACCTCGTTCACGCGCCTCCCGCTCGTCAATACGTACGGCGCATTCGGCAGCGTCGGGCGCGAGCGTCTTCAGCTGGTCTTCGAGGGCACCGAGGACCACCTCCTCAGGCCCGAGACCAAGTGGCTCGGCTATCAGTTCAAATGCCAGCCGGGCGATCCGGCGCGCCGGCCCTGCTGGATGAGCCCCTATCACTACCGGCTCGACTGGTTGCTCTGGTTCGCGGCGATGGGCAGCCCCCGCGACTACCCCTGGACGGTCCACCTCGTCTCCAAGTTGCTCGACGCCGATCCGGCGACGCTCGCCCTCATCGGTCACGATCCGTTCGGTGGCCGCCGGCCTCGCTTCGTCCGCGTCGATCTTTACCGCTATCGCTTCGCGCCGCGTGGCTCCGGCGACTGGTGGCTGCGCACCCGCCTCGGCTCTTGGCTGCCGCCGCTCGACCGCGGCGACCCGCGCCTGCGAGACTTCCTGCAGGTGCAGGGTTGGCCGAAGGATGACTAGGTGGGCTTCGCTCTGACTTCGATGATCCTGGTGTCGGGCGCCGAGACTCGACGCGGGGCCCGAGCGGTGGCCGGTTCGACAAATCGGCTCACCTCGAGCCGGGACTCCGCTTAGGTTTCGAACGGCGTGAACGATCCAGAGGTGGTGGTGATTGGCTCCGGGCCGAACGGCCTCTGCGCCGCCAACAGCATGGCCCGTCGCGGATTTCGAGTGCTGGTGCTCGAGGCAAACCCGCGCCGGGCTGGGGGCGCGCTCGGAACCGAGGAGCTGACGCTGCCCGGGTTCCGTCACGACCTTGGGGCGGGGTTCTTTCCGTTCGCCGCCAGCAGCCCGGCCTTCGCCGAGCTGGATCTGCCAAGCGTTGGCGTCGACTGGCGCCGCGCCACCTACGAAAGCTGCCATCCAGCGCTCGACGGCAGCGTCGCTGTCATCGCGCGGGCCGACGCGATGGGGGCGGCGCCGTTCGGCAGCCTGCGCGACGCCCGGACGTTCGCGGATCTGGCGCGCTTTCACGCCGGCATCGAACGTGAGCTGCTGTCGGTGCTGCTCGGACCGTTTCCTTCGCTGCGGCCGCTGCTGCGCCTGGGCCTCGGCAACCTGGTCAAGGTCGCTCGCCTGCTGGCCCGCAGTCCGCGTCGGCTGGCGTCCCGCCTGTTCGAGAGCGAGGCGGCGCGGCGCGTTTTGCCTGGCCTCGGTCTACACGTCGACGTCGGGCCCGACGACACGCTCGGCGCGGCGCTCGGTTATGTGCTCGCCCTGACCGCGACCACCGGGGGCTTCGCCGTTCCGCTCGGGGGCGCGCAGCGGCTGGTCGAGGCGATGACGGCCAGACTCGCCCAGCGCGGCGGTGCGGTGCGCCTCGGGGCGCGCGTGGCCCGGATCGTGGTTCGCGGCAAGCGCGCCTGCGCGGTCCAACTCGCCGACGGCTCCGAGATCGCGGCGCCGCGGGCGATCCTGGCGGACACGTCGGCGGCTGCGCTGTTGCTGACCATGCTGGACTCGCGCGAAGTCCCGTCGTGGGTGCGCGCTTTGATGACCCGGTTTCCCCAGGGGTGGGGCACCTTCAAGGTCGACTGGGCGCTCTCGGGCGCGGTCCCCTGGCAGCTCGAGGCCGCGAGCCAGAGCGCGGTGGTCCATGCGGGCGAGAGCCTCGACGATCTGGCGCGCTTCACCAGCGAAGTCCGCGCCGGCCGCATCCCCGAGCGCCCCTATCTGGTGATCGGCCAGCAAACGCTCGCCGATCCCAGCCGTGCGCCGCCGGGGAAACAGACCCTCTACACCTACACGCATGTGCCCTCGGTCGTCGAAGGCGGCTGGGCCAACGCGCGCGAGCGGTTCGCCGACGCGATCGAGCAGCGCATCGAGGGGTTGGCGCCAGGGTTTCGAGAGCGGATTCTGGGACGGCATCTGACCGCGCCGCCGGAGCTCGAAGCCGGCAACGCCAACCTGGTCGGCGGCGACCTCGGCGGCGGTTCGAATGCTTGGCACCGGCAGTTGTTGTTTCGGCCGCTGTTTCCCTACTTTCGCTACCGGATGCCGGTCGCGGGCCTCTACCTCTGTTCGAGCTATGCCCACCCGGGCGCTGGCGTTCACGGGATGTGCGGCGCCAACGCGGCGAGCGTGGCAGCGCGCGACGTGGAACGAGGCCGCTGACTTTGCGAGCCCTCGTTTCGCGCCGGCGTCATCAACGGCCCCACCATCAACCCGACCCTGCGGAGGCGCGCTCACTCAAGAGAAGGCTGCCCGCCTGGGTCCGCTCGCATGGACACCTATGCCGATCCCCACGGCACATAGAGCGTTGCTCCAGAGCGTTCTTTCCGCGATCGGAAAAGTGAACACAGCCGAGAGGAAGATCCAGAGCGCGAGCAGGCCCGCCAGGTAGCGCCCGCGGGGAGCATAGATGTTGACCACCGCGATGCCGATAGCGAGGAAGCCGCAGACGATCGCGTTGACCTTCTGGAACTGTGAGTGCCTCCAGATGAAAGCGGAAGACACGAGCCAGGTTCCCGCCAGGATGCCAATCAAACGCTCGGTCATCGCGTCTGCAAAGCTGGTAATGAGGAGACCGCCACACAAGGAGGCCCGGGTCCATCTCGAGCTCAAATGTCAACCCCTGGCGTGGCTGCGGCGAAAAATGCGAGCCGTTGACCCTCGTTCACCTGGTCGCAGGTTTAGGGTGGAGGGAATGATGACAAGAAGACGATACGTGACGATGGCGACACCTCTCTTCATGGTCGGGTTCGCCTTGGCGCTGGCGCAATTCGGTACGGTCCAGGCGGCGAGCTCGGGCGGGGGAACCGCGCCGGCGCTCGACGCGGTCGAGCTGGTGCCGACGTTGCACCGGATCAACGAGATGGAGATCGACGCCGGCAAGCTGGCGCAGAAAAAAGGAAGCACCCAGGCGATGAAGGACTATGGGAACAAGCTGCAACGCGATCACCAGGCGGCGGACAATCAACTGAGCGCTTACGCCGTCGAAGCCAAGATCGACGTCAACGGGAGCGTGCCGCCCCCGGTGGCCAGGAACCTGCAGCACGCTAAAGAACAGATGAAGGCCCTCGAGAACGTCAACGGGGAGGCGTTCGATCGTCGGTTTGCGGAGCAGATGGTTCACGGCCACAAGGGGGCCATCGCCATGCTCGACAAGTCGAAGTCAAAGATCACAGACCCGCAACTTCGGGCTCTGTTGGCGGAGCTCGAGCCCACGCTGCAGTCACACGAGCAGGTCGCCGCCAACCTCCTCGGCGAGATGCACGGCGTGTCGACGAACGAGGTGTCGACGCCCCCGACGAGCGCGCAGGGGAGGAGCGCGCCGAGCACGCGCTAGTCTCCGGAGAACAGGGTGGCGAAACATGCCCCGCCGTCGGCTACGGGGTTGCCCGGGTTGGTGCAGCGTCGAAGCTGATTAGGTTTGCGGAATGGCGTTGCCGATGCGTGGAGTGAAGGCGGGCCAGATCGCGGGAATCGAGGTCCGCCTCGACTGGAGCCTGGTCGTCATTTTCTGGCTGATCCTCGTGAACCTGAGCATGGGGTTGTTCGCCTTCGATCACCCCGAGTGGTCGCCGGGCCTCCGTTGGGGGACCGGGGCGGTGGCCGCGGTGCTGTTCCTGCTCTCCATCCTGGCGCACGAGCTGGCGCACGCGCTCGTGGGGCGCGCGCAGGGGGTGGAGATCGCCGGGATCACGCTGTTCATGTTCGGGGGCGTCGCCCGCATGAAGCAGGAGCCGCAGTCGCCGCGGCGCGAGTTGCTCATGACGATGGTGGGTCCCCTCACCAGCATCCTCATCGGCGTCGTGGCGCTGCTGATTGGGACACGCATCGCGCCAGGGCTCATCGAGGTGAACGAAGCGGAGCCGTTGCGCGTCTTCTCCCACGCGGGCCCGCTGGCGACGTTGCTGCTGTGGCTGGGGCCGGTCAACATCGCGCTCGGCCTGTTCAACCTGGTTCCGGCCTTTCCGCTCGATGGCGGACGGGTGCTGCGGGCCTTGCTCTGGGCTTCGACGGGCGATCTCCGAAAAGCCACTCGCTGGGCGGCCGCCATCGGGCGGGCCTTCGCGCTGCTGTTCGTCCTGGCCGGGATCAGCATGATCTTGGGCATCCGGATCCCATTCTTCGGGCGCGGCCTCGTCGCCGGGCTCTGGATCGCCTGCATCGGTTGGTTCCTGAACATGGCGGCCGTCGGCAGCTACACCCAGATCGTCGTGCACGACCTGCTGGAGCATGTCCCGGTCTCACGGCTCATGCAGCGCGATCCGGTGGTGGCGGTGCCGCCCGAGCTTCCGGTCTCGACCTTCGTTGATGAACGCCTGATGGCCACCGAGCAACGCGCCTTCCCGGTGTTGAAAGGGGGAGAGCTCCTGGGGATCGTCACGGCGGCCGACGTTCGGAGGATCCCCCGCGCGGAGTGGCATGACAAAACGGTGGGGGACATCATGATCGGACGGACGGACCTGGCCGTGGCCGCACCCGCCGAGGAGGCCTCGTCGGCGTTCGACAAGCTGGCATCCCGCGATGTCGAGCAACTGCCGGTCGTCGACCAGGGGCAGTTCCTCGGCCTGTTCCGGCGGCGTGACGTGGTCCGCTGGCTCGACCTGCAGAATCGCGGGCTCCGCTCCTTGCGGCAACGCCAAGTGTAGCGGCGACCTCGGGCCGCCAACAATGGTCGTCACCTACTTCGCGTCGTCGGCGGCCCCGCGCAACGACGACCAGTGCTCTCGCCGGAAGGGCCCGCGAAGCCGCTCAGGATGTACGACGCGATCTGCTCGTGCTCGCGGAGGTTCGGTTCGACCTCGCCGAGCAGCGCCTTCAGCTTGGGATCGGTGGTCGCCGGCCAAGCCCTGTCGACCATTTGGATCGCCTGCTGGTGATCCAGAAGCATCACCGAGGCGAACTCCTGGTCGAAAGCCTGCCCGCCTACAGTGCTCAGGTTGGCCAGCTCGGAGTTGGCGTGCTGGAGCGTCGCCTCCACGCGGGGTGAAATCTTCCCGTCGAGCTCGATGTTCTCCTCGTCCGCATACCGTTTCAGATTCCGGTCGGCTGCCTCGTAGTCGCGGCTCAGCGTGGCGCCGTATTGTCGGGCCGCCTCGCTGGCGCCCCTCTCCTGAGCCGTGCGACCGGCTCGGATCCCCAGCTGGTTGATCGCGTGTAGCGCCGGCACGAGCTCGACCGCCGTCATCGCCGGCAGCTTGCCGGCGCCCGCGCTCTTTGCCTCGACCGGACCGGTGAGCGCGACCACGCCGCCGAGCGCGATCCCCCAGATCTTCGTCCGCCTGAGATGTCGAAGAACACTCCGCACGTTTACACCGAGCCGCTCGTTGCCGATGAGCGGACAGCCCTCAAATATTGCTTCGGCGGTGTCGCGCGGCCGTCAAGCTCGGCAACATCGCCAGGAAGACGAGCCCAAATCCCACGACGAGCTCGGTCCAGAAGGTGGCGATCCGTGCTCGAGGAACGAGAAGCGCCGAGAGGAGCAACCATCCGCCCAGCGCCGCGTTCATCGAGCGGCCCCAGGTTTTTCCGGACAGCCCGGCCAGAGCCGCTGTGACGGCGAACAGCCCAACCGTCCATCCGGTCACGCGCTCCACTGCCGTGTGCGGCCACAGGAAGGTCGAAAAGAAGAGGCAAAGCCCCAGAACAGCGTTGATCGCTCTCGGACCCATGTTCGTCTGTTACCAACCTGGGTACCGTGACCCAAACCTGCAAGCGTTCCCTGTCACGAGCTCAGACGGGAGGACGGCCGACATTACACAGATGAAATGCTGGGGAAAGGTCTCTGAAGGGGCAGGTGTGCATGCTGGTCTCCGTACCCAATCCCCGAGGAGACACAGATCATGCAAAGCCCCGATCGCAAGCCTTCTGCCTCCGCGCCGGCTCCCCATCCACTCTTCAGCGATCCCTTCCCACGCCAGCCCATCGGGACCCCTCCGCCGCGGCTGGAGGCGGTCGAACGCTCGGTCCGCGAGCACGGCCGTTGGGTCGAGGCGGTGCGCCACGAGCTGGCGGAGGTCATCGTCGGGCAAACGGGTCTGGTCGATCGGCTGCTGGTCGCTCTTCTGGCGGGTGGGCACATCCTGCTGGAAGGCGTTCCCGGGCTGGCCAAGACGCTCTCCCTCAAGACCTTGAGCGGCGCCATCGCCGGGGCGTTCCAGCGGATTCAGTTCACGCCGGACATGTTGCCGGCGGACGTCGTCGGCACGCTCGTCTATAACCCCCAGCAGGGAACCTTCGAAACGAAGAAGGGGCCGGTCTTCGCGAATCTCATCCTCGCCGACGAGATCAACCGGGCGCCCGCCAAGGTGCAGAGCGCGCTCCTCGAGGCGATGCAGGAGCGGCAGGTCACCTTGGGGAACGAGACCCATCCGCTGCCGTCCCCGTTCCTGGTGATGGCCACCCAGAATCCCATCGAGCACGAGGGGACCTACCCGCTGCCGGAGGCGCAGGTCGATCGCTTCCTGCTGAAGGTTGACGTCGGATACCCGAGCCCCGACGAGGAGCTTCGGATCCTCGAGGCGATGTCGACCAGCGCGCCACGGCTGCAGGTCCGGCAGGTGGTGTCGCTGGAGGAGATCTCGGCGGCGCGCCGATTGATCGACGCAATCTACGTCGACGAAAAGATCAAACGCTACATCGTGAGCCTGGTGGTGGCGACGCGAGATCCCCGCGCCCTGGGGCTGTCACTCGACGGGCTGATTCGCTACGGAGCGTCTCCGCGCGCGACCATCGGCATCACGCTGGCGGCGAAGGCGTGGGCCTTCCTGCGCGGGCGCGGCTACGTCACGCCCCAGGACGTCAAGGCCATCGCCCCCGACGTGCTCCGCCATCGCGTCGCGGTCACCTACGAGGCCGAAGCAGAGCGCGTCACCGCCGAGGGAATCGTCAGCTCCATCCTCGATCACATCCCCATCCCGTGAACCGCCCGGTGGAAGGTCGAAGGTCACAGATGAACACCCACGGAAAACCATCCGAACCGACCGAGACCGAACGGGTCCGCTCGATGATGGAGAAGGTTCGGCAGATCGAGATTCGAACGCGCCGCCTGGTCGACGAGAGCCTGGCCGGGCACTATCACTCGGTGTTCCGCGGGCGCGGGATCGACTTCGACCGAGTCCGCGAATACGTAGCCGGCGACGAGGTCCGCACCATTGACTGGAACGTCACGGCGCGGGCCGGCCGGCCCTTCGTCAAGCAGTTCCGCGAAGAGCGCGAGCTGGCCGTCTGGATCCTGGTCGACGTTTCGGCGTCGGGAGACTTCGGGTCGGGGTCGACCACCAAGCGCGAGCTGGCGGCCGAGCTGGCCTGCGTCCTGGCGCTCTCGGCGGTGCGGAACAACGACAAGGTGGGCCTCCTCATGTTCAGCGATCGTATCGAGGCGCAGGTGCCGCCCGCCAAAGGACGCGCCCACGTCTTGCGGGTGGTGCGTGAGATTCTGACCTGCAAACCGGCGGGGCAGGGCACCGACATCGCGGCAGCACTCGACGTCGTGCGCCGGCGGGCGCTTCGACGCTCGGTGGTCTTCCTGATCTCCGACTTCGAGCTGCCCAACGACGCCGGCGCGACCCTGGCTGCTCTCGAGCGAGCCGCCCGGCCGGTCGGCGCCCGGCACGACGTGGTGGCCTTCGAGGTGCGCGACCCGCGCGAGCGGACGTTGCCTAATTTGGGGCTGGTGACCGTGGAGGACGCCGAGAGCGGCGAGGTGGTCACCCTCGATACCGGTCGGCGGCGGGTGCGCGAGCGGTTCGCGGCGCTGGCCGCCAAGCGTGACGCCGACATGCGCCGGTCGTTGCGGCGTCTGCGGATCGAGACCTTGCCGCTCGACACCGCGCGGCCGTATCTGCCCGAGCTGCTGGCGTTCTTCGAGTCGCGCGAAAGGAGGAGCGCGTGATCCGGCGCGCGGCGGCCGCGCTCGGGCTGGGGTTCTTCCTGGCGCTCGGAGGCGTAGGAGCTCCGGTTGCAGAGGCGGCGATTCCCGGGCCGACGACCACACTCCCCCGCTCGAGCCCGGGCATCGCCGCGCTTCTGGGAGGGAACGCCGCGCCTCGACCGCGCGGGGACGCCAACCAGGACATTCGTGACATTCACGGTCCCATCGCTCTGCCGCAACGACGCTCACCCTGGTGGTACATCGGCGGTGCGAGCGCCGCCG
>DATAVR010000076.1:0-31571 GCA_036267635.1 Polyangia bacterium | reverse complement strand
AGCCCCGGCGGCCCACCCCGCGCCCCCGGTTCGAGCTGAGAAACAGGTCCAGCGCCAGGATCCGTTTGGTGTAGCCGATCGGCGCGGGCGGGCGCTCGGCCTGCTCCTTGTGGTGTCGAACGCTGGCCGCGGTCACGACGTGGATCCCCTCGGCGGGGAAGCCGATCGCCACGCCGTAGTTGTCGCCGTAGCCGCGCCGATCGAGCCGCTCGTCGAACGGCGACTGCAGGAGCCAGTCCCTGCGAACCAGCGACGCCCCCAGTGGATACACCGGCGTCTTGAAGAACGGCGCGCTGAAATCGGTGATCACCGGCCAGCCGGCGCTCGAGATGTGATTGCCACGGCGGCGATAGTGCGTGGCCAGCCAGTCGCCCGGGAAACCATCGCAACTGATCTCGCCCCAGATTCCGAGGTGAAAAATCCACGACCAGAGCAGCGCCGGCCAGGACGAGATGGGGTGCTGGCTGACCCAGCGGCCGCCCACCTCTTCCAGGACCAGGCCCGACACCGCGCCGGCCTCCGGGTGCGCGGCGACGTGATCCATCAGCGTGGTCAGGTAGTCGGGAGGGACTTCGACGTCGTCGTCGCAGAGGAAGATCCAGGTTCCGATCGCCTCACGGATGCCGCGGTTGCGCTGCGCGCAGACCGACTTCTCCGCCGTGATGTAGTGCAGGCGGTCACCGAACGGCGCCAGGTCGGCGAACGCCAGCGGCTGGTCGCTGGCGTCGACCGCAATGATCTCGCACGGGGCGAGGGCAGAGCGTTCGAGGTCGCCGAGCAGCGACAGCAGTCGCCCGGGCCGATCGCAGGTGGGAACGACGACGCTGATGTCGCTCATGCCGGGGCCCCAGTCTACCCCACGCCCTCGGGGCCGTCGTTCTCGGACGGTCTGCCTCGCCCGCGCCATGGACGCCAAAGCCCGGCGGATATAAGGTCGGTCGCGTGACTTTCGCGGCGCGCGTGCAGCGGCGGCTGGGACGGGCGGCGCTCCGTGCGCACTTCCTGCTCCGGCAGCGGCAGCGCCACCGGCGGCTGGTTCTCGAAGAGCTCGGGGGGGTCTCGTTAATCGTTCTGCCCGAGGTGTTCCACCCCGGGCTGTTCTTTTCGTCCAAGCTGCTGGCCGAGGTCGTCGCGCGCGAGCCGCTCGAAGGGAAGCTGGTGCTGGAGGTGGGGACGGGCACCGGTTTTCTGGCGTTGCTGGCGGCGCGGCGGGCCCAGCGCACCGTCGGTACCGACATCAACCCTGAGGCTGTCCGCGCCCTCCGGATCAACGCGCTCCTCAATCACCTCGAGGACAAGGTCGAGGCGCGCCAGGGCGACCTCTTCGCTTCCGTGCGGGGCGAGCGGTTCGACGTGATCATCTTCAATCCGCCCTACTTCGCGGGCGAGGCCCAGGATCTCTGGGACTACTCCTGGCGGGACGTCAACCAGGTGCGCGCGCGCTTCGTCGCCGAGGCGGCTCAGTTTTTGAGGCCGGGCGGCCGGCTCCTGGTGTCGGACTCGGACATCGCCGTCGACCGACTCGACCAGGCGTTCACCGCCGCCGGCTTCGAGGTCACGCTGCTGCGCTCGCGGACCGTCATCTCGGGCGAGGTGCTGACCGTCTTCGCCGCCTCGCTGCCGGGCTGAGCCTCGATCACCAGAGACGGGAGCGCAGCCCCGTCTTGATGTTGCAGACGCAGCGCTGGCAGGTGGCGTCGTCGGCCACGGTCAAGCCGCGCCGGAAGGCCGGCATGGCGTCGGTCATGATCTCGCGGAGCGAGCGCTGCCGGATGTTCCCGACCGGATCGTGGAAGAAGCAGGGGCGCACCGCCCCGTCCGCGCCGATGTAGACGCTCATCCAAGGCGCGTTGCAGGCGACGGGCGGGAACGGGCCGAGGCCGAGGTGAGCGGCGTAATAACGCACCAGACGTCGCAGTCCGGCGGGCCCGGGGGTGGCCCGCCCGTCGGCGAGCTCGCGCGCGTGGGAGCGGATGACCGACTCGACGACCTCCTCGAACTCCTTCACCTCGCCTGCGTCGAGCAGGAGCTCGCGCGCCGGTGAGCTCTCGATCTTCGGCAGCGGCTGGACCCCGCGATTGAACGAATCGGGGCCCACGTCGGCGGCCAGGAACGAGACCTGCGGGATCTCCATCGCCAGCGCCCGGTCGATGATCTGCGGCAAGAACCGAAAGTTGTGGCGATGCAAGGTGCTGCGGGCGCGAAACGGCACCCCGGGGGCGAGCGCGCGAAACGCCTTCACACCCCGGGTCAGCGCCGGCAGCCCGTCGACGCCGCGGACCTGGCGATAGACCTCCTGGGAGTGGCCGTCGAGCGACACGGTGACGTCGACGAATCTCTCGGCGACGGCCGGCGCGAACCGCTCGAGAGCGATTCCGCTGGTCAGGAGATGCAGGCTGATCCCGCGGGCGCGAAACAGATCGGCGATCTCCATGACGTCGGGCCGAAACAGCGGTTCGCCGCCGGTGAACACCACCACGCGGGTGCCGAGAGCGTGAAGCTCCGCCGCCAGGCGTTCAATCTCGGGTCTCGCGAGATCGCTGGCGCCGTCGGCCTGCCAGAAGTCGCAGGAGACGCAGCGAGAGTTGCAGCGCGCGGTGATGCCGAGGAGGACGAGCGGGAGCGCGTGCGTGTGCCCGGTGATCTCGCCGAGCTTGACGAGGAGGTTGGTGCGCAGCCGCTCCATCGAGGACACCCGGACAAGGCTACGTGACGCTGGCGGGCGCGTCGGGCACAATCGCCAGGCGTGTCGACCGTTTCGCCAGCCCCCGATTCCACCTTGCCCGCCGCGCCCACGCGCCCGCTGCGGCATCTGTTCGCCACCCGCTACGTGACGGCGCTGCGCGAGGGGGGCTCGGTCCCGGCGGTGGTCGAGGCCGACGACGGCGCGCTCTACGTGGTCAAATTTCGCGCCGCCGCGCAGGGGGGGCGCGCGCTGGCGGCGGAGCTGATCGTCGGCGAGCTGGCGCGGGCCGCCGGCTTGCGCATTCCCGAGCTGGCCTTCATCGAGATCGACAAGGCGCTCGGCCGCAGCGAGCCACACCTGGAGATCCAGGAGCTGCTGATCGCCAGCGCCGGGCTCAACCTGGCGATGGGCTATCTGTCGGGCGCGGTCAGCTACGACGTGGCCGCGCGGCGGCCGATCGACGGCGAGCTGGCCTCGCGGATCGTCGCCCTCGATTGTTTCGCGGCCAACGTCGATCGCACCGCGCGCAACCCGAACCTGCTCTGGCAGGGGGGCGAGCTCTGGCTCATCGATCATGGCGCGGCGCTCTACTGGCACCACGGCTGGGACGGCGGCGAGCCCGACGAGCTGGCGGCGTCCGCGGCGCGTCCCTTCGGGCGGGCCGGCGAGCACGTGCTGCTGCCGTTCGCCGATCGCTTGCCCGCCGCCGGGGCCGCGCTGGCGGCGGCGCTCGACGACACGCAGATCGCGCGGGCGGTGCAGGCCGTCCCCGATCTGTGGCTGGAGGGGCCAGGCGGCGACAAGCTGCGCGCGGCCTACGGAACGTGGCTGCAGGCACGACGCGCGTCGCTGCCGAAAATCATGGACGAGGCGAACCGTGTCCGAGCGTCGCGCGTTTGATTACGTGATCGTGCAGATCGTGCCGCGCGTCGACCGCGACGAACGGCTCAACGCCGGCGTCATTCTGTTCTCGCCGACCGCCGGGTACCTCGGCTGCCGGATCGCGCTCGACGAGGCTCGGCTGCGGGCGCTGGCGCCCGAGGTCGACGTCGCCGCGCTGGCCCGCCAGCTCGACGCCATCCGCGCCGTCGCCGCCGGCGAAGCGACCGCCGGTCCGATCGCCGCGCTGCCGCCGTCGGAGCGGTTTCACTGGCTCTCCGCGCCGCGGAGCACGATCGTCCAGCCGTCGTCGCCTCACGCCGGCCTCTGCGACGACCCCGCCGCCGCGCTCGAGCACCTCTTCCAGACCGCCGTGGCGATCTAAAGGAATTCACAAAGATAGGCGGCGGGCGTCTCGGCGCGGACGTCGAAGCCGCTGCGACCGGCGACCTCGAACGCGGTGCCGGCCGGATAGTGCGACCAGCCGTTGGCGCCGTCGGGCTTGACCGCCAGCTCGCCGCTCACCACGGTCATCCGCTCGGGAGCCTCGGTGCCGAAGTGATAGGTGCCGGGGGCGATCACGCCGACCGTGGCGCGGCGTCCGTTGCGCTCGTAGCCGACGCTCTGCACGTTCCCCTCGAAGTAGGTGTTGTGTTTCAGCGATGCCGTGGACATGGCGGCGGACTATAGCGGATGTCGCACGTCAGGAACGGCGTCCCCAGGCCGAGATCATCGGCGGCTGCGCCAGGTCGAGCCGTCCGGCGGCGACGTTGCCGAGGTGCCGCTCGATCTCCTCGTCGGTCGCCAGCCCCTTGGCGATCAGCTGCGCGCGCAGGAGCTCCACGGTGGCGATCTCCAGCGGCGCGCAGGCGGGCAGGGCGACCGGGAAATAGGCGTCGGCGGCCACGTCGAGGAGGCCGCCCGCGCGAAGAAGCCGAGGCAGCGTGCGCCCGTAGCCGAGGTCGACCCCACGCTCGGCGAGCAGCGTCCGGAACCCGGCGCGCAGCCTGTTGGCCAGCACCGCCTCGGCGCTCACCGGATCGATCACGCTCAACGGCTGCAGCGCCGGATCGGCGTCCTCGACCAGCAGCCAGCCACCCGGCCGCAGCGCGCCGAGCATCGATTGCAGCGCCCTCTCGCGATCGGGCAGGTGCACCAGCACCAGCCGCGCGTGCACCAGATCGAAGGGCCCCTCGGGCGGCGGGTCGCGCGCGACGTCGTGACGCCGCACCTCGATCGGCGCGCCGGCCGCGGCCAGCGCGGGCGAGATCTCGATGTCGGTCGCCAGCACGCGCCCCGCCGGTCCGACGCGCTCACCGAGCCCACGCGGCACCGACGGTCCGCCGGCGCCGACCTCCCAGCACCGCCATCCGGGCGCGATCCCGAGCGCGTCGACGTGCCGGAAGGTGACCGGATCGAACAGCGCGGAAAGCGCCGCGATCCGATCGCCCGCCTCGACCACGCGGTTGTCGAGGAGATATTCCTTGCTGGTCACGTTCTTTACCGCTCGAACGCGCCTCGTCAGGCCTTCCGAGGCAGCTCGTCGAGAGCGGTCATCTCGGCGTCCGCGAGCACGATCCGCGCGGCGGCGGCGTTCTCCTCCAGGTGATCGACGCGCGAGGTCCCGGGGATCGGCAGCATCACCGGGCTCTTTCGCAGCGTCCAGGCGAGCACGATCTGGCTGACGGTGCCGCCGTGCCGCTTGGCGATCTTGTCGATGGTCGCGCCCGGCTGCGTGAGCTCGCCGGCGCCGAGGGGGAACCAGGGGATGAAGCCGATTCCGTGACGCTCACAATAGGTCAGCACCTCTTCGCTCTTGCGGTCGACCAGGTTGTAGCGGTTCTGCACCGTCGCCACCGGAAAGTACTTCGAGGCGGCTTCGATCTGCTCGACCGTCACCTCGCTCAGCCCGGCGTGCCGGATGAGGCCCGCGTCGCGCAGCGACTTGACCGCATCGAACTGCTCGTCGCGCGGGACCTTCGGATCGATGCGGTGGAGCTGCCACAGATCGATGCGGTCGACGCCGAGCTGGCGCAAGCTTTTGTGCGCCTGCTGGATCAAATACTCAGGGCGCCCGAGTGCCACCCAGAGGTCTGGCCCCGTGCGCGCGAAGCCAGCCTTGGTGGCGATGCGGGTCTCGCCGTAGGGGTGCAACGCCTCGCGGATGAGGCGCTCGGAGACATCCGGCCCGTAGGAGTCGGCCGTGTCGATGAAGTCGATCCCCAGATCTCGCGTTCGCTTGAGCGTGCGGATGGCCTCCGCGGGATCTGCCGGCTCGCCCCAGATCCCGCGCCCGGCGATCCGCATGGCGCCGAATCCCAGGCGATGGATGGTGAGCTCGCCACCCACGTTGAAGGTCCAGGCTTTCGAAGGTTCAGGTTGCATGGCCCCATTAGGATAGACATCCAGCCGCGATTCGGCCCATGCTGACGGCGCGATCTCTCATTTTTGGCGTTGCTTCTCTCATTTTTGGCGGACGGGAGCGCTCGTGATGGGCGGCGACGTTGTCGGGAATACTAGGATCTGCTCACAGTGACGCGGCGGCGACGCGTAGATTGGCCCATCATTCTCGGGCCCAAGGCACCGGTCCCGAAGGTGGTGGATCGATCTGCCCGGGGCAAGCTCGCCTCCCTCCTGGCGGCGTTCGACGAGATTCACGCGCTCGACGATCCGGACCAGATCCTGCGGCGCGCGATCGAGCTCGCCCGTGACCGGATCGGCCTGCAACGCGCCGGGATCTTCGTGCTCGACCGCGCGCGAAACCTGATGCTCGGGACCTGGGGGATGGACCTCGGCGGCACCGTCGTCGACGAGCACCACCTCATGTACGACCTCAGCGACACCGACCGGGAGGCGCTCCGGCGCTCGGAAGAAGAAGCGGCGCACTTCACGGTGTTCGAGAACTGCCCGATCGTCGAGCACCACGCCGGCGAGACGCGGATCGCCGGGCGCGGCTGGGTGGCCTGCACGCCGATCCGCTCGACGCGCGCGCCGATCGGAATCATGTTCAACGACGCCGCGCTGACCGGCGAGGCGGTCGACGAGGGCAAGCAGGCGCACGCCGCGATCCTCTGCTCGCTGTTGGGAACGATGCTCGATCCGGTGCGCGGATCGCCGGGGCGGGGCTCGGCGCCGCCCGGTGAGTCGCCCAGCCACCGGTTGGTCGCCTCGACGGTCGGCATGCTGGCCAAGGATCCGGCAATGGGGGGCAAGGAGATCGCCTCGGCGCTCGACATCAGCCTGTCGCGACTGGCGCGCGTCTTCAAATCCGAGATGGGGATGTCGCTGGTCGAGTATCGGAATCGGCTGAGGCTCGATCGGTTCTCGGTGTTGCTCGACCGTGGCCGGACGAATCTGCTCGAGGCGGCGCTGGCCGCCGGCTTCGGCAGCTACGCGCAGTTTCACCGGGTGTTCCGTGCGCTGCGGCACGTGACGCCCCGTGAATACCTGCGGCGGCAGGCCTGATCGAGGCACCGCGGGCGGCGCATCGCGCGCCAAACGTGCGATCATGGGGAGTGGTCGTTGCCCCCCTCTCCGAGCGGCGCCCGTCGCGCGGTCCCCAGTTGCTGTGCGCGCTGCTCACCATCGCGGCCGGCTGCGCGAACGGCCAGACCGGGCAGGGTGGAACGGATGCCGCGGCCGGCGGGTCAGCGGGTGGCGGCGCGGCAGGTATGAGCGCCGGCGCCGGTTCGGGCGGCCGCGGGGGCGGGACCGCCGGCAGCGTCGGGGCTGGAGGCAGCGGCGGCAGCGGCGGCAGCGGGGGCACGTCCGCTGGGACCGGTGGCGCGTCGGGCGGGAGCGGCGGTGCGTCGGGCGGAGCGATCGGCGGCAGCGGCGGTGCATCGGGCGGCAAGGGTGGCGCGTCCGGCGCGATCGGCGGAAACGGAGGCGCGTCGGGGGGGAGCGCCGGCTCGGGCGCCGCTGGCGCCGCGGGAACGGGCGGCGCGCTCAGCACCGCGCCCGTCTGGAGCTGGACGGGCGTCGTCGGCACCGGCCAGAGCCTGGCGGTCGGCGGACACGGCAACGCGCCCGCCATGACCATCGGCGCCACCACGCAGCCGTTCCACAACCTGAAGCTGTCGCTCGGCAGCGCGACGGTGCCGCCGTTCGATCCGACCAACGGCGCGCTCTCGATGGTGCCGCTCGTCGAGCCGCTGCGGACGATCACCACCGCCTACCCGAGCCCGTACCCGGCGAACATCTACGGCGAGTCGGTGCACACCGCGCTCGGCGACGAGCTCACCTCGCTGGCGATGGCCGCCGGCAAGAGCGACTACGTCAGCACCCAGACCGAGGTCGGCGAGGCGGGCCAGCCGATCAGCGTGATCCAGAAGGGCGCCGCCGACACCGGCACCACGGGGCGCGCCTACGCCGCGTCGCTGTTCGAGGTGGCGGCCATCGCGCGGCTGGCCAAGGCGCAGGGGAAGAGCTACGGCGTCGGCGCCATCTTGCTCAACCACGGCGAGTCGGACGCGGCCAGCACCAGCTACGAGAGCGACATGGTGACGCTCTGGAGCAACTACAACGAGGACCTGCCGCCGCTGACGGGGCAGACCTTCCCGATCCCGATGCTGCTGTCGCAACAGCACTCGAACCCGATGGACGGCGGCTCCACCTCGCCGGCGACGCTCGCCCAGTGGCAGATCGGCCTCGATCACCCGGGCCAGATCATCTGCACCGGGCCCAAGTACCAGTACTCGTACGTGAGCGACTACACGCACCTCGTCAACAAGGACTACGAGCGCCTCGGTGAGAAGGACGCGCAGGTATTTTATCAGCGCGTCGTCCTCGGCAACGGCTGGCAGCCGCTGCAACCGACCGGCGTTTCCCAGAGCGGTCGGATCATCACGGTGACCTTTCACGCGCCGGTCGCGCCGCTCGCCTGGGACACCACGCTGCCGGCGCCACACCAGGCGAGCAACACCGCCTGGGCCCAAGGCAAGGGGTTCGAGGTCTCGAGCGGCGCCACGCCGATCACCATCAGCAGCGTCGCCATCAGCGGAAGCAGCGTGCAGATCACCGTGGCGAGCGATCTTCCGGCCTCGGACGTCACCGTCGCCTACGCCTTCACCGCCGACAGCGCGCCGCGCACGAACGGGACCGTCCGCTGGGGTCTGCTGCACGACTCGGATCCGTTCGTCGGCTACCTGACCGGCATGCCGGGGCAGAACTACGCGGTCGCGTTCCAGATGCCCGTCCCCTGACGGCCGGCGGCGGTCAGGGGAGCTGGAGGCCGACGTTGGCCTGGACC
The DNA here is from genome assembly GCA_036267635.1 of Polyangia bacterium. Classification (GTDB taxonomy): domain Bacteria; phylum Myxococcota_A; class Polyangia; order Fen-1088; family Fen-1088; genus JADGRB01. Next base: position 22,755 of record DATAVR010000076.1, on the reverse strand, counting down.
AGCAGCGAAGGCGCTCCGGTGCGGCCGACGATCTGGCTTTGGACCTCGACCAATACATCGGGCGCGGTCACGAACCCGTCGGCTTCGACGCTGGCCGTGAACCTCTCCCACAGCTCCAGCGAGAGGCCGCCGCCCGCGCCGAACGCGGGGACCCAGGTCGCGGTCACGGCCGTGCCGCTGCTGCCCCCCGTGACCGTCTCTTTGAGGTAGTTGACGCCGCTCAGGAGGGCGCCGAACGGCTGGAGCGGCCCGAGCGTGAACCGATAGCGCAGCTCCAGCGTGGCGATCGCTTGCACGAGCGCGCTGCTTCGGGCGTTGACCGCCCCGAAACTGGAGTTGAACGGTCCCGCGAGGGCCACGAAGACCGCGAAGTGCGAGTCCAGCACGGCCCCCGCGCCGAGCGCCACACCGAGCGCCGGTCCGATTCCTTGGCCTTGGAACGCCGGCGCCGCGAGCACCGCCGCGCCGCTCGAGATGCGCCAGCGGGGCGGTGGTGGTGGCGGCAACGGGATCTTGGGCTCTTCGTCGTCACGCGCGGGACCTTGCGGCCCGGCCGGCGCGCGGGGGCGGGCGTTGAGACGGAGATCGCGCAGCACCTCCACGGCCCGCACGGCCAGCACGGAGGGATCGTCGCCCCCGTCGCGGGGGAGGACGCGGACGTGTCGACGCATCTCGAGCCCGTCCGGCAAGGTCACGCCGACGTCGATCTCGGCGACGCCGTCCTCGCGCGCGAGCGAGATCGTCGCGCTCGCCGTCACGGCCGCGCAGCCCGGGGAGCCGGCCGGCGCGTCTTTTTCGCAGTCGACCAGGATGCTCTCGATCCCGCTCGCCGCCAGCTCGGATCGAATGCGTGTGCTGGCCTCGTCGAGGATGGCGTCATCGGCCGGCGGCCGCGTCACCGCCACGGCGGAGGAGACGGGCACGGGCGCGAGGGACGGCGCGGGCGCAGTCGCGGGATCGCCGGCGGCGGCCAACACCAACCCAACCCAGAGGGCGCCCGCGATCACGGAGCTCGAAGAATAGCCTGGGCGTGCAAGAGGTAGGTACCCTCGGGGAAGCGGCGCAGGTATTCCACGGCCAGCTCGCGCGCCGCCGGACGGCCGGAGAGGTGCGCCACGCCGATCATCTCGCGGCCCAGCGCTTCGGCGGCGTACGCCCCCTGGGGCTCCTCGGCCAGATAGCGCCGGTACCAGTCGAGCCCCTCGGCCGGCGCGCCCCGATCGTCGGCGATGCGCCCCAAGAAGAAGGCGGCGGCGCCGGCGGCCGGCGTGCCGGGGAAACGGGTTCGCTGGGCGCGCAGCACGCGCTCGGCCAAGTACTTGTGGCCTGCGTAGCGGGCAGCGTCGGCGAGCGCCACCAGCGCCGGGCCGTCGGCGTCGGCGACGACGGTGTCGAGCCCGTGCGCCACCGCTTCGTCGACCACCCCCGCCGCGTCGCCGGTCGAGACCCGCGTCGACCATTTCTGGGGCGCCCAGTCGGCGACCGGCGGCTTGTCGGCGATGGCGACGGCGCGCGTGGAGACCTTCCCGCCGCGCGCGGGCGCCCGGAGACGCGCGGTCGGGAGCGCCGCGGGCGGTTGGCCCGAAGGCGATTGGCCCGAAGCCGCTTGGCCCGAAGGCGGCTCACCCGAAGGCGGCTCGCCCGAAGGCGCCTCGGCTAAGGGCGGGGTCGGGCCCGTCGCCGCCGGCGCTGGTGCCGCGCGCGCGGGGGGCGGCACGGCCACCGTGGGGGCCGTGGCCTCGCCCGGGTTCTCGTCGATCCGCAGCTCCCGCGTCGCGAGCCGCGCCGTCAGATGTTGTCCCGGGCGGAGCGTCGCGTGCTCGGAGAGCAGCGGCCCGCTCACCCGCACCGAACCGGTGCGCAGGCGCACCTCGACCACCTCGTCGGCGCTCGACCAGCGAACGTCGAACACGGTGCCGGTCACCTCGATGACGTAGGGGCCGGCCTCCACGCTCCAGGCCGCGTGCGGCAGGTGCTTCACCGAGAAGTGGGCTTGCCCCTCTTCGATTCGCAGCCGTGCCCCGTGAGGTCCAGGCGCCACCACCGACATCCGCGCGCCGGCCGCCAGATCGATCCGCGTTCCGTCGGAAAAGCGCACGGCGGCCTCCGCGTTGCCGGCGCCGCGGATGTAGCCGCTCTCCTCGACCGCGCCACCGCCGACGTCGTAGCTGAGCGCGCGCCCCGATCGCAGCCCGTGAACGCCGAGGATCACGCCGACCAGCGCCGCGCAGGCCGCCGCGGTCAACCCCGGGCGCGCCGGCCACCAGCGGCGGTCACGGCGGACCGGCGGCGCCCGGCGCGCCGCGAGACGGTGCCAGGCGCCCGGCTCGGGCTGACCCGCGGCGTCCGCCTGCGCCACGCGGCGAGCCTCCTCCGACAGCGCGGCGATGAGCGCGTCGTCGTCGAGCCGGGTCATGATTCTTCCCCTTTGCCCTGCCCATCGGCCAGAAGCATGAGCTCGGGATCGCGCCGGACCAGCGCGGCGATCCTCTTGCTCGCCCGCGCCAGCCGTCGCTGCGCGGTCGAGATCGACACGCCGTGCATCTCGGCCACCTCGGCCAGCGTCAGCTTCTCGATCGTCCGCGCCACGAAGATCGACCGCTCGCTGGCGCTGAGCTCTTCGAGGAGCGCGTAGTAGCGGGCGATGGTGTCGCGCGCCTCGATGTCGGGCCCGGGGACCGCCGCGTCGGGCGCCTCGCCGGTCGGGGTGAGGTGCAGCCAGCGTCGCCGCTGACGCCCGGCTATCTCGCCGCGCACGACCCGGATGCAGATGCCGGCCAGGAAGCCCCGGACCGCCGCCGGCTCGCGCAAGGTCCCGATACGCTTGAAGAACCGCAGGAAGACCTCCTGCAGCAGGTCCTCGCGATCGGGTCCGGGGCCGAGCAGCCGCCGCAGGGTCTCTGTCGCGCCGGGCGAAAACCGGTTCCAGGCCTCGAGCTCCGCCTGCCGGTCGCCGCGCCGGAGCGCCTCGGCGATCGCCGCATCCGTCGGCTGATTGGCCGCGGTGCCACGGATGACGCGAAAGGGGGTCGAAGCCATCACCTTCTCCAATAGTGCGGCTAACCCGGCGAACTTGGTCAAGGATCGACCGGAGGCCCGATCTCGGGGTAAACCGGTTGGATGGGGGGCCAGATCGGGGCTCGACGCATCGCCGGCATCGGGACGTCGATCTTCACCGAGATCACCGCGCTGGCGGTGGAGCACGGGGCCGCCAACCTAGGGCAAGGGTTCCCGGACTTCGCGGCGCCGGACTTCGTCAAGGAGGCCGCGGCGCGCCACATTCGCGAGGACCGCAACCAGTACGCGGCGAGCGCCGGGGTTCCGCGGTTGCGGCGGGCGCTGGCCGAAGACTACCGCCGCCGCTGGCCGGCGGGGCCGGCGGTCGATCCCGACGCCGAGATCACCGTGGCCAGCGGAGCCACCGAGGTTCTGCACGACGCTCTCTTGGCGGTGGTCGATCCGGGCGACGAGGTGATCGTCTTCGAGCCGGCCTACGACGCCTACGCCCCGGGCGTGGCGATGGCCGGCGGCGTCGTCCGCGCGGTCTCGCTCGAGCCGCCCGACTGGCGGTTCGATCCGACGGCGCTCGCCGCGGCGTTCGGGCCGCGCACGCGGGCGCTGGTGCTGAACACGCCGCACAACCCGACCGGCAAGATGTTCAGTCGCGAGGAACTGGAGACGATCGCGGCGCTCTGCCGGCGCCACGACGTGGTGGTGGTGGCCGACGAGGTCTATTCGGAGATCGTGTTCGGCGCGCCGCACGTGTCGATCGCCACGCTGCCGGGGATGTTCGAGCGGACGATCACCGTCGACAGCATGGGGAAGACGTTCAGCGTGACCGGCTGGAAGGTCGGCTGGGCGATCGCGCCGCCGCCGCTCTCGGCGGCGCTGCGGGCCGTCCACCAGTTCGTCACCTTCACCAACGCGGCGCCGTTTCAGGAGGCGCTGGCCGACGTGCTGCCGGTGGCCGCGCGCGACGGCTATTACCTCGGCTTGCGCGCCGACTATGCCCGCCGCCGCGAGCTGCTGGCGGCGGCGCTGCGGGCCGCGCGGCTCGAGCCGCTGCCGATCGACGGCGCCTACTTTCTGCTCGCCGACCTGCGCCCGCAGGGCGTCACCGACGACGTCGCCTTTTGCCGCCGCCTCGTCACCGAGGTCGGCGTGGCCGCCATCCCGACCTCGGTCTTCTACGCCGGTGCGGGCAATCCGACGTTGCCGCCGCCGTTCGCGCGGTTCTGCTTCGCCAAGAGCGACGAGACGCTGCGCGCCGCGGCGGCGCGCCTCGGCGCTCGGTCGCTCGCGCCTTGACGACAGGCCCGAGCGACGACGAGCGGCTGCGTGCCCGCGCGGTTCCCGCCGAGCGGCCGGTGATGAGTCAGATCTGGCGCCACCTCGGCTTCTTGCACTGGCCGGTCGACGGCGCGGCGATCGCGGCGCTGCTGCCGCCCGGACTCGATGTCGACACCTTCGGGGGCGTCGCCTACGTCGGTCTGGTCCCCTTCACGATTCCGGTCTCGCGCTCGCCGCGGCTGGGGCTGCCGATGGCGCCCGCTTTTCACGAGCTCAACCTGCGCACCTACGTGCACCGCGGCGGGCGCGATCCAGGCGTCTGGTTCTTCAGCCTCGAGGCCGCCAGCCGGCTGGCGGTTGCGGGCGCGCGGATCGGCTATCACCTGCCGTACTTTCACGCGCGGATGTCGATCGAGATCTCGGACGGTCCGTCGATCGTTTATCGCTCGCGACGGATTGGCCGTGGTGTGCCGGCCGAATTTTCCGGACGCTACGGGCCGACCGGGCCGGCGGCGCCCGCCTCCGCCGGCTCACTCGAGTTCTTCTTGGCCGAGCGGTATTTCCTCTACGCCTCGGATGGACGCGTGCTCTCGAGCGCGCGGGTCCAGCACGCCCCGTACCCGCTCGCTTCGGGCGCGGCGGCCGACGTTCGCCAGACGCTCACCAGCGCCGCCCGTCTGCCGCCGCTCGCCGGACCGCCGGCGCTGGTCCACTACGCGGAGGAGGTCGACGTGCGGATCTTCGGACCGCGCCGCGTTCCGATGTGAGCGGCGGGCTTGGCCGGATGTTCCTCGTGCGTCTTCAGCCGCGCGTCAATGCATCAAGTCCGTGGTCAGCTTGACCACCACGGCGAGCACGACGACGAGGACCACGCCGCGCACCAGCCGATCGCCGTTGCGCACCGCCAGGCGGGCGCCCGCCGCCGAGCCAATCACGCTGGCCACCGCCATCGGCACCGAGATCCGCCAGACGACCGTGCCGCGCGCGGCGAACAGGCCGAAGGCCGCCAGGTTCGAGGCGAAGTTCACCACCTTGGCGTTGCCCGAGGCCCGCGTCAGGCTGTCGCCGAACACGGTGGCGAACGCGACCACCAGCAGCGAGCCGGTTCCGGGCCCGAAGAAGCCGTCGTAGGCGCCGAGGACGAGCCCGATCGCGCAGAGGGCCAGGCGCCCGACCAGCGGCGAGAGCTTGCGCGGGCGTGGCTCGACATTTCGCCCGGCGAGCACGATGACGGCCGCCCCCAGCAAGAGCACCATCACGATGACGCGCAGTGGACCGAGCGGGACGGTCAGCAGGAGGCGGGCGCCGATCGAGGAGCCCAGGAACCCCGCGGCGAAGCCGAGCGCCGCCCGCTCGCGATCGAGCGACTCCCCGTGCCAGTAGGAGGCGACCGAGGTGAAGGCGCCGAAGACGGCCTGGGCCTTGTTCGTCCCGATCGCGATCTGCGGCGGCAGGCCGGCCGCCAACAGCGCCGGCAAGGTCACCAGACCTCCGCCGCCGGCGATCGAGTTGACGAAGCCGCCCACGGCTGCGACGACGGACAGAAGGACGATGGCAGCGGGCGAGAGCACGACGACGGGCGCCGAGAATACCTGTCCGCGACCGTCCGCGGGCGAAAGCGGACGTCCGCTCCAAAGCCGGTCGAAGTCCGCTCGACGCCGGCTCAGCGTCCGGCGGGCGAGCCGACGAAGAAGTTCCTGACCGCCATCCGCTTTCCGTCCGGCCCATAGAGCTCGACGGTGTAGGCGCCGACCTCGAGCTGGTGCTGCGACCAGGTTCGCCACTGGCGGTCGTCGCCGATCGGCATGTAGTGGCGCGCCACCTCGACGCCGTCGTGGGTCCAGACATGCTCGATGAAGCCGGCGCCGTGCCCGGAGACGTCGCTGTGCGCGTAGACCAGCTCGCCGGGGGCGAAGGTTTCCCCGGCGCGGGTGACGCCGTAGAGCTCGCGGTTGACGATCCGGCGGCCGATCTCCAGGGTGGCGGTGGGGAAGGGGAGCCGTTCGCCCGGAAAGGCCCGGGCGGCCATGATGAATTCGAGTCCGGTCATGGCCGATTGCAAATGCACCCGCCGTGCCGACGCTCCAGGCAGGCGCCGGCACGGCCGGCCCGGGACTTTGGGGATGGCGCGATCTACGGTTTAGATATTGATTCTATATAATTGATATCCAGCGCTTAGACTTTCACGCTCTTCCAGTGCCCGCGCCGAAACAGCGTGATCGAGACGATCGCCACGGCCGAGAAGGCCGCGGTGATCGCCAGGTAGGCTCCCGTGGGGCCGAGCCCCAGCCTGCGCGCCAGCAGCATCGCCAGCGGGATCTCCCCCAACCAGAAGCAGCCGAGGTTGATCAGCGTCGGCGTCCGCGTGTCCCCCGCGCCGTTGAACGCCTGCGTGACCACCATCCCGTAAGCGTAAAAGGCGAAACCGGCGGCCACGATGCGCAGGCAACGCCCCCCCTCGGCGACGACGGTCACGTCGGGCGTGAACAGGCGGACCACCTTGTCGCCGAACAGCACCAGCAGGAGGCCGACGACACCGAGGAAGACGAAGTTGTAGAACGCCGCCTTCCAGACCGCCGCCTCGGCGCGCGCCGGATTGCCCGCGCCCAGGTTCTGCCCCACCAACGTCGCCGCCGCCATGCCGAGGCCGAACGAAGGCAGGAGGGCGAACATCACCACCCGCATGGCGATGGTGTAGCCGGCCAGCGTGACGCTGCCGAACGCCGCCAGGATCTTCACCAGGCCGATCCAGCTGGTGAACCCGATCAGCGTCTGCACGATGCCGTCCTTGGCCAGCCGGAAGATCGTCCTCATCGTCTCGCGATCGAGGCGAAGCTGCGCGCGCCGCACCACCAGCCGCCCCTTGCCGCGCGCCAGCGCCCGCAAGAGGAAGAGCACGCCGATGCTGCGGCCGATGGTGGTCGCCACCGCCGCGCCCGTGACACCGAGCCGCGGGAACGGCCCCAGGCCGAACACGAACAGCGGCCCCAGCAGGATGTTGATGCCGTTGGCCAGCCAGAGCGCGCGCATGATGATCGCAGCGTCGCCGGCGCCGCGGAAGCCGGCGTTGATCAGGAACAGCAGCAGGATGCTGACGTCGCCGATCAGCATGAGACGCGCGTAGCCCGCGCCGACCGCCATCACCGCGGGCGAGGCGCCCATCGCCGCGAGCAGCGTCGGCGCGAAGAGACCGCCGAGGAGGCCGAGCACCGCCGCCAACCCGAGGCCGATGAAGATCGCCTGCGCGGCGGCGAGCGAGGCGCCCTCGTGATCCTTGGCGCCGGTCCGGCGGGCCACCACCGCGCCCACGCCCATGGCCATCCCCATGCCGACGGCGTACACGACGGTCAGCAGGCTCTCGGTCAGCCCGACCGCGGCCACGGCGTCGGCCCCCAGCTTGGAGACCCAGAAGATGTCGGCGATGGCGAAGATCGACTCCATCACCATCTCGAGCACCATCGGGACGGCCAGCAGAACGATGGCGCGCGAGAGCGGCATCGCGGTGAGATCGCGGCGCGACCCCCCGAGCGCTTCGCGCACCAGGGGCCAGAATCGTTCTTCGGCCTGGCCGGCCTCCGCGCTGGCGGACGGCGATTGTTCGATCTGCGAGGTGGTCATCTTCTGCTCTCTCTCCGGTGCTGCCGGCGGAGGAGCCGCAGATCGTCGACCCGACGATCCCCGGCCCATCCGGCCGGGGTCGTCTTTCGACTTTGCGCGAGTGCTACCCGCGCAGGACCCGGCCGGCGCCGTCGACGATGACGGTGCGCGGGAACGGATTCGGAACGCGGTGGGTACTCATGGCCTCAGGGAAAAGCTACGCGGCCTGATCGAAGATGACAAGTCACAACTGCAGGACGTTCGGCGGAACCAGATCGATCGCCACCGCCGCGCCGTGGACGACCGCCGCGATCCGGACGGCGTCGTGGACCTGATCGTCGGTCAGGCCGCCGCCGAGGACCACCTTTTCGTGCGCTTTCAGACAGCTCTCGCAGCCGTTGATGGCGCTCACCGCCAGGCAGAAGAGCTCGAAGTCGACCTTGCTGCCGGCCGGCTTGGCGATTCGGTTCATCCGCAGGCGCGCCGGCTTTTGCCCGTAGACGTCGCGCCCGATGAGGTGGCGGAATCGATAGTAGACGTTGTTCATCCCCATCAGCGCCGCGGCGGCGATGGCATCGTCGACCACCGCCGCCTCGGTTTCGGCGCGCGCGTCGGTCAGGACCGCGTCGCGCAGCAGAGCGTTGCGCGACGCGACGGCCGCGGCGACGGCCGTGCCCCAACGCTGCGCGGGCGTGAGACTGCTCTCGGCCAGCACCGATTGCAGATTCAGCTTGAGATCGCGCGCGGCGTCTGGGATGGCGTCGCGCAGCTCGTCGAGCGCCGACACGCTCAGGCCACCTGCAGCGTCGGCTCGCCCTTTTGCCAGTTGCAGGGGCAGAGCTCGTCGGTCTGGAGCGCGTCGAGCACGCGCACCACCTCGTCGACGTTGCGGCCGACGTCGAGGTCGGTCACCGAGACGAAGCGAATGACGCCCTCGGGGTCGACGATGAACGTCGCCCGCATCGAGACCCCCTCGGTCGGGTGCAGGATGCCGAGCGCCTTCGACAGCTCGTGCTTGATGTCCGACAGCATGGGGAATGGCAGGTCCTTGAGATCGGGGTGGCTCTTGCGCCAGGCGACGTGGACGAACTCGTTGTCGGTGCTGACGCCCAGCACCTGGGCGTCGCGGTCGAGAAAGTCGCGGTTCTTCTTCCCGAACGCGGCGATCTCGGTGGGGCAGACGAAGGTGAAGTCTTTGGGCCAGAAGAACATCACCTTCCACTTGCCCGGGTATTCCTCGCTGGTGACGTCCTGGAACTCCTTGCCCTTCTCCAGGCTGACGGCGGCCTTCAGTTTGAACGCTGGGAACTTGTCTCCGATGGTCAACATTTAGCGGTCCTCCTGGCAGACAAGATGCCGCCGTCCCGTCGATAGCGCCAAGACATCGTTTGTATCTGTGTAATAGTTATTAGCTATCAGCTGTCGATCAACTGTCGATGCGCCTCGCCCCCCATCTCTTCACCACCCGTCAGCTGCAGTACGCGGTCGCGGTGGCCGACGCCGGCAGCTTCCGCAAGGCGGCCGCGCTCTGCGGCGTGTCCCAGCCGTCATTGAGCGCGCAATTGGCGCAGCTCGAAGGGGCGCTGGGGGTGCGTCTCTTCGAGCGCGACCGCCGCCGGGTGCTGGCGACCGCGGCCGGGGAGGAGGTCGTCGCCCGCGCGCGGCGCCTCCTGGTCGAGACGGACGATCTGGCCGACGCTGCCCGCAAGCATGCCGATCCGCGCAGCGCCAAGCTCCGGCTCGGGGTGATCCCCACGATCTCGCCCTATCTGCTGCCTCGCCTGGTGCCCGCGCTTCGCCGGGCGCAACCTGGGCTCAGCATTCGCTGGACCGAAGACAAAACGGACGCGCTCGTGCGCGCGGTCGAGCAGGGCGCGCTCGACGGCGCGCTGCTGGCGCTGGAGGCCGACCTCGGCGACCTCGATCGCGTGCCGCTCGTGCGCGATCCGTTCGTGCTGGCGGCCCCGCGCGGCCATCCGCTCGGACGCCGGGCTGGGCCGGCCGCGATGAGCGAGCTCGGCGGCACCGACGTGCTGTTGCTCGACGACGGGCACTGCCTGCGCGACCAGGCGTTGGCGGTCTGCGCGCACGCCCGCACGCACGAGCTCGATTTCCGAGCCACCAGCCTCTCGACGCTGGCGCAGATGGTCGCCGCGGGCGCCGGGGTCACGTTGCTCCCGCGCCTGGCCGTGGCGACCGAGAGCCGCCACACCGCGCTGGCCATCCGTCCGCTGGCCGACGCGCGCGCGTTCCGGACGCTCGGGCTCTGCTGGCGCCGCACCTCGCCGCTGGCCCCGACGCTGCGCCAGATCGCCGCCGCCGTCAGACCGATCGCCGCGGCCGAGGTGGCCGCCCCGCGCCGCGCCCGCTGAGCCAGGCGGAGATTTGCCTCCTGTTTTCACCTTGCGGGATCGCCCTACGCCCCCAGTTTTGTTGATGAGACGACGCAAGGGCGAGGGGAGGGGACGCATGGCAATCGTGCTCGGGACCAGGTTTTTGCGGTACGGGCTCATCGCGGGTGGGCTCCTGGTGGCGGAGGGGCCTGCCACGGCCGCCGACCCGCCGGCCACGGCGAATGTGCTCGGCAACTTGCATGAGGCCGATCAAAAGGAGATCCAGGCCGGCGAGATCGCTCAGAAGGACGGGAAGTCGCAGGCGGTGAAGGACTACGGACGGATGTTGGTCAAGGATCACACGGCGGCCGATCAGAAGGTCGCCGAGCTGGCGCAAAGAGAGCGGGTCGATCTGGTGGCCAGCACGCCGGCGCCCGGTCCCAACGACATGGGGACCATGGCGACGGGCCCCGACTTCGACAAGAAGTTCGCCCAGGAGATGCTCGACGACCACCGCAAGAACATCGCGATGGTGACCGAGGCGCGCGACAACACGGCCGACCCCGGGCTGCGGAGATTGCTGACCGACCTGCTTCCGACGCTGAAAAAGCACGAGGCCGCCGCCGAGAAGATCGTCGACGCTCACACGAACGAGTGAACCTTCGTCCGATCCTTCGTCCGAACCTTCGTCCGAACCTTCGTCCGATCCTTCGTCCGCCGCGATCGAATACGCCACCTCTAACGCGGGGGAGACTCTGCGGATTTGGTGGCGAGAGCGCGGATGTCGCGGTTCTCTAGCAAGGGCTGGGGCGCGCCGTTCGCGGCCGCCTCGATCATGGCGCGGCCCACGTCCTCGGTGGTGATGGCCGCTTTCCCCGAGACCAGCTTCACCAGCGGGAAGAGCGGCGTGGTGACCGCGTAGAGGAGGCGGTAGAGCCGCGTGCGCGACGTGACCCCGTGCATCGGCTGGATGAAGCCGGGGCGGAACATGTAGGCCCGCTTGAACGGCAGCGCGAAGAGCGCGTTCTCGGTCTCCCCCTTCACGCGTGCCCACATCGAGCGGCCGCGCGCGCTGCTGTCAGTGCCGGTCCCCGAGACGTAGATGAACGTCAGGCCGGGGCTCGCCTTGGCCAGGGTCCGGGCGGCGGCCAGCGTGAAGTCGAACGTGACCCGGCGGTAGTCGGCCTCGGACATGCCGGCCGAGGAGACACCGAGGCAGAAGAAGCAGGCGTCGGCGCCGCCGAGCTCGGCTTCGAGCGACGAGAAGTCGGTGAAGTCCGGGTGGACGATCTGCCGCAGCTTGGCGTGCGTCTCGGCGGTCGATGAGCGCCCGACGGCCAGCACGGTGGTGACGCGCGGATCGCGCAGGCACTCGCGCAGCACGCCTTGCCCCACCATCCCCGAGGCGCCAAACAGGATGACCTTCATCTCGTCCTCCGCGGACGCAATACCACGCGGGCCCGGGTCAGCGCGGGTGATCTTGTGCGGGCGGATAGGGTGCGCTCGGCGCGGGCGGGGGCGCCGCTCCGCCGGGCGTCTCGTTCGCGACGTCGGCGCTCTTGGCCGCGCCGGGGGGCATCGCGCTCGGACGCTGCGAGGGCGGCGGTGGCGCTTGGCCCGGGGCGCGCGCCCCCGACGCCTTCCCCTCGCCGGAGGCGGTCTCGAGGATGGCGTTGATCTCGCCGCCCATCAGGAAGATGAATCCGGTGATGTAGAACCAGGTCATCAACAGCACGACGCCGCCGATCGATCCGAAGGTGACGTTGTAGCTGCCGAAGTGTCCGGCGTACTGGCTGAACCCCCAGGTCCCGAGCAGCCAGGCCAGGGTCCCCACCATGGAGCCCGGCGTGATGAATCGGAACTTCTGCTCGACGTCGGGGAGCAGGTAGTAGCCGAACGCGGCGCACGACATGATGAGCAACGCCGTCACAGGCCAGCGGAGCCAGCTCCAGACGAGGACGTAGGTGGGGGCGATGTGGAGCTTGCCCGCTGCCCACAGCCCCAGATCGCCGCCCGCGATCAGCGCGGCGACTCCGAACAGCACCAGCGCCGCGCCGGCGATCGTCATCCCGAAGGCGAGGAGCTCCGTCTTCCAGAAGGGGCGCGACTCCTTGACGTCGTAGGCGAGGTTGAGCGCCTTGCGGACCGCGTCCACGCCGCGCGACGCGGAGTAGAGCGTGCCGATGAGGCCGACCGTCAGCAGGTGCGGCCGCGGATGTTCCACCAGGGCGCGCAGGTTCTTGTCGATGATGTGCATCGCCTGCGCCGGCAGGAGCGCGTGCGCCCGCGAGAGCAACGTCTCCATCGAGACCTGCACGTGCGGGATGTACGCCGCCAGCGTGGCCAGGAAGAAGAGGAACGGGAACAGCGAGTAGACAAAGTAGTAGCCGAGGATGGCGGCGGTGTCGGCGACGTTGTCATGGTTGTAGTCGCGGTAGATCTCCTTGAAGAGCTCCCGCCAGCTGAGCCGCCCGCGCCAGAAAGATCTCCGCATCGCTTCCCGTTTGAAAGCTAAGGGCTGAGATCGGCCGGGCAAGCGCCAGAACGCCGCCTCGGGTCGTTTTCAAGGCGCGCGGGTCAGCGCGACGTGGTCGCTGAAGGGGCGCTCGAGCGCGCGCGCGATTCGCCAGCCGCTGCGTGCGGCGAGCGCGCGGAACGCCGCCAGCCCGCGGGGGCGCAGGGCGAAGCGGCTCGTCTGGCGCAGGCGCTGCATCGGCGCATCGGCCCGGGTCACGGAGCCGACCATCACGAAGTGGGGCGGCGCCTCGTCCCGCAGGCAGTCGAGGTTCGCTTCGATCTCGGCGTCGGTGCCGTACTCGAAGAGGCCCCCCTCCGACGATCCGGCGGTCACCGCCGCCTCGAGCCGCGTGGCGCGGAGCAGATCGCGCAGCGTGCCGGTCTCCGTCCAGTTGGCGCGCAAGTGCCGAAGCTGGACGTCGATCCCGTGCAGCGGGGCGCCTTGGGCGCCGAGCGCCGCCAGCGCCCGCGCGCCGAAGGCCGGACCGGCGTCGTCGAGATCGAGCACGTCGATCCCGACGCGGCGGCCGGCGAGGACCTCCGGCCGATCGCGCCGCAGCACCAGCAGTGCGTTGAGGCTGTCCATCGCCGGGCCACCCGCGATGTTCACCAGGCGCAGTGGGTGCTTCGGGCGCGCCGCCAGCGTGTGGGCGAGCGCGTCGGCGAGCAGCGTGGCCATGTCCTGCAGGCGCAGCCGGACGGCCATCACCGGCAGCGCGGCGGCGAGGCGGCGATCGATCGGCCTCGCGTAGGCGTCGCCGAGGTTGTCGGGCCCGAGCTTGAGCAGATAGGTGGAGAGCCCGCTCAAGTAGCCCCCCTCCGCGCTCCGGAGCCCGCGCGCCAGCACCGAGCCGCGCAGCAAAAACCAGAGCAGCGAGCGGCGCAGGAACGGCGGCAGCTTGCCGAACGGCGGCGGCTCGGCCAGGAACGCCGCCACGCGAGCGGCGAGCTCGGAATCGGTCAACGCCAGCGCGAACGCCGGGTGCGTCACGTCGACCACCGGCAGCTCGATCTCCTCGCCCGAGCCGTCCGCGCCGAGGCGCGCCGAGGCATAGGAGACGCCCGGCTTCTTGTTCTTCTCGCGTCGTGTGCTCACCTTGGATCAATACATACGATCTCCGGCGGCGTCTGTGGCTCGGCATACAATGGCGCGATGTGGTCGATGGACAGCCGGCCGCTCGTGTTCGTCGCCGTGTCGTGCGCGCTCGCGGCCGGCGGCTGCGCGGCGTCGCGCACCATCTGCCCGGTCGGGACCGGTCTTGGGCGCCACATCTACTCGGGCGGCGCCGAGGCGGAGTGGTGCCGGCGCCCGGACGGCGTCCGGCAGGGGCCCGAGACGCGCTATTACGAGAGCGGCACGGAGCTGTCGAGCGGCAGTTTCCTCGACGGCGCGCAGAGCGGCGTCTGGCGCTACCGCTTCAACGACGGCCGCAACTGGCGCGCCGAGCGCTGGGAGGACGGCGCGCTCGTCCAGGTGACGGTCGATCCGCTGGTCGCCCGCATGAGCCCCGCCGAGCTGGAGGCGCTGGGGCCGACCAGCTCCGCGATCATCAAGCTCGCCTCCCACGATGCGATCCCGGGGCGGGAGACGCGCCAGGCGGCCGGCGCTGCCTTCGTCGCCCGTTTCCCCAACGGACGTCCCCGCGTCGCCGGCAGCTACGACCGGGAGGGGCTGCGCGTCGGCGTCTGGCGCTTCTGGTTCGAGGAGGGGCGTCCGGAGCGCGAGGTCGAATTTCTCGACGGCATCCGCGAGCGGGCGGTGCGCGAGTGGCACCCCAACGGAGCGCAGGCGGTCGAGGGTTTCTACAGCGGCGGCCTGCGCGACGGACGCTGGCGGTTCTGGGACGAGCGCGGGCAGCTCACCGCAGATCTCTGGTACCGCGACGGCGTTCGCCTCTCGCCCCCCACGCCCGGCCCGGCGCCGGCGGCCGGTGGTATGCTGCCGGGTCAGCCATGAAGCATTCGGTGACGGTGCAGATCGCGGGTGTCCGGTACGCGCTCAAGACCGATGAAGACGAGCGCTGGGTGAGGGCGGTCGCGGCGCTGGTCGACGAGCGTTTCCGCGACGTCCAGAAGAAGACCCGCACGCCAGACACGCAGGCCGTGGCGATGTTAACGGCGTTGCAAATCGCGGAGAAGTTGTTTCGTGAGCGGCGCGACACAAGTGAACTGCGGAAAAAGATTCGCGAAAAGAGTCAGTCGCTGCTTGACGTCCTGACGCACGAAGCGCGAGTATGATTCTCGATTGATTGTTCCGGTCTGCCGTTTGCCGTCGGCAACGGTCCGAAGGTAGACGCGTCGATAAATATGCACCGGGACCCATCACTCGACGATGGCTCCCCTTTCGAGTCCAGTCCTTACCGAGCAGAAGCGCGCACTTCGTCGCGAGATGGGTGAGAAGCGCGCCGCGCTCTCGGAGAGCGAGCGCCGCGCAAGCAGCGCGGCGGCGTCGGCTCGCCTGCTCGCGCTGCCAGAGCTGACGGCGGTCCGGGGCCGCGCCTCTGCGATCGCCGGCTACGTGGCGGCCAAGGGGGAGATCGATCCGTCGCCGGCCCTGGCCGAGGCCGCCGCGGGCGGGGCGAGGATCGCGTTGCCCCGTCTCGCCGCGGAGGTGCCGCGGCTTCGGTTCCACCGCGCCGACGCCGCGCCGCTGACGCCGGGACGCTTCGGCCTGCTGGAACCCCCCGCCGCGGCGCCCGAGGTCCCGCTCGACGAGCTGGACGTCGTCATCGTTCCCGGGCTGGCGTTCGACGCCGAGGGACGGCGGCTCGGCTTCGGCGGCGGCTACTACGACGGCGCGTTCGGTTCGGGGTCGCGGCGCGCGGCGCTGATCGGCCTCTGCTACGACTTCCAGATCGTCGCGGGCTGTCCGGCGGGCGACGGCGACGTGCCGGTCGACGTGGTGGTGACCGAGGCACGCGTGCTGCGGCCGGCGGGGGCCAAACGATGATCGCGCTGCCGGCAGCGGTCTCGCTGCTGCTCGTCGTGCTGGTGATCGCGTTCTTCGTCGGGCGGACGATGCGCCCGGCAGGATTGCCGCACTCGGAGGCGGAGAAGCAGCGGCTGATCGCGGCGGCCGAGGTGGAGGCCGAGTCGCTCAAGCGGCAAGCGGCGCTCGACGCCAAGGAGCTGGCCGTCAAGGCGCGGGCGGAGATCGACGCCGAGCTGAAGGGGCGCCAGACCGAGCTCGAACGGCAGCTGCGAGAGACCTCCGAGCGGGAGCGCGAGCTCGAGCGGCAGGAGCGTCAGCTCAAACAGCGGCTCGACGAGACGGCGCGCAGCGAGAAGCAGCTGGCGGGGCGTGAGGCGGCCGCGGAGGCGGCGGCGCGCGCGGCGGCGGCGCAGGCGGTGGAGGCCCGGGCCCGGTTGGAGAAAATAGCCGGCCTGTCGGCGGCGGAGGCCAAGGCGCGGCTCTTCGAGGAGGTGCGCGACGAGGCCCGCCGGGCCGCCGCCGACGAGGTGCGGAAGATCGAAGAGGCGGCGCGGGCGGAGGCCGACGAGAAGTCGCGGATGGTGATCTCGGCGGCGGTGCAGCGCTACGCCAGCGAGTACGTGGCCGAGCGGACCGTCGCCACCGTGCCGTTGCCTTCCGACGAGATGAAGGGGCGGATCATCGGGCGTGAGGGGCGCAACGTGCGCGCGCTGGAGGCGGCGACGGGGGTCGACCTCATCATCGACGACACGCCCGAGGCGGTGGTGATCTCCTGCTTCAATCCGGTGCGGCGCGAGATCGCGCGGGTGGCGCTCACCCGCCTCATCGCCGACGGGCGCATCCACCCGACGCGCATCGAGGAGATGGTCGAGAAGGCGACCTCGGAGATCGAGCAGCAGTGCAAGGAGGCGGGCGAGCAGGCGGCGTTCGACCTCGGCCTGCCGCGGCTGCACCCGGAGCTGACCCGTCTGGTCGGCACGCTGAAGTTCCGCTCCAGCAACGCGCAAAATCTGCTGCAGCATTCGATCGAGGTCGGTTTCCTGGCGGGCGCGATGGCGGCGGAGCTGGATCTGCCGGTCAAGACAGCGCGGCGTGCGGGGCTGCTGCACGACATCGGCAAGGCGATCGAGCAGGAGGCGGAAGGGTCGCACGCCGCCGTCGGCGCCGCGACCGCCCGCAAGTACGGCGAGCCCCCACGCGTGGTGCAGGCGATCGCCGCGCACCACGGCGAGGTGCCGCCGGTCGACGTGCTCGATCACCTGGTCGACGCCGCGAACGTGCTGTCGGGCCAGCGCCCGGGCGCGCGGCGGGAGATGCTGGAGTCGTACGTCCAGCGCCTCACCGACCTCGAGCGGGTCGCCACCAGCTTCCCCGGCGTCGAGCGCGCCTTCGCCATCCAGGCCGGCCGCGAGGTGCGGGTGATCGTGGAGAACTCGCGCGTCTCGGATCAGGAGGCGCGGCTCCTGTCGAAGGAGATCGCGCGCAAGGTCGAGGCCGAGCTGGCCTATCCCGGGCAGGTCCGGGTGTCAGTCATCCGCGAGACCCGCGCCACCGACTACGCGAAGTAGCGGCGAGGAGCCCAGGCCGGGCGCGTTGACATCATGACATCATGACATCACACTGTCAGGCATGGGATCTTCCAGGGGATCTTCAAGGAAATCTCCGGCCGTCCGGACGACCTTGCACCTCGACGACGACGTCTACCGGGCTGCGCGCAGCTTGGCCGCCGCTCGAGGCGGGGGCCTCGGCGCCGTCGTCTCGGAGCTGGCCCGCAAAGGGCTGGCAGCACCGGTGCGCAGCGGGCGCAAGCGCAAAGGATTCCCCGTGTTCGAAGTTCATCCAGACACGCCTCCCCTCACGCGGGAAATGGTGAGCGCGGCGCTCGAGGACAAGTGAAAGGAGCTCGCGCGGCCGCGCGCAAGGTTGGCCTGGCGACGCGTGCGCTACTCGACGTCAACGTTCTCATCGCCATGGCCTGGCCCAACCACGTTCATCACGTCGCCGTGCTGGACTGGCTCGGAGCTCCCGGCACGATCCCCTTCGCGACCTGCCCTGTCACCCAATCTGGGTTCATCCGTGTCTCGTCGAACGCGCGGGCCATCCCCGCGGCCCGGTCGCCACGGGAGGCCCAGGCGCTGCTGCGGCAGATCACTGAGCTGCCGGGTCACTCTTTCTGGCACGACGACGTGGATCTCGCGGGAGACGCTCGGGTGGCGTGGGACCGCGTGGGCGGACATGCGCAGGTGACCGACGCGCATCTCCTCGCGATTGCCCTTCGCCACAGTGGCCGCCTGGCCACGCTCGATCGTGGAATCGTCGATCTCGTCCCGGCCGGCGCGCAGCCAGGCTGCGTGCTCGTCATCCCGGGCTAGCAACCCGGGATCGTCAGAGGGTCTCCAGGTAGGCGACCAAGTCGGTCTTTTCCGACGGCGTCAGGGTCGTGCCGAAGTCATGCCCCTGGTTGCTGTTGCCCGGGAGCCGCGTGTCGAAGACGAAGCCGGCTTTTCCGAGCGGGAAGGTCTTCGGCCGTTTGGCCGGCGCATCGAGGAGCGCGCGCAACGACGGGACCGAGCCGTTGTGGAGGTATGGCGCGCTCGCGGCGAGGCCGACGAGCGGCGCGGCGCGCACCCAGGCGGCGCCGATGCGCGCCTGCCCGACGTGCCCGGCGCGCGCCGGATCGGAGATGGTCGGTATGTCAACGGCGAACGGCCACTGCGCGCGCGGGACGTCGAACGCCAGCCAGGGGTCGGTGCCGATTCCGCCGGCGCGGCGATCGGCGGCGGGATCGAGCTGCGCGTCGCCGTCGCCGTCGGCGTCGAACGGGAAGAGGCGGCTCGACGAGAAGACCAGCGGGCCGAAGTCGCGGTGCTGGCTGTGGCACCCCTCGCAGAAGGCAACCTCGTCGCTCGGCTTGCGGCCGAGCGGCAGCGCCGTGGTCGGAACGAGCGCCGGATCGATCGACGCGGCCCGGAGCGTTCTCCATTCGTCGACACGGGTGTGGGCGACGTGGCAGTGCGTGCAGCGCCCGAGCGGCGGCGGGTTCGAAGCCAGCGGCACCTTGTCCTCGAGTGGCGACGCCGAATGGCAGTCGGCGCAGCGGACCGCCAGCTTCGCCGCCAGCGGCTTGGTCGGATCGATTGGCGACAGGATCGGTCCCTCCAGCCTGGCGGCCGCGTAAGCGGGTGGGGCGTGCTTCAAGATCTGCCGGTTCGCTATCGTGCCGACCACGTGCTCGGCGAAGAGCGCGCGCCCTCGCGCGATCGCCTCCGGGGCGCCGCGCGGCCGTTCGAACGCCTCCTCGAGGACGGCCCGCACCGACGTCGCGGCGTACATCGCCGGGATCTCGCGCATCGCCCCGGGCGAGAGGGTCGCGTGGCCGTAGATTGCGTCCGCCCACAGGAGCCCGGGGAAGGAGTCCTGTTGCAGCCCGAGCGTCCCGAGGTTGCGCAGATCGAAGAGGAGCGCGCGGCGAACCGCCTGGCGATCGCCGCCGGCCGTCACCGGCGGCTCACCCCCGAGCGCCGTCAGCCGCTCGAGCCAGGGGGCGTCCGACGACTCGGAGCCGGACCAGTTCTCGAGGTCCAGCCCCGGCGCCGCCAAAATCGCCGGCACGCTGAGCGGATTGACCAGGCCGCGCGTCCCCTGTCGCACGCGCGCGGTGCCGGGGTAGCGCGCCGAATGGTATCCGGGCACGGTGACGTCGAGACCGAACTCGCCCGTGAGATCCTGACGTCCGGGCCCGGCGAGCAGCAGGCGCGCGCGCACGGTGCGTCCCGAGGGAAATCCCCGCGCCGCGCGGGAGGCGACCGCCGCCGCGTTGCCGTCGTCGAGCACCGCCGCCGTCGCCAGCAGGAGACCGTAATCGAACTGCGCGCCCGGCAGGCCGAGCACGATCGCTCCGCCGACCGGGTTTGCCTCACCGTGGCAGAGCCAACAGGTCATGCCGATCTGGCCGGTCGGCTTGCCGTCGGGGCCGAGCGGCTCGCGCAGCCCGAGCACGCCGGTCGATACCGAGACCCGTCCGACCTGCCCGCGCGGATCGTCCGGCGTGGACGTCAGCCCGAACAGCTCCGGGTTGGCGAGGATCCCCCCCTTGGCGTGAATGTGGCGGGTGACGGTGGTGTCGGGTTTGCCGTCGCCGTCGAGGTCGACCGGCTGGCGCTCGAAGTCGATGTCGACGTCGCGGTCCCAGCCGATCCCGACGAGGCGGGTCCAGTAGTCGGCGTTGGTGTTGACCAGCGGCGACCCCGGATCGCCCGGGCGCGAGCGCTCGAAGGGGCCGATGTCCTCGAGGGCGTGCTCGCGGGCGTAGGCTCGACCGTTGCGCAGCTTCTTGGGGGCCCAGCTCCAGGGATCGACGACGTCGCCGAGCAGCGCCTCCGGCCCCCTCGGTGCGGCCGCCGGGGGCAGGGGAGCGGGTGGAGCTCTGCGGCAGCCGACGGCCGAAGCGACAGCGACGAAACCGGCCAGCGCGATGCTATTCTCCCGGACCCGCATGCGCATCGGCGACATCCAGCTTAACCCCGGCGCCCTCCTGGCGCCGATGGAGGCGGTGACGGATCTGCCGTTCCGCACCGTCTGCGAAGAGCTGGGCGCGGCGCTCACCTTCACCGAGTTTCTCTCGGCCGAGGCGCTGACCCGCGGCGCGGCCAAGGCGGTCGGCCGCATGTGGCCGAGCTTGGAGGGGCGCCGGTTCGCGGTGCAGATCTTCGGCCGCGAGCCGGAAGCTCTGGCGCGCGCGGCCGGGATGGCCGTCGACGTGGGCGCGTCGATCGTCGACATCAACATGGGCTGCCCGGCCAAGAAGGTGACCGCCGGCGCCTGCGGCTCGGCGTTGATGCGCGAGCCGGCGCTGGCAGCGGCGCTGGTGGCGGCCGTGCGGCGGGCGGTGCCGGCCCAGATCCCGGTGACGGTCAAGCACCGCGCCGGCTGGGACGAGTCGAGCCTCAACGCCGCCGAGTTCGCGCGCGCCCTGGTCGAGGCCGGCGCCGCGATGATCACCGTCCACGGCCGGACGCGCGCGCAGGGGTTCTCGGGCGCTGCGCGGATGGAGCCGATCGCCGCCGTGCGCGCCGCGCTGCCGCCCGAGATCCCCGTCGTCGGCAACGGCGACGTGAAGGATCTCGCCGCCTACGCCCGCATGAAGCGCGAGACCGGCTGCGACGCGGTGATGGTCGGCCGCGGCGCGATGGGCAACCCCTGGTTCTTCCGCTCGCTGGCCGCGCTCGAGAGCGGCGCGCCCGATCCGGGTCCGCCCGCGCTGGCCGAGCGCCGCCGCGTGTGGCGCCGCCACGCCGACCTCGTTGCGGCGCACAGCCCCGAGAAGATGCGGCAGCACGAGCTGAAGAAGACGCTCGCCTGGTACTCGCGCGGCCTCTACGGCGGCTCCTCGCTGCGACAGCGTGCCTCGTCGACGGACGATTCCACCGCGCTGCGCGAGCTCGGCGAGGCGTTCTTCGGCGAGCTCGAGGCGGCCGAGGCGGCCGGTTCGCCGCGGCCGATGATCGCGCCGGCCGATCCGGTCGCCAAGTCGATGGCCCGGCACAACCGGCGCGGCGGCGAGCCCGTCGAGGCGGACGAGGCGTGCGTCGCGGCCTCGTGATCGCCGCGCTGGCGGCCGCGTCGCTGGTGGCCGCCTGCGAAGACGGCTCGCACGGCGACATCTCCGACGAGATCAACATCCTGGTGCGCCGCAACGATCAGCTGGTGCCGCCGGCCATCGAGCGCCTGGCGGCGTACCAGCGGGCCGCCATTCCTCAGATCGAGACGTCGCTGCACGGCGCCGCGACTTCAGGGCGCCTGCACCTCGTCGCCGCGATGGCCCGCATCGGTGACGGCGCGGCGATCCCCATCCTCCGCCACGCCGCGCTTTACGACATCCATCCCGACGTGCGCGCCGCCGCCGAAGCGGTGCTCGCCCGCTGGGCCACCGGCAACGACGCGCGCGCCACCCGCGCCGCCGCCGCGATAGCCGAGCTTGCCCGCAAGCGCGCCGCCGGCGAGGGCCCGCTCCTCTACGGTGACGGCGGCCTGCCCGGCGTACCCTCGACCGTCGGCGCCCCCGATCCGGTCGGCGCCGGACCGACGCCGTAGCCGGCGACCCCCGGTCGAGGATTCGTGTCGTGCGCCGCTTCGTCATTCCGGAAATGACGAGGCCTGGCCATCACTTCGGACCCGCAACCCCTGGTCATTCCACTGGCCATCACAGCCAATTTCGGTGTAACCAGTGGGATGTTAGGCTCCGACGTCCGGTCATCCACGATGGTCGGGCACGGCCCCACTCGAAATAAGGAGAAGCCTAGTGAAGTCCTATCCTCGCTTTCTCTCGGTTGTTTTCGTGAGCGCGATCTCCGTCGCGGTGACCGTTGGTTGCGCACCGGTCCGAAGCACGACCGGCGCCGGAGGCTCCTCGGGCTCGGGCAGCGGCGGTAGCGGGAACGGCACGGGGAGTGGCGGCGGTGGGTCTTCGGGAGGCAGCGGCGGGCCCGGCACCGGCGGTGGCGGCGGTGACATCGTCATTCTGACCGGTACGGGCGGCAGCGGCTCGGGTGGCACGGCGGGAGGCGCGGGCGGCAGTAGCGGCGGGAGCGTGGGCGCGGGGGGAAACACCGGCGCGGGCGGCAGCGCGACGGGCACGGGCGGCGCCCCGATGAAGATGGCCTGCGTGAGCGCCACCTCCGACCCACTCCCTTACACCTCCGGCTATACGGCCAGCTCGAGCAATCACTCGAACGCGATGTCGATCGCGTCGGCCATGTCGAACGATGAAAAGGCCCAGCAGATGAGTGGCCTGCCCCAGAGCGGCACGGCGAACTTCAACGTCTTCAACCAGGAGACGAACACCACTCGCGGTATCCGCGGCTTCTACTACCGCGATGGGCCGCGGGGCGTGAACCTCAACGCCACCGGTGACAACCAGCCGGACTTCTCGACCGCGTTTCCCGTGGCCATGGCGCGCGGGGCGGCGTTCGATCCGGACCTCGAGTACCAGGTGGGCGAAGCGATAGGCGACGAGATGCTTGCTTCCGGCAACACGATGCTGCTCGCGCCGACGGTGAACATCCTTCGTCATCCGGCCTGGGGGCG
>DATAVR010000075.1:0-46284 GCA_036267635.1 Polyangia bacterium | reverse complement strand
CGAGATCAACAAGATCTGCGAGCGCTACGGCGGCGGCGGCCACCCGGTGGTGGGTGCCATCTCCATTCCGCGCGCCGAGCTGGCCCGCGCGCGCGAGATAGCCCGCGACATCGTCGCCGAGCTGCAGACTTAGCGCCGGCTCAGCGCCGAATGGGGGGCCGGCCGCCGCGCGGGCGGCGGGTGATGGGGCGGGGGCGCTTGCTCTTGGCGGGCGGCGGGCTGGAGGTGGACGGTGACGCCAGACGGATCTCCAATCGGTCCATCCGCTCGCGCAGCTTGGCGGTCTCGCCGCGCAGCCGCTCGACCTCGTCGTGCAGGCGCCGCGCCTCCTCGGCGGGGCGGGCGCCGTCCTCCAGATCGCGGATCGCCTCGTTCATCCGCCGCTTGGTGCGGCCGTCGAGCTCGCCGGCGAGCGCGCTGCGGATGGCGGGGACGGCGTCGACCAGGCCGAGCCGCCCCAGCGCCATCGCCGCCTCGGTGCGGACGCGGAAGTCGCCGTCGCGCAGCCGCTCCTCGATCGCCTCCCGCGCAGCGCGGGCGAGGCCGGTCCCGCGCGAGAGCTCTGCCAGCGCCGCGACCACCGCGCGCCGAGCCGGGAACGGCGCCCCCGCGCGCCAAGCGTTGCGAATGAGCGGAAACGCCCGCTCGTCACCGCTCTTCCCGAGCCCCTCGATGGCCCGGCTGGCGATCAGCTCCTGAAACGAGGGGCGACCGACGAGCGACGGCAAGAGCTCGACCGCCAGCGGGGAACGGGTACGCCCGAGCGCCAGCGCGCACTCGGCCTCGACGAACAGGCTGGGATCGCCGGCGCGCAGCCAGCCGGCGAGCGCCCGGCCAGCCGCGTCGTCTCCCACGAATTCACCCAGCGCGGCTGCGACGGCGCGCCGTACGCGCGGCTCGGGCGCGCCCATCGCCGCGATCAGCGCGTCGCGCGCCTCGTCGCGGCGCGTCCGTCCGAGCGCTCGGGCGGCGGCGCCCCGCACGCCCCAGAACGTATCGTCCTCGAGCGCGGTGACGAGGGCGCCGACGTTGCTCGGAGCGGGGAGCTCCGCCAGCGCGCGCGCCGCCAGCACCCGATCGACGCCCAGCTCGGCGGCGGCGAGCTGGCGCCGCCAGAGCGCCGCGCTCTTGTCGAGCTTGATCGATTTGAGCAGCACGTCTCCCGGATCGAAGATCACCTGCGTCGGCCGCAAGCCGAGCTGGAATTCGAAGTTGTGCGTGGCCTCGCGGATGACGATCTTCTCGTCGCGGGTCTGGCCGTCGATCTCGAAGCGAACGGTCGCCGAGAGCTCGAACAGCGGCGCTTCCGGCGTGACCGCCTGCTTTTGCGCCAAGGCCAGCGTGCCGACCTTGCGCTCCCCGTCCCAGCTCCAGCGCCCTTCGAGCTCGGGGTGCCCCGGCCGCGCGATCCAGCGATCGAGCATCTGCTCGACGCTGCGGCCGGTGACCTCCTCGATGGCGCGGGCCAGATCGCGCGTCTCGACCGAGCCCATGGCGTGCTTGCGCGCGTAGTGGCCGATGGCCCGCCAGAACGGCCCGTCGCCGAGCTCCTGTCGGAGCATGTGCAGGACGCGCCCCCCTTTTTCGTAGAGGTGCGCGTCGAAGAGATGAATCGGCTCGTCGTACTGGCGGCAGACCACCGGCCGCTGGTAGCGGCCGGCCTCGGCCAGGTAGCCGTCGGTGTCGGCGAGCAGCTCGTGGTCGGCCTCGTCCCGCCCCTTGGCGTGCTCGCGCCAGACGTACTCGAAGTAGGTGGCGAACCCTTCGTTGAGCCAGGCCTCGGACCACTCGCGGCAGGTGAGCAGATCTCCCCACCACTGGTGCGCCAGCTCGTGCGAGACGAGGCCGTCGACGTCGTGGTCCAGCGCCGCCCGCTCATCGAGCAGCGTCAGATCGGTGAGCGTCGTGGCGCTGGTGTTCTCCATCCCGCCGAAGATGAACTCGGGGACGGTGATCTGGCTGTAGCGTGCGTGCGGGTAGCGCAGGCCGATCTTCTCGGAGAAGTGGTCGATCATGGCGCCGGTGCGGGCGAAGCTGCGGCGCGCGTCGGCCTCGCGTCCCGGCGCGCAGAAGGCGTAGACGTCGACGCCCGTCTGCGGAGCGCGGTCGCGGATCTCGGTGAAAGGTCCGACCACCAGCGTCAGCAGGTAGGCCGGCTGCGGGATGGCGAGCGCGTAGTGCCAGCGGGTGGCGCGCCCCCCGGGCAGATCGACCCGCTCGCGCAGATCGCCGTTCGAGAGCACGAAGGCGCCGGAGGGCGCCGTGCAGACGACCTCGGTGGTGAACTTTTCGATCGGCTGGTCGAGGCAGGGCCAAAAGTAGCGCGCGTCGTCGTCTTGCCCTTGCGTCCAGCACTGCGCGGGGCGATCGGGGTGGGCGGCGTCGGGGCCGACGAAGTAGAGCCCGCGGCGCGGCCGGCAGGCGTAGCTGACGGCGACCTCGAACGGCGTGTTCTCGGCCGGCGGCTCGGCGAGCGTCACCCGCAGCGATTGCCCATCGTTGCTGAAGCCGGCGGCGTAGCCGCTCACCGTCACGCTCTCGACCTCGAGCTCGACGGCGTCGAAGCTGACCGAAGTCAGCCCCTCGCGGCGGGCGGCGACCGTCAGCGTGGCGGTGCCACGGAGGCGCTTGGCCGAAAGATCGATCTCCCATTCGAGCCGGGCGTGACCGAGGCGAAAGGGCCGATCGCCGACGAAGTTCGTGCGCGTCCCCGGCGGCGCGAAGGGGCGAGGCGGCATGCGCGCGCACGTTAAGCGGCGCGGTCGCCCGAGGTCAACAACAAGGCTGGAACCCTGGGAGGGTTCCAGACCTCCCGGGCGAGCCGAGCTCGCCCTCCCTCACGCGATATGGAACTGCTTGGCGACATGGGGGCTCCGTGGTGAAATCGCGCCCGATGAGCGCACGCGAGCCGGTGCACAGGCGATTCCTTCTGCCGCGCGCGACCCCGGCGCAGGTCTACGGGGTGGTCACCGACTTTTCTGCCTACCCGCGCCTCTTCCCGGAGATCAAGGGGACCGAGGTGCTCCGCGCCAGCGCGCCGGCCGCAGACGGCAAGGCAGTGACGCGCGTCGAGTTCCGCGCCCAGGTCGTGCTGCCGGTGCGCTACGTCCTGGATCTGAGCTGCGACGCCGCGGCGCACACAGTCGACTGGACGTTCGTCGAAGGGGAGATCATCACCAACTCCGTCGGCAGTTGGCGCTTTTCGGCCGAGGGGGAGGCGACGGCGATCGACTACCGGGTCGCGCTCGACGTGAAGGCGCCGGTGCCGGGCTTCGTCCTGCGCAAGGTGACCGACGGTCTCGTGGCGGCCTCGATCCCCAGCATGTTTTCGGCGATCGAGCGCGAGGTGCGCAAGCGCCAGGCCTCTCAGCCCTTGCCGACGTAGGGGTTGCCGCGCGCGAAGAAGCGCAGCTGGCGCGCGGCCCAGGCGCCCGCGTACTCGACGCCGATACGCGCCGAGCGCCCGCGGGCGGGCGGCGGCGCGCCGTCGTCGGCCAGATAGAAGCCGCCGCCGACGGTCAGATCGAGCCCGTTCTCCTTGCGCGTGATCTCGAGCCCGGCGCAGAGCTTGCCCGGCCCGGTGAGCGGCCGCTTGAGGTCGACGACCCCCGTCACCGGCGCCGCCGCGCGCAGCAAGACCGCGCCCGCGACGCCGTCGGTCTCGGTGATGACGTTCATGCAATTGTGCATGCCGTAGATGAGATAGACGTAGAGGAAGCCGGGCGGGCCGAACATGATCGCCGCGCGCGGGGTGGGGCCGCGGCGCGCGTGCGAGGCGGCGTCGCGCTGGCCGAGGTAGGCCTCGACCTCCACCAGGCGCGCCACCCGCAACGTCCCGCTCTTGCCCGGCGGACGCCGCACCAGCAGCTTGCCGAGCAGCGCGTGCGCGACGTCGACCGTCGGCCGCGCGTAGAACGCCCGCGGCAAGGGCTCCAGCGCCGCCAGCGCCGACAACTCTTGCGCCTCAGTCACCGAGCAACAACCGTCGCCGGTCGACGCCGTCCAGCAGCTTGCCGAACCGGCCGTCGGACTCCAGCGCCGCCAGGAGGCCGGTCGCTGCGTGGCGGTAGCCGTCGCGATCGAGATCGCCGGTGACGAGCCGGTAGCGCAGGAAGACGAACGCCGTCTGCGCCACGTCCGACAGGCAGTAGCGTCGCAAGGCCTCGATCTGCCCGGCGTGAAACAGCCCCTCGACCTGGCTGCCGTCGACGCCGTCCTTGCCCGGCAGCCCGATGACCCGCGCCGCGCCGTCGAGCGAGGTCATCTTGGCCGCGCCGTGGTCGGAGATCACATCGCACAGGTCGAGGTGCCCCTCCTCGCTGAACCGGTACCGGTATCCCTCGCCGCGGTAGTACCAGCGGAAGTCGAGCCCGAACCGCAGCGCGCGCAGCGCCAGCACCGGCAGATCGAAGCCGCGGCCGTTCCAGGTGATCACCTGCGGGCGCCACTTGGTCATGAATTCGGCGAAGTCGGCCATCATGCCGGCCTCGTCTTTCGACTCGCCGATGGTACCGATCCGTTTGACCACCAGCGTGGCGTCCAGCCACATCACGCCGAGGACCACCGGGCGGCAAGCATAGAGCGGCGGGAACGGCCGGTCGGCCGCACCTGGCACGCCGGCCGGCTCGGGCGGATCCCAAAGGTCGCGATCCGGAATGGTCTCGATGTCGAGAACCAGGTAAGTGAGGTCGGTCGTCGGCACGGAAGCATCATAGCGCGTGAGCGCAGGGACCCCTCCCAGGGTCCCCGACTTGATGATAAAAGCTCGGGCATGGCTTCCTCAGGTCGCCTTCGCTTATTGGTGGTGGCCGCGCTGGCCGCCGCGGGCGTCGCCGGCTGCGCCCATCCGCCCCCGCCCCCGGTTCAGCCCTGGCAGCGTGAATATCTGGCCAAGCGCGCGCTCCGCTTCGACGCCGATTCGCTGGAGGATCACTTCCGCCAGCACTGGTTCGGTTCACGCGAGGGCTCGGACCTCGGGTTCGGGCAACCAGGCGGCGGCTGCGGCTGCAATTGAAGCGGCTGGCGTTCACGGCGCTGCTGGCCATTCTGGGGGCGTCGCTCCCGGGCCTCGCCGTGCGCGGCGACGAGGTGACGATCCGCGGCGCCTACTACCGTGAGGCCTCGACGCGCGTCATCCAGCCGGTGGTCGAGATCAGCCAGAATCTCCCGCACGGGTTCGACGTCGAGACGCACTATCTGCTCGACGCGATCACCTCCGCCTCGGCCAACGCCGGCGCCGGCAAGGACAGCATCTTCACCGAGCTCCGCAACGAGGTCGGTCTCGGCTTCGGCAAGAGCTGGGACCGGACGCGCGCGACGCTGGGGTACCGCTACAGCACCGAGTCCGACTACTGGTCGCATGGGCTGGCCGGTTCGCTGGCCGAGCGACTGTGGGGCGACACGGCGACGCTGGCCCTGTCGGTCGGGGTCTCCTTCGACCAGGCGACCGCGCGCGACCGCAATCCATTTTGCGCCGACCCAGCCACCAACAACTGTCCGCTCGACGTCTACTACGGAGGGCTCTCCTATACGCAGGTGCTTTCGCCGAAGGCGGTCGCCCAGGTCGACGCGGAGACCGCCTACCTCGACGGGTTCCAGGGGAACCTCTATCGGACGGTCCCCAACTCGTCGTTTCCGTCGGAGAACCCGCCCGAGCGCCGGCTGCGCAACGCCGTCGCGGGGCGGATCGCCTATTATTTCCCGTCGACCGAGACCGGCCTCCAGCTTCACTACCGGTTCTACTGGGACCTCTACCCCGGGACCTCGCAGCTCAGCTACGACGCCTGGGCGATGCGTTCGCACACCATCGAGGGGCGCATCTACCAGCAGCTGTCCCCCACGCTGCAGGCACGGTTCCTCTACCGCCAGTACATCCAGAACAAGGCGGCGTTCTGGTGCGACACCCTGGCCAGCCCGGGCTGCTATTCGACGGCCGAGGGCGGCGTGGCCATCGTCGCCCCCTACCAGAGCAGCGATCCCAAGCTGGGTGCGATGTACACCGAGTATCCCGAGGTGAAGCTCCTCTGGGAGGCCGAGCAGCTGCGCGACATCCCGTTCTTTCGCTGGTTCGCCAGCGGGACTTTCGAGATCTCCTACGGCTACTACTACCAGAGCACCAGCTTCGGCAACGCCCACGTCCTCCAGACGGGCTACACGATGCCATACTAGGCGCGATGCCCCTCGAGGATCGCTTGACGCTGCGACAGGTGAGGGCGGCGCGGCTGCGGGGACGGGCGCGCAAGCGGGCCATCATCCAGGTGTTGCTCGGGTCGCTGTTTCTCATCGGCGCGCTGGCCTACGCGCGCGCGCCCGATCGGCACGCTCAGGCGAGCATCACCTGGATGGCGGCGTTGCTGGTGTTCTCGACGGCCGACGTGGCGTTCGGGCTGCGGATGCTGGCGCGCCTGGCGCGGCGCGCGCCCATCTGGTGGATGCTGGGGAGCGCCGCCTGGGGGACGCTGGCGACCGCGCTGCTGGCGTTCCTGTTGCGGAGCTGATGGTGGGCTCGGCGGAGGAGGCGCGGACGGTCCTCATCACCGGCAGCTCGTCGGGGATCGGTCGCGCGACGGCGGAGCGCTTCGCCGCCCGCGGCTGGAGGGTGTTCGCGACCATGCGGCGCCCCGAGGCGGGCGCGGAGCTGCGCGCCCTGGCGGCCAGCAAGGGATGGCGGCTCTCCACTCCGGCGCTCGACGTCACGCGCGACGGCTCGGTCGCGTCGGCGGTCGGCGCGCTTTTCGAGGAGACCTCCGGGCGCCTCGACGTGCTCGTCAACAACGCCGGCTACTACGCCTGGGGACCGCTCGAGGAGACCTCGCCCGACGAGCTGCGCGCACAGCTCGAGACCAATGTGGTCGGCGTCCTGCGGGTCACGCAGGCGGTGCTGCCTGCGATGCGCGCCCGCCGCGCCGGCGCCATCGTCACGCTGGGGTCCGTCTCGGGGCTGGTCGCGCTGCCGGTCGTGGGCCCGTACCACGCGTCCAAGTGGGCGCTGGAGGGGATGATCGAGGCCTGGCGGCTGGAGCTGGCGCCGTTCGGCGTGCGGATGGCGCTGGTCGAGCCGGGGCCGTTCGCCACCGCGCTGCACGCGAACGAGCTGCTGGCGGCGAACAACCGCCCGGACAGCCCCTACGCGGGTCTGGTCGAGGCTTACCGGCGCCGCTCGGCCAGCCTGCCGCGGGCCAAAGATCTGGCGCCGGTCGTCGAGGCCATCGAGCGGGCGGCCACGGCGGCCGATCCGCGCCTGCGCTGGCCGGTCGGGCCGACCTCGCTCTCGGCGCGCCTGCGCCCATTCGTCCCCGATCGCCTCTACGAATGGATCATGCGGCTCGCCTTCCGGCCACGGGTGCTCCCGGCCGCGGATCGGGGCCACACGGACGCTTCCTTGCGGCTATAATCGAGCGTCGTGTCCGATAAACTCTCGCGCGCGGAAGTCGACTTCGTCCTGCGCCGCGCGGCCGAGATCGACACGCAGTCGCCGGCGCGGACCGAGCAGGACAGCTCGGAGGCGCTGAGCGTCGGCGAGATCGTCCGCCTCGGCGAAGAGGTCGGGCTCCCCCGCCCGGCGGTCGAGCAGGCCCTGGCCGAGATGCGGCGGGGCGCGCCCATCGAGCCGGAGGAGCAGGGGGCGCTCACCCGGGCGCTCGGCGCGAGCCGGGTGGTCGTCAGCCGCGTCGTCAAGGCGCCGATCGAGACCGTGCGCCGTGCCGTCGACCGGTTCCTGCGCGAGCAGCTCATGACGGTGCGCCGCCACCACGGCGACCGTGTCGAGTGGGAGCGCGCGCAGGGGCTCTGGCCGGGGCTGGTCCGCTCGCTCGATTTCTCCAAGCGATATGCCTTCGCGCTGGTGACGCGCGTCGAGACGATCCTGTCGCAGGAGGAGGGGCCCGACGGCAGCGAGACCGCGGTCACCTTCAACATCGACCTCTCCGACATGCGGCGCGAGCGCTTCGGCCAGATGGGGATGCGCGCGGCGATGGCCTTCCTGTTGTTCGGCGTCGGGGGCGCGCTCATGGCGCCGGGCTCCGCGGTCTACGACATCGTCGCGCTGGCCGGCGGCGGCGTGGCGGCCGGGGGCATCTTCGCCCTCGAGCGCCGCCGCTATCTCGAGAGCCGGAGTCGCGTCTCGCTGGCGCCGGAGCGTTTCCTCGACCTCCTGTCCGTGCGTCACCGCCGCCCCGCCTTGCCGGCCCACGCGCCGTCGGCTTCATCGTCGGACGCCTCGGGCTCCTCGGACGACGAGTAGACCCTAACTAAAACGAGGGCGTCGCGAGGCCGTCTTCGTCGACGGGGCTCCTCGGCCGCTTGCCACCGCCGTGGTGGGCAGCCGGCGCATGATGCCGGCTGGGCTCGCTGGCCGTCAGGGGCGGCGCGGCTAGCTTTTCCAGCGAGACGTGCAGCGTGCGGTCGGCGTTCGGCTTCGCGGAGAGGGAGACCTCGCGGTATCCCGCCAGCTTGAACAGATAGTCGGAAGATACGGCCCCCTTGGGGAGCTGGAGCTCGAGGGGGATCTCGCCGAGATCCTTGCCGTCCTTCTTCCCCTCCTGCTTGGCGTAGAGGTGGGCGCCCGACGGCTCGGCCTCGAAGCGAAGGGTGACGGTCTTCGCCGCCGGGGGCTCGACGGGAGCTGGCGGCGCGACGGGGGCGGGGGCGGGGAGCGCCGCCTGCGGGATCTGGGGCTTGCCGTGGTTGCCCGACATCACCACCAGGCCGATGCCGGCGACGGCGGCCACGGAGGCGATTCCCGCCCACAGCTTCACGTTGCGGCCGCCGGCCGGCTGGAGTGCGTCGTCGATCTCCGAGGAGGCCGCCGAGAGCGTGGTCGACGCCTTGGTCGACAACGTCTGGGTGGTCGACGCCGACGCTGGCCGGACGGCGGTCGACCGGGCGGGCGCGTCCGCCAATTTCACCTCGCCGACCAGCGCCTTGCGGAATTCGTCCATGCTCTGGAACCGATCGCGCGGCTCCTTGGAGAGCGACTTCATGATCGCCGCCGTCATGTGGGGCGGGACGTGCGGCGCGAAATCGGTGAGCTGCGGCGGCTCCTCCAGCATGTGCTTGGCGAACAGCTCGCCGACCCCTTCGGCGACGAACGGCGGCCGGCCCGACAGCATCTCGAACAGCATGACGCCGAGCGAGTAGATGTCGGTCCGGTGATCGAGGGTGACCGCCCCTTTGCACTGCTCGGGCGACATGTAGAGCGGCGTCCCCATGAGCGAGCCGGTCCGCGTCTTCACCGACTGCGCGCCGTCGGGCGAGGCCAGGATCTTGGCCACGCCGAAGTCGAGGATCTTCACGTGCGGCAGCCCGTCCGGTTTGCTCACCAGCTGGACATTGTGCGGCTTGAGATCGCGGTGGACGATCCCCTTGGCGTGCGCGGCCCAGAGCGCGCGGCACATCTGGCCGCCGATGATCTCGACCTCCGCCACCGCCATCGGCCCGCGGGCGACGGCGTCGCTCAGCGCCTCGCCCTCGAGGTACTCCATGATGAAGTAGGGCTGGCCGTCAGTGGTCTGCCCGAAGTCGAGGATCTCGACGATGTTCTCGTGCGCGATCATGTGGATCGCGCGTGCCTCGTTGAAGAACCGCGAGACGATGTCCTGGTCGCGCGCCAGCGCGGCGTGCAGCAGCTTGATGGCGACCTTGCGACCGATGACCGGGTGCTGCGCCAGATAAACGACACCCATCCCGCCCTCACCGAGCAGCTTGGTGACCCGGTAATTTCCGACGGTCTGATTAATGAGGCTGGAGGTCGCGGTCAAAGTCCCTGGTTCCCCTCAACAAGCTAGACCCACCCGACCCCCAATCCTAAAAGAAAGGCCGCTAAAAATCGAACTCCGCCACGATTCCCCCCGCCGAAGCGGTCGCGGTGGGAAAGATTCTGAGCCCGTGATTCGACGCACTTTGGCTGCCACTTTGGCCTCCCTCCGAGGCCAAGTAGCCCTTGTACAAAAGGTACCCGCCCGCGACGGCGAAGGCCCCTCCGACCCCCACGAAGACCCACTGCAGGAGCTCGTCCTTGTTCCCCTGGTCGGTCCGGCTGGTCACGAAGCTCTTTTGGTCGGGCGTGAGCGGCTGAGCCGCACTCCCCTGGCTGTCGCAGACACCGGTTGACGAATTGCAATTGAACCGTCGATAAGTGTCGAGCTGCTGGTTGATGTCCCGAACGTCCAGGCCGAATTTCAGCGCCAGGCCGGCCGATGCCGCGGTACCGACCACCGCGATCCAAAATCCGGCGCGCGCCGCCGCGTGCGAGTCGGCCTCGGCGCCCGGCTCCCCACCGCCGACCTGCAGGGCGACCTGCCCCCCCGGCTGCGGCTTCGGGATCTCGACCGAGACCGGGCTCAGATCGAGCGTCAGCGGCAGGCTCTGGCCCGCCGCCAGCGTGAACTCCTGCTTGGTCGTCGTGTAGCCGCTCTTTTCGACGGAGACCTCGTGCTTGCCGGGCGACAGGTCCGAGACGACCACCGGGGAGGTCCCGGTGACGCCGACGCGCGTGCCGTCCAGACTGACCGCCGCGCCGGGAAAGTTCGAGCGGATGGAGATCGTTCCGTTCCCTTTTCCGCTCAGCTTGGCCAGCCAGATCGGCGCCAGCTGGCGGAGCGCGGTCGCGTTGGCGCGCCCGCCCGGGACGGTGTCGGTGGTGAAGCTCTCCACGACCGCGCGGCTGACGTCGAGCAGCTTCAGCGTCACCTGGAAGTCGCTCCCGGTCTTCTTCACGTTGCCGAAGATCAGCTTGGAGGCGCCCAGGCTCTTGCCGGCCTGCGAGAGGCACGCCGGGGCTTCGTCCGGGCAGGCGAAGACCAGCTTGACCTCGACCAGGTCCTTCCCCTGCAAGAGCTGATAGTCCTTGGTGGCGGCGACCCTTTGTCGCAATGCATCGGTGATGTCCGCGGCCAGCGCATCGGGGACGCCTTCGAGCGGCTCGAACCCCAGGACCACCGTGGGCGTTCCGGCGTCGGCGGCGGCGGCGCGGGACGCCGGCCACGCGGCCAGCAAAAGGAGGAGGGTCCCGGTGCGCCGTAAACTCATGCGGACGCCATTTTTTCCGCATGCTTACGCGCTGTCAATTGCCGACGGCCACATTTTGGCGCAGACGGGCGGCGATTCGGCAACCCGAATTTCGGTCGCCCCGGGAGCGTGCTAGCGTGAATTCGCATGCGGCTCGGGGTTTTCGGCAAGATCGGCCTCGCCTTCGGCGTTTTGCTGCTGGCCTTCGCCGGTTACGCCACCTTCACGCTGCTGTCGGTCCACCGATCCCGGCAGGGGGTCGTCGCCAACGAGGCCTACCTCGAGCTGCAGGGAGCGGTCGACGCGGCCTGGAAGTCGCTCAATGACTTCGCCCCGGCGCTGGGGCGGGCGGGCGACCGGCTCGACCCGAACCTCCCGCTGGCGCTGCGGACGGCGCGCAAGCAGCTCGACGACGCCGTGGGAGCCATCGACCGTTACCTGGAAAAGGAGCCGCGCTCGTCCCGCCGCGGCGACTTCGATCTGCGGCGGCGGCAGATCGCGGCGCTGGGGCGGCAGCTCGACGCGCTGACCGGCGAGCTGGGGGCCGCCGCGGCGTCCGTCGATCCGCGCGCGCGGTCGGAGTTCCAGAGTCACTTCGTCACGCTGGTGCACGGCCTCAACCGGATGCGGCAGCCGTTGCGCGGCGCCAATGGGCAGATCGCGCAGCGGCTCTCCGACGACGAGGAGACGGCGCTCTCGCTGGCGATCATGCTGGGCGCCGCCGGGCTGGCGGTCGCGCTGGCGGTGTTTCTCTTCACGCTGCAGACGCTGCGGCCGCTCGGCGTGCTGCGCCGCCGCGCCCGGCAGCTGGCGGGCGGGGAGTACGCGCAGCGCACGGGCGTCACCTCGCACGACGAGATCGGCGATCTGGCGCGCGAGTTCGACGCCATGGCCGACGCCATCCAGGAGCGCGAGCAGAAGCTGATTCGCTCCGAACGGCTGGCGACCGTCGGGCGGATGGCGGCGCAGATCGCGCACGAGGTGCGCAACCCGCTGTCGTCGATCGGGCTCAACGCCGAGCTCCTGGGCGACGAGCTGGGGGCGGACGCCGACGAGGCGCGGCGGATGGTCGCTTCGATCATCGGCGAGGTGGACCGGCTGACGGAGATCACCGAGACCTATTTGCGGTTCACCCGGCTGCCGCGGCCGAAGTTGGAGCGCGAAGACCTGGGGGGGCTGATCACCTCGGTCGTCGCGCTCGCCCGCGGGGAGCTGGCGCAGGAGGGGATCGCGCTGACGATGGACATCGCGCCCGATCTGCCGGAGCTGCCGGCCGACGAGGCGCAGCTGCGGCAGGCGCTCATCAACCTGGTGCGCAACGCGCGCGAGGCGCTGACCGGGGCGGCGACCAAGAAGCTGGCGATCTCGGTGGTCGAGGATCGCCTGGCGGGCAGGGTGGTGGTGCGGATCGCCGACTCGGGCGCGGGGATCGACCGCGGCGATCTGGGCAAGATCTTCGATCCTTTCTTCTCGACCAAGGCGCAGGGGACGGGGCTGGGGCTGGCGCTGGTGCAGCAGATCGTCGTCGACCACGGCGGGCAGATCGACGTCGAGAGCGCGCCCGGGCGCGGGACGACCTTCACGCTGGCGTTTCCGATCCCAGCACCGTCAGCGGCGGGCGGCGTCCCGGTGGGCGTCGGCGCGGCTGCGCTCCCCCAGGGTGTCGTACAGGCTGGCGAGCGTCAGGTGCAGGGCGGCCGGGTCGGCGGGCTGGAAGACGAGGGCGCGCTCGAGGGCGGCGGCGGCGGCGGCGCGCTTGCCCGTCGCGGCCAGGGCGCGGCCTAGCGCCGCGTGCAGATCGGCGTCGGCCGGGTCGATGAAGATCGCGATCGGCGCCAGCTCGGCCACGCGGGCCGAATGCCCGGCGCGGGCCTCGGCGATGACCACCTCCTTGGCCACGGCGTCGTTCATCGGATCGAGGCGCAGCGCCCCCTCGAGCGCGTCGAGGCGATCGGGCCCGCGCTGTTGGTCGGCGTAGAGCTCGGCCAAGAGCGCGCGCGGCTCGACCCGGGTCGGCACGAAGTCGACCGCGTGCCGCAGGTGCGCCTCCGCGGCGAGGAGGTTCTTGCGGTGGATCTCCGCCAGCCCCAGCCGGACCTGGATGTCGTATCCGTCGTAACCGTGCTGGGGTGAAGGGGCGAGGGCCAGCAGCCCCTCGAGCGCGGCGAAGGCGCCGTCGGCGTCGCGGCGGGCGAGGGCGATCTCGCCCGCCAGAAACAGCGTGTCGGCCTGGGCGTCCGGCGGCGGGTGCGCGACGGCGCGCGCCCGTTCGAGCGCCCGGCGCGCTCCTTCCAGGTTTCCGGCCCCCAGCTCGGCGATCCCCCGGACCGCCTCGGCGTGGGCGTCGTGCGCGGCCGGGGCGGGCGTGCCGCGCAGCGACTCCGTCGGCAGGTACTGGGTGGCGTAGCGGGCCAGCTTCTGTCCGAGATCGGCGCGGAAGGCGGCGTCGAGCGCGGCGGCTGGCATCCCGGCGACCTTCTCCAGAACGGCGGCGCCGCGCTCGCCCCGTCCGTAGGCGAGGAGCGCGCCGCGGATCGCCGCGAAGCCGAACCGCTGCTCGAGGAACTCGACCGCCAGCGCGGCCTGGGCGTAGGCGCGGGTGGCGTCGTCGCCGCTGCGCGCGTTGACGAAGGCGTTCGACAGCTCGGCCAGCGGTGGCAGCTCGCCCCGCGTGAGCGCGCCGTAAAGCGGCACGTCGTCGTGGCGCCGCCACTCGGGGCGCAGCCGCGCCGTCTCCAGCTCGGAGAGACCCTCGGTGAACCAGCGCGGTACCCGCCCGCGCGACAGCTCGATGGCGAACACGTGCGCGAGCTCGTGGGTCAGCACCATCCCCCAGTTGAACGCGTGGTTGGTGGGGGCCTGGGAGGTGATGATTCGCCCGAAGCAGACGCCCGAGACGCCGATCGCAGGAAGGCCGACGGTGCGCACGGCGAAGTGGCGCGGGTCGCCGTAGAGCTCGAAGGTGATCGGCCCCTTCGGTTCGAACCCGTAGCGGGCGACGTCGTCCCGGTAGCGCTCCTCGAGATACGGCGCCACGACCTCGGTGATCGCGGCCTTCGCCGCCGGCTCGACCCGGAAGCGGAGGTGGGCGCTGGCCACGTTCACGTAGCGCGCCGGGATCACCTTCTCGTAGAGATCGAGCAGGTTGTAGGTGCGGAGGTTGTAGGGATCGCGCTTCCAGGCCCGGCGGAGCGCCTCGAGGCCGGCCGTCTCGTCGCCGAGCCGCAGGAGCGTCGTCGCCAGGACGGAGAGACTGCCGGCGTCGTCGGGATCGGCGGCCACGCCGTCGGCGGCGACGGTCCGCGCGTCCTCGTAGCGCCGCTGCCGCGACAGCGCCTCCGCCACGAAGGCGAAGAAGCGGCCGTCGTGCGGATGCACGCCGAGGTCGGTGTCGCGGGCGCGGGCGAAGCCCTGTCGATCGTCGAGCAGGAAGGCGGCGGCGGCCTCGATGCGGGCGGCGCCCGGATCGCGCGGGTTGGTGCGGCGGATGGCCGCCACGTCGGCGCGCGCCGCGGGGAAGTCCTCGGCGTCGAGGGCCAGCTCGGCGTCGAGCGCCAGCGCGCCGGCGTGCGCCGGGTTGACCGCCAGCGCCCGCGCGATCTGATCGCGCGCCGCGGCCGCGTCGTAGCGGTCGTCGAGCGCGGCGCGGGCCATCCCGACGTGCGCGTCGGGGTTGTCGGGATCGATCTTGAGCACCTCGCGAAACGACGTCTCGGCGTCGGCGGCGTTATGCTTCTCGAGCAGCAACGTCCCCCAGTCGAGGTTGGCGCCCACCTCCCGGCGGTCGGCGCGGACGGCGTCGCGCAGGACGTCGTTGGCGTCCTTCCAGTTCTCGTCGAGGCGGACGGCGGTGGCGATCGCCCGCAGCTCGTCGGGCTTGGTCCGATCGATCTGCCCGCCGTTCCAGTCGGCGTAGCTGGCGTCGACCAGCGGTTTCCAGGCGGCTCTGTCGCCGGTTGTTTCGCAGAGGCGCATGAGCGCATCGCGCAGCGGCAGATCGCCGGGGTGGGCGGCCGCAGCGGACTCGAGACGGCGGCGCGCCTCGGCGTAGAGGCCGGTGGCCTCCTCCGCCCGCGCGCAGAGGATCGTCTCCCCGAGGTCGTCGGGCGCGCGCCCGAGGCGAACGCGGCACAGTCGAAGCGCGTCTTCATAACGGCCGGCGCGCAGTGCGGGCGCGGTGCGGGCCAGCTCGGAAATCGCGGCCCGTCGCGCGCCCGCGCTCCCACCGAGCCCGAGCGCCAGGCCGAACGCGAGCGCCACTGCCGCTCCCTTCATCGGCCGTAGTCTCCTCTACGGGCATGGTACGATCCAGGGACACCATCGACGGAGGCGCAATGGCGATCGAGGCGGACGAGGCGGACAAAGCGGGCAGGAAGACCAAGCAAGCGGATCTCGGGCCCGAGGTCTTCGACGACTACGACGCGTTCCTCAAGCAGGTGATCAAGGACTACTACGATCGCGGCTGGAAGAGCCGCCGGGGGACCTTCATCGCGCTGGTCATCGCCTCGGGCCAGGCGACGTCGATGGCAGCCGATTCGATCCGCGACGGCAGCGGGCTCAAGCGGGCGGCGCTGGGGGCGGCCGGCGTGGTCGCGCTGCGGATTGGCCTGCGCTACGCGCTGTCGGGACCGCTCGGCGTCATCTTGACCGGCGCGGCGGCCATGTCGCTCGGCGGCTACGTGCTGAAGAACCGCAAAGAGATCACCGACAAGGTGGGCGCGTGCAAGCGCCTCATCGCCGACACGCGCACGAAGTTCGAGGAGACCCAGGGGGGCTACCGCGCCGGCCGCTACGACGGGCCGAGCCGCAACCTCATGGTCGATGGTCTGCTGAAGCGCTTCCTGGAAGAGCTCGACGCCCTGGGAGGCTCGTAGTCTTCAGCGCAGCATCAGCGACTTGAGGCCGCCGACCGAGAAGCGGACCAGCAGG
Organism: Polyangia bacterium; assembly: GCA_036267635.1. Classification (GTDB taxonomy): domain Bacteria; phylum Myxococcota_A; class Polyangia; order Fen-1088; family Fen-1088; genus JADGRB01. Next base: position 30,348 of record DATAVR010000075.1, on the reverse strand, counting down.
CTCGAGCGCAGGACGTTCTGGATCTTGCCGCGGCCGTACTCCGGGTGAGAGATGATCTCCCCGGCCTTGTAGCGCTCCCTCGGATCGAAGAGGCGCACGTCGGTGGAGGCGGCCACCTCTTCGCCGAGCGCGCGCAGCTCGGCCGCCTTGCGCTTGGTCTCGGGATCGACGGGCCGCCCGCGCTCCTCGATCTCGCCGGTGCCGGCGGTGCCCGGGGCGGTGGTGGCGCGGCGGGCGGCGGCCGTCCGGTGGGAGTGGCGCGAGCCGCAGACCTGGCAGAGGACCTGTTTCGCCTCGCTGCCGACCATCGCCACGATGCTGTGGGTGGTGAGCTCGCCGCAGCGGCCGCACCAGGACTCGACGTCGGCGCCGACACCCACCTTGCCCGCCTTGGGCGCGCCGCGCTCGTGGCTCCAGGAGACGCCGGTGATCCGGCGACCTTCGGGGACGCCGCCGTCGGCCGCGCGATCCGGCGTGCTCTCCGTCGAGGAGGCCGGGACCTTGGGGAGCAACGACGCCATCCGCTTGAGGTCGACCACCCTCCGTCCGAGCGCGCGTTCGACGCTGAGCTGTTCTCCCGCCGTCAGGGAGGCGAGCAGCGCGCGGTAACGCTGCGCGAGCCGCTCCACGCCGGCGTGCGCGGCGATCACCAGGTCCCGTTCGTCTTTGCGCTCTTCGGCGAGGTGCACCTGCAAGCTGACGTCGGTGATTTCGGCCTTGAGCTGCTCCAGGGTGGGGGCGTCCACGGTCGGTCTATTTCCCACGACCGCCGGCAGACTGCAATGGGGTCGAGGGCTGTTCCTGGAGGTGGTGATGCGGATGGGCCATTTCGTCGCTATAATAGAGCCATGGCGCTGAACTTGTCGTCTGGGGCCGAGGCGCTTTCGGAGAAGCTCGGGGCGTTCGGGTTCGAGCGGGTCCGGCGGGCTCTGGCGGCGCTGTCGTTGAGCTTTTTCGCCATCCTCTACCTGTTTCTGGCGTTCAACGCGCCGGAGGGGTGGGGGCCGGCCTTCGGCGCGCTGAGTGTCTGCTATCTGGTCGCTTTCTTCGCCGTCGTCGCCGAGTGGTTCTGGGGGCGCTGGTTTGCCACCGGGATCGGTTGGTCGGGCCTGACGGTGGCGATGCTCTCGCTGGTGCTGGTGGGATGGGCGCCGGCGCTCATCATCTATGGCCTGCTGCACGGGCTCATCGTCTTGCCGCTGGCCGGGAAGTCGATGGCCGTGCGCTACGACCTCCAGGAGGACTGGCGCAAGCGCTACCGAATGGACGAGCTGGGCGTGGCGCGGCTGCGCAAGACGATCACCCGCTCGGCCGCCTCATTGCCGAGCCTGATCCTCTGGGCGCTCGGTCCCAAGGAGCCGGGGCAGGGGATGTTGCTCGCGCTGGCGACGCTGGCGCTGGCGGCGGTCGGCTTCCGGGGGCTGGTCCGCTTGCGGACCTGGGGCTGGGCGGCGGTCGGCGTCTCGGCGCTGGTGGCGCTGGTTGGCGGTCCGCTGTGGGCGACGGCGTCGGCCACAACGGCGGCGGCTGCTGCTGGCTTCTTCGCCTTCGCAGGGCCGGACCTGGCGACCTGCTTCCTGCTCGCCGCCGCGCTTCCGTTCGCGCTGCCGGCGTTCCGCTTCTTGCGCGCCCGGGCCTGACCGGGCGCGGGCGCCTCAGGCGTCGATCAGGCAGCCGTCTCTCAGGTTCCCTGGGCCGCCTTCGGGGCGGCGGGTTCGGCGGTGACGTTCCCGATCCGCATGCCGTAGAACGACCGCCAGACGAAGACGATGGAGATGGCCAGGAAGACGCCGGAGAGCACCAGGCTGGTGGTGCGCTGCATCCCCACCGCCAGCTCGACGGCCAGTAGGCCGAAGAGAGTGGTGAACTTGATGACCGGGTTCATGGCCACCGAGGAGGTGTCCTTGAAGGGATCGCCGACGGTGTCGCCGACGACGGTCGCCGCGTGCAACTCGGTCCCCTTCTCCTTCAGCTCGACCTCGACGATCTTCTTGGCGTTGTCCCAGGCGCCGCCGGCGTTGGCCATGAAGATCGCCTGGTAGAGGCCGAAGAGGGCGATGGAGATCAGGTAGCCGATGAAGAAGAACGGCTCCAAACAGGCGAAGGCCAGCGTGCTGAAGAAGACGGTCAGGAAGATGTTGAACATCCCCTTCTGCGCGTACTGGGTGCAGATCTCGACCACCTTCTTGCTGTCGGCGATGGAGGCCTTCTCCACGCTCGAATCGAGCTTGATGTTCCGCTTGATGAACTCGACGGCGCGATAGGCGCCGGTGCTGACCGCCTGGGTCGAGGCGCCGGTGAACCAGTAGATCACCGCGCCGCCCATGATGAGGCCCAGCAAAAATGGCGGGTGGAGCAGCGACAGCTTGTCGAGGTCGGCGGTGAGGCCCTGGGTGAGCCCCATGATGATCGAGAAGGTCATGGTGGTGGCGCCGACGACGGCGGTCCCGATCAACACCGGTTTGGCGGTGGCCTTGAAGGTGTTGCCGGCGCCGTCGTTCTCCTCGAGGAGGTGCTTGGCGCGCTCGAAGTTGACGTCCCACCCTTCGGTCTTCTTGATCTCTTCTTTGACGTTCGGGATCGTCTCGATCACCGACAGCTCGTAGACCGACTGCGCGTTGTCGGTGACCGGGCCGTAGGAGTCGACCGCGATGGTCACCGGGCCCATCCCGAGGAAGCCGAAGGCCACCAGGCCGAAGGCGAACACCGCCGGCGCCTTCATGATCTCGCCGAGGCCCAGCGTGCTGACGCCGTAGCCGATCCCCATCAAGGCCACGATGACCAGGCCCATCCAGTAAGCGCTGAAGTTCCCGGCGGTGAGACCGGCCAGGATGTTGAGCGAGGGGCCGCCTTCGCGCGACGCGGTGACGACCTCCTTGACGTGCTTCGACTCGGTCGAGGTGAAGACCTTGATCACCTCGGGGATGATGGCGCCGGCCAGCGTGCCGCAGGTGATGATGGTCGAGAGCTTCCACCAGAGCGAGTCGTCGCCGACGGGCCCGAGGCGGGGCACCAGCAGGTAAGACACGATGTAGGTCATGCCGACCGAGACCAGCGAGGTGACCCACACCAGCTGGGTGAGTGGCTTTTCGAAGTTCATCTTGTCGGCGTTGGCGTAGCGCCCCTTCACCACCGCCTCGTTGAACAGGTACGACAGGCCGCTCGAGACGATCATCATGATCCGCATGGCGAAGATCCAGACCAGCAGCTGGACCTGCACCTCGGCCTCGGAGACCGCCAGCAGGATGAAGGTGATGAGCGCGACGCCGGTGACGCCGTAGGTCTCGAACCCGTCGGCGCTGGGGCCCACCGAGTCGCCGGCGTTGTCACCGGTGCAGTCGGCGATGACGCCCGGGTTGCGCGCGTCGTCTTCCTTGATGTTGAAGACGATCTTCATCAGGTCCGACCCGATGTCGGCGATCTTGGTGAAGATGCCGCCCGCGATGCGCAGCGCCGAGGCGCCCAGCGACTCGCCGATGGCGAACCCGATGAAGCAGGCACCGGCGTAGTCCCGCGGCAAGAAGAGGAGAATGCAGAGCATCATCACCAGCTCGACGCTGATGAGCAGCATGCCGATGCTCATCCCGGCCTTCAGCGGGATGGCATAGATGGGGTAGGGCTTTCCCTTGAGGCTGGCGTAGGCGGTGCGCGAGTTGGCGAAGGTGTTGATGCGGATGCCGAACCAGGCCACGCCGTAGCTGCCGCCGATGCCGATCAGCGAGAAGAGCAGGATGACGGCGACCTTCACCGGCTCGAAGTGCCGGAGCACGCCGAAGTAGAAGACCATGATGATGCCGATGAAGACCTCCAGGAGCAGGATGAACTTCCCCTGCGTGACGAGGTAGGTCTTGCAGGTCTCGTAGATGAGCTCCGAGATCTCCAGCATCGACTTGTGGACCGGCATGTTCTTGAGCTGGCGGTAGATCACCAACCCGAACACCAGCCCCAGGATGCAGACGACGATCCCGCCCGAGAGCAACGTGCTCCCCGGCGTCGATCCCAGAAAGTTGACGCTCCCGAGGTCGGGCAGGACGAGGGTCGCCTCACCCCCTTCGTGTCCCTGTGCGAACGCAGGCAAGGCCACGAGCGAAAGGACCAACGACGCCAGAACACCGGCCAGGACGGACAGACGAGATCTCATCATCGCGCGGGCTGTTTAAACCAAACCCCCCGCGAAGTCCAGAGAGCCAACGGCTGGTTTCCGAAGGTCTCCCCAAGGCGAAGACGGCCGCTACGGCGCGACCAGCGCGGCCACGAACCCGTTGTCGGTCGCGATCCCGGCGCCGTCCAAGCAGTTGGTGTCGTAGTGCACCTCCGTCTCGGAGCTCGAGGCCCAGAAAACCTGGTATTTGCCGTTCGGCGAGCCGACCTCCGTCCAGGTGGCGTCCGGGATGGTCGAAGCGGGTGTCGTCGCGAGCCTGTGATCGAACTCGGTGCGCACGAAGCTGGCGCAGCCGTAGGTCGCTGCCGTATGAAAGCTGCAGTTCTGAACGGCGATCGCCGTGACCCCGAAAATCTCCACCACCTGCGCACCCGTCAGAGCGGGGAGAACGTCTCCCGCCTGGTCGTAGAAGCGCACGGCGCCGCCGGCACTGTCTCGCAGCTCGAGGGTGTTGGTCGTATAGGCCCCACAGACGGGACAGACGACGGTGGTGCGCTGCTCGAAGTCGACCCACACCTGATCGCCCGCCGCCTGTCGAACGAAAGGCATGCTCAGCGCCGGCAAGCTCCCGTTCCAGGTGAGGCTGGCGCCGTCCTCGAACACGACCCTCGGACCCGACGATCCCGACTGCAACGAGGCCGTCCCGAGGCAGCTGACCCCGGGGAATCCCGTCGACGGCACGACCTGGCAGCGGGCCGGGCCGGCCCCGCCGTCGACCGCTCCATCGGTTGCGGTGGCGGCGTCTGTCCGCCCGCCAACGCCGGCGTCAGTGATTGTTCCAGCGTCGCTGCCGGCTGCCGTGAACAGCCAGCCGAAGGGACGGCCCGCGCTCGCCGTGCTCAAGGGCCCGATCGATGCCGCCGGACAGCTCCCGCCGTCCCCGGCCGCCGTATCGACTGCCACGGCGTCCGTCTTGGTGTCCCGGCCGGCGTCCGTGCTCACCAGCTTCGACGATCCGCAGGCGACGAACGCCGGAAGAACGGTTAGCAACAACAGTCCAGCCCTTCGATGGGATGAAGTCATGGGCACAGCTACAGCAAAGGCTCTGCCACATTCAGGGCCGAAAACCGGACCGACATCACGCCGGTTGCCTGCCTCCAGCGTCCAACCGGGACATCTATGTCAGCCTGAATGCAGGCCGTGCCAGGGCGTTCCGCAGGGGAGGGGCCCGCGGGAGGGGCGCGCAGCCCCGTCCGCGAAGCGAGCGCTCTCAGTCGCCCTTGGCTTTGAGAACCAGCAGCCGGTAGTTCGCGTACCCGGCTTGGCCACACGAATAGATGATTTCCGTGAGGAGCCGGTAGGGCGTGGTCTGGTCGGCCACGATCATCAGCTGCGCCTCGAATTTCTGCCCGGTCAGCTCGGCGACCTTCCGCTCGCGCTTGGCGTGCTTCTCGAGGATGTCGACCAGCGGCGAGATGTAGTAGCCGTTCTCGCCGTCGCGCTTCATCGCCGGATCGATGCGCCCCTGGTTGATCGGCGCGACGCCGTCACCCTCGACCAGCAACACCTTCTTGGTCACCGTCACCGTCACTGCCAGCTTGGGCTTCAGCTGGGTGATCGACTTCGGGATCTGCAGGTTCTGGTCGAAGTTGATGGTCGATGTCGACGAGGAGAACGACTTCAACAAGAACACCAGGATGATGGTCATCATGTCCATCATCGGGGTGATGTTGAGGTCTTTGATGACCTCCGGCTCGGAGAGCTTTCGGGCGTAGGAGCGGATCGCCTTCTTCCCCTCCAGCCGCGAGATCTCGTTGGCCATCGGCATTAGAGGATCCCCGCGGCGAAGGAGACGTCAGGGAACAAGATCTTGCCGCCCTCTTCTTGGCGCATGGCATCGAGAGTGGCGATGACCACGTCATAGGGCGTGCTGGCGTCGGCGTTGAAGTTGGCTTTGGTCTCGGTCGCGTTGTCCGGGTTCGACTTGATCTCTTTCAACTTGGTCGTCAACCCCGCGTAGTCGTATTGGCCGTTGGGCAGCTTGGGGATGATTGGCAGCACGCCACCCGAAGCGGCGACGGTGAAGCCGGTGGCGCCGACGGAGACCGTCAGGTTGAGCGGCGGCTTTTCGGGAGGAGGCTGGTCGGCGGACGAGCCGCTGCCGGAGGAGATGGTGGGAACGGTCACGTTGACGTTCCCGAGCGCGACCTGATTCACGACCGAGGCGAGCAGGAAGATGATGATGTTGGTGACGATGTCCATGTAAGGGACGAGGTTGAGCTCGCCTGCCTCTTCCTCGATCTCCTCGACATGGTCGCGCATACGGCGGCATGCCGCTCGGACCTGGCTTCTCGTCATGGGACGCTTGGCCCTTTCATTCGTTCGTCGTCAGGTCGCGAACTAGGCCTTCGCTCCGCCCTGGGCCGACTCGGCCAGCAGGTTTTCGAGCTTGAGCGCGAAGCCTTCCAGGTCACCGACCTGCTTCTTCGAGGCCGACGAGAGGATGGCGTGCGCGATGATACAGGTCACCGCGATGCTGAGGCCCATGGCGGTGTTGTTGAGCGCCTCGGAAATACCCTTGGCGAGCAGTGCCGAACGCTCTTCCGGCTTGGCGGCCGCGACGGCGCCGAATGCCCGGATGAGGCCGATGACCGTTCCGAGGAGGCCGACGAGGGTGGCGATGTTCGCCACCGACCAGAGGATCTGGACGCGCTTCTTGAGGAGCGGCGTCACGTCGACCAGCGTCTCTTCGATCGCCTGGGCGATGGCGATCTCGCCACGGTGAACCCGCTGGAGACCGGCACGGGCCACCTGGGCCACCGGGGCTTCCGTCGCCGAGCAGAGCTTGACGGCGCGGTCGATGTTGTTGGCCAGAACCAGCTTCCGAATCTGCTCGAGGAACGCCTTGGCGTTCACGGACCCCTTACCGAGGAAGAAGATGGTTCGATCCACGATGAACGCCAAGGTGATGATGGACACCACCAGGTTGACGTACATCAGGGTGCCACCTTGCTCTAGGAACTGGGCGAGTGCCTGCATCTCGTGTCTCCTCGCGCGCGCGCAATGTTGCGCGGCATTCGACTCTCGGGTGTGGGGTTTGGAACCGGTTTTGGTGAAGCGCTCCCCTAGCGGGAGCTTTGCTGCGTGGAACTTAAACTAACGCGGGCGCTATCTTATCGGTATGTCCGGGGGTGTCAAGCTATCGGGCCGTCGTGTTTGGTTACCTGCGGGAATCCGTTTGGGGCTCCGTGCGGGACTCCGTGCGGGACCTTGGCTCGACGTGGATGATTACGTCGGAAACCTCAGGAAACTTTACCTTTACCTCGCGTTCGATTTGCTGGGCCAGCCTGTGCGCCTCGATGACGCTCATGTCGGGGTCTACCTCCAGGTGTAGATCCAGCTCCACGGCCCGCCGCATTCCGCGCGAGCGGACCCGATGGACGTCGCTGACGCCGCTCACCGACCGTGCCAACTCCGCGACGCCGTCCGGATCGAGCCGGGCGGCATCGATGAGGATGGGGATGTTGTCCCGAAAGACCTTCCAGGCTGCCTGCCAGATGAGGACCACCAGCAGCAGCGTCGCCGCGCCGTCGGCCCAGCCGATTCCCAGCCGGACGCCGATGAACGACGCCAAAACCGCGCCCGACGCGTAGAAGTCCGAAGTCGCATGGTGCGCGTCGGCGTGCAGCAGCTCGCTGTGGAGCTCGTGCCCCTGGTGGTGCTCGTAGCGCGCGACGAAGAGGTTGATCCCCATCGTCGCCAGCACGATGGCAAAGCCGGCCCACCCGACGTGCGGCGCCATCCGCCCCGCGTGCAGGCCCCGGATGGCCGCCTCGGCGAATTCGAGGAGGCCGACGACGATCAGGACGCCGATCCCCAGCGCCGCCAGGATCTCGATCTTCTGGCGCCCGTAGGGGTGGCGTGGATCGGCCGGCGCGGCGGCCCACCCCAGGCTGAACAGCGCCAGCACGTTCGACGAGGCGTCGAGCACCGCGTGGAGCGAGTCGGCGCCGAGCGTCAGGGAGCCGGAGACGTAGCTGTAGAGCGCCTTGCTGACCGCGACCAGCGAGTTGAGCCCGAGGGTGATCCAGAAAACCCGCCGGACCTTGTTTCGACGCTCCTCCGCCGCCCGGACGGTCGCGTCCGCGACCCCCGCCTGGCAGCAGGCGTCGTTTTCAAGGTCGTCGGTCGTCATGATCGGGGTGAGCTTGCCCGTTTGCGGCCGGGTTGTCAGCCGTGCCCGTCGTCACGGGCTCGCCGTCGAGGTCGCGGATCTCCACCGGCGCCAGCTTGGCGAGCGGCCCCTCGATCGTCTTGCGGTCCCCGACCACCACGATGGTCAGGTGCGCCGGTTCGAGATATTTCCGTGCCACGCGCCGGACATCGTCCTTGGTGACCGCCGCCACCTTGCGCGTGTAGTCGGCCAGGTAGCTGTCGGGGAAATTGAACACCGCCAGCTCGGCGAGCTGGGCGGCGACGTTGGCCCGGGTGGCGAAGCGGGCCGGGAACGACTTCACGATCTGATCCTTGGCGCGCGCCAGCTCCGCATCGGTGACGTCGCCGTCGCGGATGGCGTTCAGCTCCTTGAGGATCTCGGCGACCGAGTCGGCGCTGTGCGGGGCCACGAACTCGCCCCCGGCCGAGAACGGCCCCGGCGTCTTGCGGCTGTCGAAGCTGGAACGCGCGCCGTAGGTCCAGCCCTTCCCCTCGCGCAAGTTGAGATCGAGCCGGTAAAAGCCGCCGCCTAGGATCAGGTTCATCACCGTCACCGGGAAGTAGTCGGGGCTCTGGCGCTCGATGCCGACCAGGCCGACCCGGATCGACGACTGCGGCGCGCCGGCCTTGTCGATGAGGAAGATCTTGGTCTCGGGCGCGGCGCCTGACGGCGGGGGAACCCGGCGGCCAGCGATGTGTTTGCCGCGCCAGCCCTTGAAGGCCGCCTCCAGCTTGCCGCGCAGCGCGGCCTCGGTGGTGTCCCCGGCGACGATCAGCGCGGCGTTGTTGGGATGATAGTTGGATTCGTAGAAGGCGCGCAGGTCGGCCGGCGTCAGCCTCTTGATCGAGGCCTCGGTGCCGCTCATCGGCCAGCCGTAGGGGTGCTTGGCGCCGTAGAGGAGGTGGCTGAGCGCCAGCGTGGCGACCGTCGGCGGGCTGTCCTTGCGGCGGGCGATGGCGGTCAGCAGGTTGTCGCGGACGCGCGTGAACTCCTTGTCCTCGAACGCCGGGTGCTGCACGACGTCGGCGAAGATCGCCAGCGCGGGATCGAGGTTCTTGCTCAGGGTCGAGAGGCTGACGTTGGAGGCGTCCCAGGTGCCGCCGGTCGACAGCGTCGCCCCCAGCGCCGCGACCTGGTCGGCGATCTCGATCGCGCCCCGCGTCTTGGTCCCCTCGTCCAGCATGCGGGCGGTCAGGTCCGCCAGGCCGGCGCGGTCGGCCGGGTTGGCGGCGCCGCCAGTCTTCACCATCAAGTTGAAGTCGATGAGCGGAAGGTCGTGAAACTCGACCAGAAAAACGTCGAGGCCGTTCTTCAGCTTGAACCGTTTCCAGTGCGGCGGATGAAACGCCGTCTCGGGGCCCGCGCTGGGCGCTTGCTGCCGGAAGGGGGCGTCGGGCGTCAGGCGGGCGGCGACCGGGGGAGAGGCCGGCGCGGGTGCGGCGCTGACGACGATCGTGGGCGACACGGGCGGCACCGCGGCGATCGCCGGCTTGGGCGCGGGCGGCGTGGCACAGGAGAGCCCCGCCAGCAGCAGGGAAGCCGCCGGCAGCACCATCGAATGGCGGCGGCTCGTCATTTTTTCACCCGTCCCATGATCGGCGCCTCGGGGTTGGGCTCGATCGTCACCACCACCCGTCCGTCCTTGGTCAGGACCTCCTGGGCGGTGCGCTCGACCGCGCCGGCGTCGACCATCCGGTAGCGCCGGAGGTCCTCGGTCAAGAACCCCGGGTCGTTGAGGAGATAGTTGTACGACTGGAGCCGCTCGGCGCGGGCCAGCAGAGGCTCGAGGCTACGCACGTTCTCGGATTCGATCTGGTTCTTCGCCCGATCGAGCTCGGCCTCGTCGATCGGCTTGGCCTTGAGCGCGGCGATCTCCTGATCGATGACCGCCAGGATCTCGTCCAGCGTGTGCCCCGGCATCGGCGAGGCGGTGATCTCGAAGGTGCTGGCCAAGAGCTGGCTCTGCTGCGAGGCGCTCACCGACTGCGCGATCTTGAGGTCGTAGACCAGGCGCTTGTAGAGGCGCGACGACTTGCCGTTCCCGAGGACGTTGGCCAGCACGTCGAGCTCGCGGTCGCCCGGCGTGAAGTTGGCCGGCGACGGGTAGTCGACGTAGAGCTGCGGCTGCTGGATCTTCGCCTCCATGGCGATCCGCTCTGGCGCCGGAAGGTGGACCACGCCGCCGGGGCGCCGCACCACCGGCGTTCCGGGCGGGATCGCCCCGAAGTACCGGTCGACGAGCTCCTTCGTCTTGGCGCGATCGATGTCGCCGGCGACGACCAGGGTGGCGTTGTTGGGGGCGTAGTAGGTGCGAAAGAAGGACTTCACGTCGTCGACCGAGGCGGCCGACAGATCCTCCATCGAGCCGATCACCTCGTGGTGGTAGGGGTGGTCGGGCGGGTAGAGCGCCTCGGCCAGCACCTGCGAGATGAGCCCGGCGGGTCGGTTCTCGTAGCGCTGCCGCTTCTCGTTCTTGACCACGTCGCGCTGGTTGTCGAGCGTCTCCTTGAAGGACGGCCGCTCCAGCAGGAACCCCATGCGGTCGCTCTCCAGCCAGAGCGCCAGCTCGAGCTGGTTCGCCGGGACCACCTCATAATAGTTGGTGCGATCGGCGGCGGTCGAGCCGTTGACGTTCGAGGCGCCGGCCTTCTGCAGGAATTCGAAGTACTTGTCCTCGGGGATGTGCTTGGTCCCCTGGAACATGATGTGCTCGAAAAGGTGCGCGAAGCCGGTGTGGCCGGGCGCCTCGTCGCGCGAGCCGACCTTGTACCAGACGTCGACCGCCACCTCCGGCATGCGGTGGTCCTCGTGGAGGATCACCTCGAGACCATTCGGAAGCGTATATTTTTCGTAGGAGATCTGCGGCAGGTCACCCGTCGGTGACGGCGGGGCCGCCGTGCCGGCGAGGAGTGCCAAAGCCGCCGCGGCCCGTGCGTGCATGCGGCAAGTCTTACCACGCTATCGGCGGAGGTCATTATCTGGGAGAATTCCCGCTTCACCTCCGATGTCGACCCCGCCACCACCTCAACCGACCGCCGCCGGCGCCCCCGTGGTCACCGACGAGGAGCTGGTCGCGCGCGCGCGCGGTCAGGACTTCGCCGCCTTCGAGGAGCTGGTCGAGCGCTACGAGGACAAGATCTTCCGGCTCGCCTACCGCTTCGTGCGCAATGAGACCGAGGCAAAGGAGATCCTGCAGGACACGTTCCTGTCGGTCTGGCGCAAGCTCGACACCTTCAAGGGGGACTCCCAGTTCGGCAGCTGGCTCTACCGCGTCGCCACCAACGCGGCGCTGATGCGGCTGCGCGCCCAGCGTCGCCACCCGGAGATCTCCACCGAGGAGCTGCCGGTCGACTACCTCGACAACTACGGACACCTGCCGGCCTCCGGTGAAAACTGGGCCAAGCGGCCCGACGACGAGCTTCAGTCGGACGAGCTGCGCCGCCGCATCCAGGCCGCGGTCGATGAGCTGCCGGAGATCTACCGGACGGTCTTCCTCGTCCGTGACGTCGAGGGGCTGTCGACCGAAGAGACCGCCGAGGTGCTCCAGATCTCCATCCCCACGGTGAAGACCAGACTTCACCGCGCGCGGCTGGCCCTGCGCGACGCGATCTCCCGCTACTTCGATCAGCGGTAGCCCAGCGCTTTCCGGCTATAATCGTCCCGCCCATGGTGAAGATGAGGGCTGCGATGGCGCTCGGGGGATGCGTCTTCGTGGCCATCTTCGTGGTCACGGCGGGTCACGCGGCGGCCGCCGGCGCTTACGACGAGACGCTGGCCCGGGCGAGCGCGCGGCTCGCCGCCGAGGCGGAGCGGCCGCAGGCGATCGCCGCGCTGGCGGAGCTGGCGGCGCTCGACGAGGAGGTCGCGCCGGCGGCGCTCGAGGCCGCCGTGCGCCAGGGCGTGGCGCCGGGCGCGCACCCGCTGGTGGCGGCCCAGGCGGCCTTCCTGCTGGCGCACCTGTGCGACGAGCGCGGCGCGCACAGCGAAGCGGCGACGTTGCGCGGCGGCCTGGGATTCCTGGCGCACCCGCTGGTGATCGGTCCTTTCGGGGAGGGGCGCGCCAGCTTCGGGACGGCGTTCCCGCCCGAGTCGGAGCGCGGACCACCGCAGCTCGGACGCAGCTATCCGGGGAAGGCGCGCGACGTCGCCTGGCGCGCGGCGGACGCGGCCGTACGAGAGGGGGCGCTCTACCTCGACGGCCTCTTGCGCCCCGATGACCAGGCGGTCGCCTACGTGGCGGCGTTCGTACACAGCGATCGCGAGCGGGCGGTGGCGCTGCGGCTCGGGTCGCCGGGGCCAATCAAGGTTTGGGTGAACGGCGCGCTGGTGTTCGCGCACGACGTGGTCCGGCCGGCGGCGCTCGATCAAGACGCGGCGGGGATCCGGCTCGGGCGCGGCTGGAACCGGATCCTGATCAAGACGGTCGTCGTCGATGGCGCTTGGCGCCTCTACGCGCGGCTGACGCAGCCCTCGGGGGCACCGCTCGCGCCGCTCTCCTCGGCGGCCGAGGCGGAGACGCCGCCGGCGCACGCCAGGTGGGTCTCCCCGCCGGCGCGACCGGCGAAGCATCCGGCGACGAGTCCCGCCGTTGCGTCGCTCGATCTCCTGCTCGAGCGGCGCGCCGAGGCGGCTCGCGGCCCGGAGGCGGCCGAGGCCTGGCTCGACTTGGCGCGCGCTCTGGCCTGGATCGCGCCGCGCGATCGAGAGGCGCGCGCGGCGGCCGACGCGGCGGAGCGATCGCTGGCGGTGCGGCCCTCGCCGGGAGCGTACCTGGTGGCGGCCGAGGTCGCCGACAACGACGATGCGCGCCGTCGCGCGCTGGAGCACTCTTCCGAGCAGGAAATCTCACCGGCCTGGCGCGCGCTCTTGCTCGCGCGGCTCGGCGAGCTGGCCCGAACGGAGCGGCGCGAGGCGCGGGCGACCGAGTCTTTTCGCCAGGCGTTGACCATCGATCCCGGCTGCTGGCCAGCGGCGCTGGCGCTGGCCGACGACGAATCCGAAGCGGCGCTGCCGCTGGCGGCGGTGGCGCGCCTCGAGGCGTTGCCGGCCGCCGTGCGGACGCTGCCGCATGTCCGCCGGGCAGCCGCGCGGCTCTACGAGGCCGCCGGACGCCGGGGCGAGAGCGATCGTGAGCTGACGGCGCTGGCGGGAGAGCGCCGCCAGGAGGTCGATCTGCTGCACCAGTTGGCCGTCCGCGCCCGCGCGCGCGGTGACGGCCGGGAGGCCCGCGCGCGGCTCGCCGCCGCGGCGGCGCTGCGGCCGGATCTGCCGTCGCTGACCGTCGAGCTGGCGCGCTTCGACGAAGGCGCCGGCGACGCCGAGCAGGCGCGGGCGGAGCTGACCGCGCTCGCCGCGCGGCTGCCGGACGATCCCGAGACGCTGATCGCGCTCGGGAAGTTGCTGCATCGCCTGGGGCGGACCGACGAGGCGCTCGGTCGGCTGCGCGCCGCTCTGGCGCTGCGGCCTCAGGATCCCGAGCTCAAGCGCTGTGTCGATCGATTGGTGGCCGGCGACCGGGCCGATCCGACCGACGCCGACGAGCTGGCCCGTCGTTTCGCCGAGGAGGCGGGGGCGCTGGTGCCGGCGCATCCGCCGACGGTGGCGGCGACGGGCGACACCGCCGTGGTGCTGCTCGATCGCCGGGTGGTGCGGGTGCACAAGAACGGTCTGTCGCGGACCTTCGCGCAGCGGGTGGTCGAGGTGCTGAGCGAACGCGGCGCCGAGGACAACAAGGAGTTCGAGGTCCACTACACGCCCGGCAGCGAAGAGGTCGACATCCGCCAGGCCCGCATCTACCGGCGCGACGCGCGCGGCGCGCTGGAGGTGCTGGAGGCGACCGATCGCAGCGACGAGGACCTCTCCGAGCCCTGGTACGGCCTCTACTACGACAACCGCGCCGAGGTGGTGCGCTTCGAAGGGCTGCGCCCGGGCGACGTGGTCGAGATTCAGTATCTGGTCGACGACGTCAGCAGCGAAAACCAGATGGCCGACTACTTCGGTGACCTGCAGTTCGTCGCCGAGACGATCCCCAAGCGTCGCTGGGACTACACGCTCATCGCGCCCAAGAGCCGACCGATCCACGCCAATCAGCCGCGCGTCGCCCACCTCGAACAGAAGATCTCCGTCGAGGGCGACGATCGCGTCTATCACTTCGCCGCCACCGACGTCGCCAAGATCGACGCCGAGCCGGCCATGCCGGGGACGGCGGAGACGGCGCCCTACCTCCACGTCAGCACCTACGCCACCTGGGGCGAGGTCGGCGCCTGGTACTGGCACCTGGTCGAGGATCAGCTGGCGGCCGACGACGACATCCGGCGGACGGCGCGCGGGCTCGTCACGCCGGAGATGACCGACGAGGCCCGCGTGCGCGCGGTCTACGACTTCGTCGTCGAGAACACCCGCTACGTCGGCCTCGAGTTCGGCATTCACGGCTACAAGCCCTACAAGGTGACGCAGGTGCTGGCGCGGCGCTTCGGCGACTGCAAGGACAAGGCGTCGCTGCTGGTCGCGCTCCTGCGCGAGGTCAACGTAGCCGCCGACCTGGTCCTGGTGCGCACCCGTCATGGAGGCCGTCTCGACCCCCAGCCGGCGTCGCTGGCGGTGTTCGACCACGCCATCGTCTACGTACCCAAGCTCGATCGATACCTGGACGGCACGGCGGAGTTCTCCGGCCTCACCGAGCTTCCCACGGAGGATCAGGGGGTGATGGTGCTGCGGGTCGGCCCGCAGGGGGGCGTGCTGACCGAGACGCCGGTGCTCCCCTCGAGCGCGAACCGGGTCGAGCGCCGGTGGCAGCTGGCGATCGATCCGACGGGCGACGCCCGCATCGACGAGTCGCTGGCGATCCGCGGCGCTGCGGCGGCCAACTGGCGCGAGCACTACCAGACGCCGGGCGAGCGCGCCGAGCGCTACGGGCGCGTCTGGGACGGCCGCTTCTCCGGCGCGCGGCTCACCTCAGTCGAGATGCCCGCCATCGGCGATCGCGACGCGCCGGTGACGGTGCGCGCCTCCATCGCCGTTCCCCGTTTCGGTCAGGTGGTTGGGTCCCGCGCGGTCGAGCTGCCGGTGAGCGGGAGGGACCCCGACTTCGTGCGGACCTACGCTCGCCTGTCGGTCCGGCGCCAGGATCTGGTGCTCGCCTATCCCTGGCAACACGACGAGGAGCTGACCTACAAGCTGCCGCCAGGCTGGCACGTCCTCGGCGGTGGCCTCGGCGGCGACGCCGCGCGCGAGGTCGAGAGCACGTTCGGTCGGTTTCACCTGGACGTCAGCGCCGACGGCGACGTCGTGCGCGTCCGATCGTTCCTCGACGTGGCGCGCTCGCGGATCGCGCCCGACGAGTACCCGCGGTTTCGGGCCTTCCTGGGCGAGATCGACGCCGCCATCCAGGCCCGGCTGGTGGTCGGTCCGGGCGAGGCCGGTTCGTGAGGCGCCTGGCGCGAGGCCTCTGCTTGATCGCGGCCGGTGGCCTGGCAGGGTGCGCGACGATCCCGCGCCGCCCGGCCCCCGCGTCCGAGCCCGCGTTCGCCGGCTGGGCGGCGCTCGCCGAGGGCCGCCGCCCGGAGGCGGAGCGCCTCTTTGCCGCTCGCCTGGCGGCCGCCCCGGCCGATCCGATCGCGCTCTTCGGCCGCGGCACCATCGCCTACGAGCGCGGCGAGAGCCTGGCGGCGCTCGCCGACCAGGTCGCCACCTTGATCGCGCTCGCCTCCGCGGCCGATCCGGCGGCGGCGCCGATCGCGCGCCTGCTGGCGCCGGTGGCGGCCGGTCGCGTGCGCGCGTTGTGGGGCGAGATCGGGCCGGCCGACCGAACGCGGATCGCGGCGGTGTTGCGTCCGGGCGAGCTGGCGCGCGCGCCTGCGCTCCCCTGGTTGGCGCGTGTCGAGCTCGCGCTCTTGGCCGACGAGATCGCGCGTGAGGCCGAAGACGCCGGGGCGCTCGCGCAGGCAGCGCGCGCGGACGGCTGCGCCGAGCTGGCCTTCGAGGTCGGATCGCTCGGTCCTTTCGCGCACCTCGACCTCGATCGCGCGGCGCCCATCGTGCCGCGGGCGCCTGGGGAGTGGCGTCCGCTGACCGCCTCGGGCTGCCACCTCGACGTTCCGCTGTCGGCGGACGGACGCCAGGACGCCCGCCTGCTGCGCGCGGCGATCGAGGTGCCGGCCGGCGACTACGATGTCGTCGTCGAGTACTCCGACGAGGCGCGGCTGGTGATCGACGGCGGCACGGCGCTGGCGCACGGGTCGGGACGGCGCTACGGCCCGCGCCTCTCGGCGCTGCGGGTGGCCCTTTCGGCGGGGCGTCACGACCTGACGCTGCGGATCGCCAACGGCGCCGGCGAGGCTCGGCTCGGCCTCTTCGTGCTGCCCACGCGGGCGGGCGTCAGCGTCCAGTTCGTCGATCCGAGGGCGGCGTCCTCGCCCGCCGTGGCGCCGCTGGCGCTCGGTGCCGAGGGGCCGGCGCCCTGGCTGTCGGCCGCGCCCGGCGCCGCGGCGCTCGGCGACTACTGCGATGCCTTCGCCGCCGAGCGCCGAGGCGCCGTCGACGAGGTGGCGGTGGCGCTGGAGCGCCTGGCCGCGCGGCCGCGCTTCGCCGTCGGGCTGGCGCTGGCCGGCGCGATCGCGCGCGACGATCCGACCCGCCCGGCGCCGCTCTCGCGCGACGCCGCGCGCCGGCTCCTGCGTCGAGCGGTCGCCGTCGATCCGGGGCTCGGGCGGCCCTGGCAGACGCTGGCCGCGGTGGAGATGGACGACGATCGTCCGCGCGACGCCCTGGTCGACGCGCGCCGGGCCGGCAGCGCCGCGCCCGGCTGGTGGGCGCCCGATCTCCTGCTGGCCCGCGTGCTGGCCGGGCGCGGTCTCGATTTCGACGCGGCCGGCGCTCTCGGTGACGCCGCCCGGAAGACCGCGCCGGCGGCGACGCCCTGTCCGGTGCTCGAGGCGCTGCGGCGCGAGGCCGAGGAGCGCCGTCAGCTATCGCGCGCAGATGAGCTCGACGCGGCGCTCGTCGCCTGCGGGGGCGACGTTGGGGAGCGTGTCGATCGCGATCGCGCGCGCGGCCGGACCGAGGAGGCGATCGCTCTTCTGCGCCGCGCGCTCAAGCTCGATCCCGATCGGGACGATCTGTCGGGGGACCTTGCCCTCCTTCTGTCCGGCCAAGGGCGCTCCGCCGAGGCGCTCGCGGAGCTCGCCGCGCTGGTCGCGCGCGATCCGCAGGACCCGCTGCGCCAGGTGCGCCTGGCCGACGCGCAGGCGGCGGCCGGCCAGGCTGAAGCTGCGCGCCGGACGATCGCCGTGGCGCTCGCCGCCCGCCCCGACGTTTCCGAGGTCCGGCGCTCGGCGCGCGTGCTCGGCGTGCCGCTGCCGCTCGACCGGTTCCGCGTCGACGGGCGCGCCGCCGTCCGCGCCTTTCAAACGGCGGGCGGCCACTACGCGGCCCCGGCGGTGATGGTCCTCGATCGCGCGGTCACCCGCGTGTTCGCGAGCGGCGCCACCATGACCCTCACCCACGAGATCGTGCGGGTCGACAGCAAGGACGCCATCGATCGCTGGGGCGAAATCCAGATTCCCGAGGGGGCCGAGATCCTGACCCTGCGGACCCACAAGCCTGACGGCACCACGCGCGAGCCGGAGGAGATCGCCGGCAAGGAGACGATCTCCGCCCCCGATCTGGCGATCGGCGATTACCTCGAGTGGGAGCTGCTGGAGACGCACGCGCCGTCGGAGGCGTTCGCGCCCGGCTTTCTGGCCGAGCGGTTCTTCTTCCAGTCGTTCGACGCGCCGATCGCCCGCAGCGAGCTGGTGCTGGTGACGCCGGCCGGGCTGCCGATCGCCGTCGACGCGCGGGCCGGAGCGCCGAAGGGCGAGACGCGCGACGCGCCCGACGGAGCGCGAATCACCAGCTTCGCGGCGACGAACGTCCCCCAGCTCTACGCCGAGCGCTCGGCGGTGCCGGCGATCGAGTACGTCCCCTCGGTGCGGGTGTCGAGCGGGGTGGGGTGGACGACCTGGGCCCGCTACCTCACCGAGGAGCTGCACGACGCCGTCCGCGTCTCGCCCGAGGTGGCGGCGTTGGCCCGGAAGATCGCGGCGGCGGCGGGGGGCGACCGGGCCCGGCTCGCCGCGGCGATCGTCGACTGGGTGACGGAGAATGTCGAGGCGACCGACGAGCTGGCCGAGCCGGCGTCGTTCACGCTGGCGCGTGGACGCGGCAGCCGGGTCGCGCTGACGCTGGCGTTGGCCGGGGAGCTGGACCTCCCGGCCGCCGCGGTGCTGGTCCGCTCCCGACTGGTTGCCGACGAAGCCGCGGCCACGCCGCCGCAGGAGCTGGACGATTTCGGCGACACGCTGATCGGCTTCGATCTCGGGGGCAAGACCACTTACGCCGATCTTCGGCTTCGCCACGCGGCGTTCGGCTACGTGCCCCCGGGGCTCGACGGTGCGCGCACGCTCAGCCTGCGCGATGGCCGCTTTGGCGTCGCGCGCAGCAGCGCGGGCGCCGACCGGCGGACCATCGACATGACCATCCGGCTCGACGAGCGCGGGGGCGGCTCGGCGGTGGCGACCGAGGAGCTGGCCGGGTGGCCGGCGCTCGAGTGGGCCGACCTGGTCGATCGACTGGGCGCCGATCGCGTCCGCCTGCGCGAGGACTTCGAGCAGCGCTGGCTGGGCGTGCAGTTCCCGGGCGCGCGCCTGCGCGATCTGGAGGTCGACCTGCCGCGCGACGCCTCGGGCCGCGTCGGCACGGCGCGCGTACGCTACTCGTTCGTCAGCGCGCACCTGGCGGTGCCGGTCGATCGGTCGGGGGTCGGCGCCCGCGAGATGCGGATCGCGCCCACGTTCTTTCGTTCGCAGCCGGGCCGCCGCTTCGCCGCCGAGCCGCAGCGTTCGACGTCGCTGATGCTCGGCTTCGACGTCCCGATCCGGATGACCGCCACGGTCGAGCTGCCGGGCGCCGCGCGGCTCGACGCCTCGGGGACGGGCGGCGATCTGGTGGTGGCGCGCGCGGGCGGCTATCGCTTCGTCGAGGCGCGCGACGTCGAGCCGGGGCGCCCCAACGTCATCGTGCTGCGCCGCGAGTCGACCCTGCCGATCATGCGCGTGGCGCCCGGTGAGTACGCCGGCGTGGCCGCCGATCTGCGGCGGGTCGACGGCGCCGAGCAGGCCGAGATCCGGATTCGGCTCGGCGCGGTCGGCCACGGGACGGGGACGCCGGTCGGCCACGGAACGGGGACGCGTTGAAAATACGGTCCGCTCTCGTCGCGGTCGCGCTGCTCGGCGCGCTCGGCGGGTGCAAGACCACCCAGCCGTTGCCCGGCGGTCCGTCCGATCGCCTGGTGGTGGCGCGCTCGACCGACGCCGTCAGCCTCGATCCGGCGCGCGCCAACGATCTCGAATCGCTGGAGGTCGCCGAGCAGGTCTACGGGCGCCTGGTCCGTTTTTCGCCGGGGCGCCTGGAGCCGGAGCCGGATCTGGCCACCAGCTGGTCGGTCAGCTCGGACGGCACCGTCTGGACGTTCGAGCTGCGTCCGAACATGCGTTTTCAGGACGGCACGCCCGTCGACGCCGACGCGGTCGTCTTCTCGTTCGAACGGCAGATCATCCCCGAGCATCCCAACC
Organism: Polyangia bacterium; assembly: GCA_036267635.1. Lineage (GTDB taxonomy): Bacteria > Myxococcota_A > Polyangia > Fen-1088 > Fen-1088 > JADGRB01. The sequence continues at coordinate 10,418 of DATAVR010000075.1, read as the reverse complement.
ACGAATCCGACTTCGTCTGGACGCGCGCCTACCACAACATCCGCCGGGTCCGCGCCAACGGCCCCCTGCGGGTGCAGTTCGAGATCGATCGCCCCTACGCCCCTTTTTTGGCCAACCTGGCGATGGGGCCGGCGGCGATCGTCTCGCCGACGGCGGTGAAGCGGTGGGGGCACGACTTCGGGCGCCACCCGGTCGGCTCGGGGCCCTACCGTTTCGTCGAGTGGATCCCCGGCGATCGAATAACGCTCGAGCGCAACCCGACCTACTGGGATCAGCCGGCGCGCACCCGCTACCTGGTCTTGCTGGCGATGGCCGACTCCAAGCAGCGGCTGCAGGCGCTGGAGTCGGGGGCCGCCGACGTGATCCAGCAGCTGGCGCCCGACGACCTGCCGCTGGTGCGGCTGCACCCCGATCTGCGGCTGGCGATGGCGCCGGCGGCGCTGGTCTCCTACCTGGCGATGAACACGCAGCGGAGGCCGCTCAACGATCCCCGCATTCGCAGAGCGATCGCCCACGCCATCCGCACCGAGGCGCTGGTCAAGCTGGTCTATCAGGGGCTCGGCATTCCGGCGATCGGCCCCTTGCCGCCCAATGTCTGGGGCGCGCGCTCGGACGTGGTGACCTATCCCTACGATCCGGACAAAGCGCGGGCGCTCCTGGCCGAGGCGGGCTGGCAGGGGGACCGCGAGGCGCCGCTCAAGCTGTTCGCGCCGTCGGCGCCCAGCCAATACATGCCGGCGCCGGCGCGGGTCGCCGACATCATCAAACACTGCCTGGCCGAGGTCGGGATCCGGGTCGACGTCATCCTCAGCGATCCGGCCGACCACCAGCGGGCGCTCTGGGCCGGCGAGCACGACCTGGCGCTGCACGGGTGGTTCAACGACAACGGCGATCCTGACAGCTTCCTCTACACGCTGCTCGACTCGGACAACACGACCGGCACGCGTCCGTCGAACATCGCGTTCTACAGCAACGGCTGGTTCCATGACGTCATCGGGATGGCGCAGCGAACGACCGACCGCACCGAGCGCGAGCGGCTCTACTCGCAGGCGCAGGCGATCCTGGCCATCGACGTTCCTTGGGTGCCCCTGGCGCACTCCAAGGTCGTGTTCGCCGAGCGGACCAACATTCGCGGCCTGGTGGTGCAGCCGTCGGCGATGGGGCTCTATCGTTTCGCGGAGCACGTCCAGTGAGCCGGTCGTCCTTCGGCGGCGGCAGGTCGAGGGGGTCGGCGCGCCCGTCGGCAACCGACAGCCGCTTCAAGTCGTCGAGCGGCAACCTGCGCGCCTCGGCGATGTATCGTCCGCCCGAGTGGCTGGGGCGCGGCGCCTCGAACTGGTCGCTCCCCACCTCGCAGCCGCTCCACCGGCCGGGCCTCCGCCGGCGGCTCTCCATCGCCCTCGTCCTCGCCGCCCTCGGGCCGGTGATCGCCGTGTCGTTCGTGGCGGTCGCGCTCATTTTCTCCAGCGTCGAGCAGGGGATCAAGTTCGAGGCCGAGCGCGGGCTACAGGTCGCGCGCGGGCTCTTTCTGCAGCAGGTGCAGGAGGTGGCCGCGGGCGCCGCGGCGCTGGGCGTCGATCCGGAGATCCTGGCGGCCCGGGCGGCCTCCGACACGGTCAGGGTTCGCGCGCGGCTGGGCGCGCTGTCGACGGCGACGCCGAGCGCGCTGTTCGAGATCACCGACGCCACGGGGCGGATCCTGGCGCGCTGCTCACGCGGGGGTTGCGACGAGACGCTCACCGGCGAGGGGCGGGCGGGCCTCGATCCGGTCGCGCGTTCGCCGGTCATCCTGCGCGCGCTCGACTACGAGCGCACGGTTTCGATCGAGGGGGCGCGCGACCGGCTGGTGGTGCGCGCCGCGCTGCCGCTCACCGACGCGGCGCTGCGCCTGCTTGGCGCGGTGGTGGTGACGGTGCCGATCGACTGGACGATGGTCGACAGGCTCAAGGCCGCGCTCGGCGCCGGGCGCGAGGTGGTGGTCTACGTCGGGCGCGATCCGAACTCGTCGACCTTCATGGCGGCGACGGGCGCGCGGCTGGTCGGGCCGACGCTGCCGCACGGGTTTCACGTGGCGGGCCCAGGCGCGGCGACCTCCGTGGCGGATCTGGAGGTCGATGGGCACGAGTACTCGGTCGCCTTCGGACAGCTGCAGGACGTGAACGCGGCCTCGGTCGGCCTGCTCGGCGTGGCCGTCGATCGCGAGCCGCTGGCGGTGGCCCGACGGCGCGCCGTCGTCACCCTCGTCTCGGGCGTGTTCGCGACGCTGCTGCTGGCCATCGTGCTGTCTAACCTGCTGACGCGCCGGATGACCAGGCCGCTGCAAGACCTGCACGCGGGCGCGCTGGCCATTGCGCGCGGCGATCTCGACACCAGCATCTCCGTCGACACGCTCGATGAGATCGGCGATCTGGCCGAGGCGTTCCGGATCATGACGCGCAGCCTCAAGGAGAACCAGGAGGGGCTGGCGGCGCGCGTGCGCGAGCTGGTCACCGTGCACCAGGTCGGGCGCGCGGTCAGCACGGTCGTCGACCTCGGGCAGGTGCTCCGCTCGGTCGCCACCGAGGTGCTCAACGTCCTCGGCGGCAAGACGGCGGCGATCGCGCTGGCGATCGGCGCCGATCCGCCGGAGTTCGTGGTGCGCGCGGTGGCGGGCGAGCCGGTGGGCGGGCAGCTGGCCAAGCTGGCGGCCGCCGTCTCCGCGCTGGGGCGCGCGCGCCGCACGCCGGCCGTGGAGGCCGATCCGCAGCTCATGGACGCGGCGCTCTCCGCCGGCCTGACCGGTCCCGTGATCGCGGCGCCGCTGACCCTCAAAGAGCGGCTGGTGGGCGTCATCGTCATCGGGCGGCTCGGCGAGGCGCCGTTCGGCGAGGCGGACCTGCGCCTTCTGGTCACCTTCGCCGATCAGACCGCCACCGCCATCGAGAACGCGCGTCTCTATACCGAAGTGCGCGCCTTCTCCGAGGTGCTGGAGGCGCGCGTCCGGGCGCGCACCGCCGAGCTCGAGAAGGCGAACAGCGAAATCGAGCGGACGTTGCACGAGCTCGGCGAGGCGCAAGGACAGCTGATCCATTCGGAGAAGATGGCCGGGCTCGGCATGCTGGTGGCCGGGATCGCGCACGAGGTGAACTCGCCGGCCGCGGCGGTGCAGGGGCTCGTCGACGCGCTCTCGGAGACCGTCCGGCGGCTCGGCCACTGCGCCCAGGCGCTGACCGCGCTCGATCTGCCGCAGGCCTCGACCGTCCGCTTCTTCGAGCTCATCGACGGGCTCTTGCCCGAGATGATGTCTTCGCCGTTGATGACCTCCATCGAGGCCCGACAGCAGGCGCGGCGGCTCAAGACGGCATTTTCGGGCGTCGATGGCGCCGCCGAGGCCGCCGCCATGCTGGCTGAGGTGGGCGTCATCGGCGAGCGCGTCGCGCCCGAGCTTCGTGCCCTGGTCGGTGACAAGAGCCTGGCGCCGCTGGCCGGCTACCTGCGCGAGGTTGCCTTTTTGGCGCGGACAGCCGGCACGATCCGCACCGCCATCGGCTCCATCCGGCGGATCGTCGGCGCGCTCAAGAGATACTCCCGATTGGACGAAGCACCCCTCGAACGCGTGGACGTGCACGCGGGCATCGAAGACACTCTGGTGATCCTCTCACATCAGTTGAAGTACGGCGAAAACGGCGTTAATGTGAAGAGATCATTCGGGTCGTTGCCAGCAATAACGGCGTATGTAGGTGAGCTGAACCAGGTGTGGACGAATTTGATCCACAACGCGATACAGGCCATGGACGGGCGGGGCGAGATTCTCATCGAGACCAAGTCGGAGAACCGGGACGTGATCGTCGCGATCGAGGATACGGGTCCCGGGATCCCGGCTGACGTGGCGGCACGGATCTTCGAGCCGTTCTTCACCACCAAGGCGAAGGGCGAGGGGACCGGCCTCGGTCTCAGCATCTGCGCCCGCATCGTCGAGAAGCACGGCGGGACGATCCGCGTCGACAGCCACCCGGGGCGGACGAGGTTCGAGGTCCGGCTGCCGGTCGAGGGGCCGCCGCCTGCGCCCGAGCCGATCAAAGAAGCGCTCCTCGGCTCCTGGCCGATGCCCGAAGCCAAGGAGCGCGCGTGACGCCTCCGGGCACCGCCCTGCGCGAGCACATCGTCTGCGTCGACGACGAGGAGGGGATCCTGGCGGCGCTCCGGCAGCAGCTCTCTGCCCGCTTCGGCAACGAGTGCGACATCGCCGTGGCCAAGAACGCGCGCGAGGCGCTCGATCTGATCGAGGACATCCAGCACGACGGCGAGCAGGTGGCGGTGGTGATCGCCGATCAGATCATGCCAGGCATGAAAGGCGTCGAGCTGCTCGAGGAGGTCCACCGCCGAAGCCCGAAGACGGTGAAGATCCTGCTCACCGGCCAGGCGGGCCTCGACGCCGTCGTCTACGCCATCAACAAGGCGGGGCTCGATCAGTACATCCCCAAGCCCTGGGACGAGCCCGATCTGCGGCTCACCATCCAGAGCCTGCTGTCGCGCTTCCGGCTCGAGCGCGAGCGCGCCGAGCTCCTGGCGGAGCTGCGGGAGAAGAACGAGGAGCTCGCCACGCTCAACACCTCGCTCGAAGAGAAGGTCATCGAGCGCACCAAGGAGCTCGAGAACCTGAACGTGCGCCTGGCCGAGCTGGCCATCACCGACGGCCTGACCGGCCTCTACAACCACCGCCACTTTCGGGAGCGGCTGTCGCTGGAGATGGAGCGCAGCAACCGGACCGGGCTGCCGCTTTCGATCCTGATGATCGACGTCGATCACTTCAAGGGCTACAACGACCGCCACGGCCACATGGCGGGCGACAACGCCCTGCGCGGCGTCTCCAAGATCCTGCAGCACGGCCGGCGCGCCAACGACCTGGTCGCGCGCTACGGCGGCGAAGAGTTCGCCATCATCCTGCTCGACGTCGGCAAGGCGGCGGCCAAGGAGGTCGCCGAGCGGATCTGCGCGCAGATCGCCGAGTTTCCGTTCGAGTTCGGCAGCACGCAGCCGATGGGCAAGCTGACGATCTCGCTGGGCGTCGCGTCGTTTCCCGACGACGGCGCCGAGCCGGCGTTGGTCCTGGCGGCGGCCGACCGCGCGCTGTTCTCGGCCAAGAACCACGGCCGCAACCGGGTCCGCGTCTCCGGCGTGCCGGAGTAGCACCGTGCACGTCGCCGTCCTCGGTGGCGGCGCGTGGGGCGGCGTGCTGGCAGGGCTGGCGGTGGCCCGCGGTCACGACGTCGCGCTCTGGGAGGCCGATCCGACCGGCGCGGTGACGCTGAGCCGCGATCGGGTCGGCCCGCGCTCGGCCCCCGGCTTTCGGCTGCCCGACGCGGTGGCGGTGTCGGGCGACGTCGCCGCCACGGTGGCGGGGCGGCAGATGGTCCTCTGCGCCATGCCGTCGGCGCTGGTGCGATCGGTGTTGCTCCTGGCGGCGCCGGGGATGGAGGCGGGGACGCTCGTCGTCTGCGCCTCGAAGGGGCTCGAGCCCGACAGCGGCAAGACGATGGCCGAGGTGATGATCGCCGCGGCGCCGCGGGCGCGCGGGGTGGTGTTGTCGGGGCCCAGCTTCGCGCAAGAGGTCGCGGCCGGGCTCCCGGCGGCGCTGGTGGCCGCGTCGGCCGAGGTCGCCGCGGCCGCAGCCGTGCAGAGCGCGCTCGGCGGCGAGCGACTGCGGATCTACACCAGCGACGACCCCATCGGCGTCTGCGTGGGCGGCGCGCTCAAGAACGTCGTCGCCATCGCCGCCGGCTGCTGCGACGGGTTCGGCCTCGGGGCCAGTGCTCGCGCGGCGCTCATCACGCGGGGCCTCGCCGAGATGGGACGCCTCGCCGAAAGACTGGGCGGCACGCCGTTGACGCTGGCCGGTCTGGCCGGGCTCGGCGATCTGGTGCTCACCTGCACCGGCGATCTGTCGCGCAATCGACAGGTCGGCCTGGCGCTGGCGCGCGGCGAATCGACCGTCCAGATCGTCGCCAACCTCGGCCACGTCGCCGAGGGGGTGGGGACGGCTCGCACGGCGCGTGCCCTCGCCGCACGCCTGGGCGTCGACATGCCGATCACGGAGGAGGTCGCGGCCGTGCTGTTCGACGGCAAGCCGGCCGGCGCAGCGCTGACCGATCTGCTCGCCCGCGACGTGCGGCCGGAACGCACTTGATGATCGTGCCGCACATTTTCGAGCCGCTGCTGGAGCGCGCGCCGTCTCGCAGTTAGGTCTGCAGGCCGGCCGCGATCTCGAACGAGCGGAGGCGCGCGGCGTGGTCGTAGATCTGCGAGGTCAGGATCAGCTCGTCGGCCTGCGTGCGGGCGATCAGGCTCGCCAGCCGCCGCCGGACGGTGTCAGGGGAGCCGACGGCCGCGCTGGCGAGAATCCCGTCGAGCAGAGCGGTCTGCGGCGGCGTCAGACGCTCGGCGAATCCGGGGACCGGCGGCGGGAGAGGCGTCGGATGGCCGCTGCGAAGATTGACGAAAGCTTGCTGCAGCGAGGTGAGCAGCAGCGCGGCCTCCTGGTCGGTGTCGGCGGCGACGACGTTCACGCCCAGCATGAGGCGGGGGCGCCGGAGCCGCTCGGACGGGCGAAAGGCCCGCCGGTAGATCTCGACCGCCTCCGTCAGCAGCGCCGGCGCGAAGTGCGAGGCGAAGGCGAAGGGGAGGCCGAGCATTCCGGCCAGCTCGGCGCCGAACAGGCTGGAGCCGAGGATCCAGACCTCGATGTCGGCGCCGGCGCCCGGCACGGCCCGCACCCGCTGTCCCGCCTCGGGCGGGCCGAAGTACGAGAGGAGCTCCTCGACGTCGCTGGGAAAGCTGTCCGGGCCTCCGACCAGAGTTCGGCGGAGCGCATAGGCCGTGGCCTGATCGGTCCCGGGCGCGCGCCCGAGGCCGAGATCGATCCGCCCCGGATGGAGCGCGTCGAGCGTGCCGAACTGCTCGGCGATGATCAGCGGCGCGTGATTGGGGAGCATGATCCCGCCGGCGCCGACCCGGATGGTCGACGTGCCGGCGGCGACGTGCGCGATGGCGATCGAGGTCGCCGCGCTGGCGATACCGGGCATGTTGTGGTGCTCGGCCAACCAGAAGCGGCGGTAGCCCCAGCGCTCCGCGTGCCGCGCCAGATCGAGGGAGTTGCGAAACGCCTGGGCGGCGTCGCCCCCCTCGACGATCGGCGCCAGATCGAGAACCGACAGAGGAACCACGCGCGCAACGATAGCAGGCGTTTGCCTGGATGGTCGGGCGGCGGGCTCAGACGCGTCGGCGGCAGAGCGCCACGGCCGCGGCCAGCGCGACGAGCGCAACCAGCCCGACGAGCGCCAGATCCGTCGCCGTCGAGCCGCCGGTCGGGACGAGCGCGGCGGGCAAGCCGTCGCCGTGGAAGCCGCGCCGGATCGCAGAGACGGTGTAGGTCATCGGATCGAGCGCCATCAGCGTGCCGATCCAGCGGCTGTCGCCCGACGGCGGAAACATCGCGCCCGACAGCATCCAGAGCGGGATGAGAGCGCCCATCATGACGGCGTGATAGCCCTGGGTCGAATCGATCCACCAGGCCATCGCGAAGCCGAGCGCGGTGAAGCCGAGCGCCGAAAGCGGAAGGGCCAGCGCCAGCAGCGGCCAGTTCATGGCTCCGGCGTGGAACCCGGCCAGCGGCGCCAGCGCCAGCAGGATCGCCGCCTGCATCGAGGCGATGGCCACCCCGCCCAGCGTCTTGCCGAGCACCAGCGACGCGCGCGAGACCGGCGCCGCCAGCACCGCCTGCAAGAAACCGTGGTGGCGATCCTCGATGACCGAGATGGTGGAGAAGATCGCGCTGAAGAGCAGCGTCAGCACCACCACGCCCGGATAGAAGTAGTGGAGGTAGTCGACCCCGCTGCCGCCGGCGGGGCGGAAGCTGCCGCCGAGGCCGGCGCCCAGCACCGCCCAGAGGATCAGCGGCTGCGCGGCGGCCCCGACGATGCGGCTCGGCTGCCGGAAGAAGCGGCGCAGATCGCGCCCGGCCAGCGCGGCGACGGTGCCGATCACGAGGCCAGCCCCCGACCGGTCAGCTTGGCGAACACGTCGGCCAGCGTCGGGCGCGAGGTCGCCAGGCTGGCGAGGCGACCGGAAGAAAACAGCTCGGCGATGCGCGGGACGATCTCGTGCCCGCGGGGCGCCTCGATGACCACGTCGCCGTCGAGGACGCGGCCGGTGAGGTGCAACCGCGCGGCGATCGTGTCGCGGATCTCCTCGGGGCGATCGCCGCGGACGCGAATCACGTCGCCGGCCACGCGCGCCCGCAGCTCGTCGGGGGTGCCGAGCGCCGTCAGCCTGCCGCCGTCGAGGATGGCGATCCGGTGGCAGCGTTCGGCCTCCTCGGGCTGGTGCGTGGTGACGATGACCGAGAGGCCGCGCGCCGCGACCAGCGCGACCAGCTGATCCCAGATGCGGCGCAGCGCCTCGGGATCGACGCCGCGGCCCGGCTCATCGAGCAGCAGCAGCGACGGTTCGTGCAGAAGGACGCGCGCGATCTCGATCCGCCGGCGCATGCCGCCCGAGTAGGTGGCCGCCGCCTCGTCTGCCCGATCGCCGAGCGCCATGAGCGCCAGCGCCGCGTCGATCCGCTGCGCGGCCAGCGGGCGGGGGAGGCCGTAGAGCGCGGCGCCGAGCCGCAGGTTCTCGCGGCCAGTCAGCTTGAGGTCGAGGCTCGGCTCCTGGAACACCACGCCGAGACGCGCGCGATAACGGACGTCGCCGCCGTCGGTCGGCCGGCCGTCGAGCGCCAACGTTCCTGCGTCCGGTGGGATGAGCCCGGCGAGGAGCCGAAACGCCGTCGTCTTGCCGGCGCCGTTCGGGCCGAGCAGCCCGAAGATCTCGCCGGGCGCGACGTCGAAGCTGAGGCCGTCGAGCGCGGTGCGCTCCTTGAAGCGACGGGTGAGCCCTTCGGCGCGAAGACGGGGAGTGATCGCAGGGGCCGCCGCGATCGACGGGGCGGCGGTGGCGGTCATGCGATGGTCCTGTCGATCACGATCGCCGCGAACAGCAGCGTCAGGTAGACGATCGAGTAGAGAAAGAGCGAGCGCGCCCAGGGGTTCGCCGCCGCGCGCCGCAACCCCGCCGCCGCCCACCCGATGAAGACCGCGCCCAGCAGCGCCGCACAAGCGAGGTAACAGGGCCCGGCGACGTGCAGTGGCTGGAGCACGATCGTCGCCGCCACCAGGCCGATCGAGAAGAGCACGATGGTGGTGCGGGTGGCGCGCGTCGAGATCGAAAGCGGCAGGACCTTGAGCCCGGCGCGCGCGTAGTCGGCGGCGCGGTAGGTGGCGATGGCCAGGAAGTGCGGGATCTGCCAGAGGAACAGGATCGCGAACAGCGCCAACCCCGGCGCGTCGAGGTGCCCGGTCGCGGCGGTCCAGCCCATGAGCGGCGGCAGCGCGCCCGGCACGGCGCCCACGAAGAGCGCGATCCCTGAGTGGCGCTTGAGCGGCGTGTAGACGACGACGTAGCTGCCGAGCGCGGTGAGGCCGAGGATCCCGGTGAGCAAGTTGCCGCCCAGGAAGACCAGCGGGACGGCGGCGCAGGCCATCAGCGTCCCGAACGCCAGCGCCGTCTCGGGCGAGATCGCCGCGCGCGGCAGCGGCCGGTTGCGCGTCCGGTCCATCAGCGGATCGACGTCGCGCTCGAGGTACATGTTGAAGGTGTTCGACGCCGCGACCAGCAGCGCGGTGCCGACGAGGGTCATGATCGCGCGCCAGGTGGCGATCTGCGCGGGCGCCAGCCAGAGGCCACCGACGAAGGTGATGATCACCATCCCGGTGATGCGCGGCTTGCAGAGCTCGATCACCGCCGGGAACCAGGCCAGGCGGGGGAAGCTGGGGACGCCGTCGGGGCGCGCGGCGAGCACGGTGAGGACCATCGTCGCGAGCAGCGCCGTCGCCACGGCGAGGTGGCTCTCGACCGTGACCAGATCGAGGAACGACTGCACCGAGCGGATGCCGAGCCAGATCTGGACGCCCACCAAGACCGGCGCGATGAGCGCCAGCGCGCGCAAGAGCGGGCGGGTCGCGCGCCGGAGCGTGACGATCGACGACGCCAGCACCAGGCAGGCGACCGCGACCGCGTTCAGCCGGTGGAGCGCCTGGATGAGCACCGTGGGGTGCGCCTCGGGCCAGAGCGATCCGCGGCAGAGCGGGACGTCGGTGCAGGCCAGCGCCGCGCCCGAATGCCGAACCAAGCCGCCGAGGACCATCTGCATGTAGACGGCGACCGAGGTGATCAACGCCAGGCGTGCGACGACGGGTGGCGCCACGACCTCCGCCACCGCCGGTCGGGAGCGCACCGCGATGTACAGCACCGTCACGAAGAAGAGCAGTGACGTCGCCGTGTGCGCCGTCGAGATAGGCGTCGGCAGTCGCAGAAGGACGGTGATCCCTCCCAGCAGC
>DATAVR010000074.1:0-28900 GCA_036267635.1 Polyangia bacterium | reverse complement strand
CCCCCCCCCCGACGCGGTATCAGAACAGGAACGCCGTCCACGTCGAATACCAACTCTCGGCGCGCTGGCAGATCGCGGGTGAGTACGGCGACGTCGGCACCGGCTCCGCCGATCTGATGTGGAAGAAGAACTACTGAGCGCGCGCGCCGCCCGACAGCGCGTCTGGACGCGCGGAAGGGGGAGCGGAAGGGGGAGCGGGGAGGCTGGCCTCCGCCGCCGGCAAATCGGCGGCGAACGTGCAGCCCTTTCCCGGGACCGATCGGACACCGACCCGACCGCCGTGCGCGTCGACGATTCGCTTGACGGTGGCCAGGCCGAGCCCGATGCCGGGCTGGTCGCTCTCGGACCCGCGCACGTACGGTTCGAACACCCGATCGCCGAGACCGGGCGGCAGTCCGGGGCCGTTGTCTTCGACCTCCAGCCGGACGCGAACGCGGCCCCGACGATCCTCGATCGCCCATGCGCGGACGACGATGCAGGGCGAAGGCACGGCGCCCGCGTACTTGACCGCGTTGCCTAGCAGGTTCGACACCAGGCTGGCAAAGACGCCCGGGTTGCAGGCGACCGCGCCGGGCGCGACGACCTCGGAGAGGATCGCGATCTCCCGCTCCGGCTCTCGCTCTCCTTGGCCGGGCGCGATCTCCCTGATGGCATCGGCGATCACCCCGGCGACGTCGGCCGCGGCCCCCGCCTCCGGCCGAGCGCCCGCCCGCGCGAAGGCCAGCAGGCCGTCGGCGATGAGGCGCGTCCGGGCGATCGCCGCCCGCCCCGATTCGATCGCGCGGCCCGCGCGTTCGGCCGACGCCGTGCCGCGGGCCAACAGGTCGAGCGCCAGGCTGGTGGCCGAGAGCGGTCCAATCACGTCGTGCGCGACCCGGCCGGCGAACGCCTCCAGCTCGTCGGCGCGCTCCTCGAGCAGCGTCGTCGTGCGCCGCACGAGGCGCCAGGCGAGGAGCCCGGCCGCCATGGTGAGCAGCACGCAGATGGCGTCCAACACCACCGCGTTGATCACCGATTCGCGTCCCAGCCGGCCGATGGTGCGCCCGAGCTCGCCGCCTCGCGCCGCATTGAAGTCGATGAGACGCAGCACGGCGGAGTCGAGCCGGTTGGCGGCCGGCTGCAGCTCTCGCTCCAGCACGGCGCGGACCTGGATGCGATCGGGATCGTCCTCGATCGCCTCGAGCCGCGCGATGGCGGTCGCCAGATCGTCCTCGGCCTGCTGCGCCGCGGGGACCAGCTTGCTCTCGGTGGGGAAGCTGGGGAGCGCGCGGTAGCTGTTCCAGTCACGCTCGAGCGCGGCCAGCGCGCTGTCGATCCGCCTGCGTTCATAGGGCGGATGCCCCTCGATCGCCGCGTCGAGATCTCTGTCCCCCAGCAAGGTGATGCGACGAAGGTCGGCCCGCAGCAGCGACAGATGCTCGACGCTGGGCGAGGTGTTCTGGGCGATGAGCTCCGCCGCGCGACGGATGCCGACATCGCTCCACTCGGCGACCGCGGTCGAGATCATGAACGCCGCCGCCACCACTCCGAAGGCAATCAAGAGCGTACGGCCGGATGAGTCGAGCTGCCGTCGATCCGGCCGCATGCTACGGGTCTAGCAGGCCCGGGCCCTGCCGCAACATCGGCAGCGCAACCGACGGCGAAGGAGTGGTAGAAACCCGACCAGGGTCATGGCGCGTATTCTCATCGTCGAGGACGAAGCGGACCTCCAGGAAGTTCTCAGCTACAACCTGCGCCAGGCCGGCCACACCCCGATCATCATCGGGGCCGGACGGGATGCCTTCGGGGCGGTGACCGAACATCGACCCGACCTGGTGCTGCTGGATCTGATGCTCCCCGACGTGTCGGGGGTGGAGATCTGCCGGCGGCTCAAGAGCAACACGGCGACGAAGGACGTCCCCATCGTGATGGTGACCGCCAAGGGGGACGAGGTCGATCGGGTGGTCGGCTTCGAGCTGGGCGCCGACGATTACGTGGTGAAACCCTACAGCCTGCGCGAGCTGCTGTTGCGCGTCGAGGCCGTTCTCCGTCGCACGGCGCCCACGCCGTCGGGCAGCGCGCGCGGCCTGCTGGTGTTCGGCAAGCTGCGCGTCGACCGTGACGCGCACCGGGTGTGGATCGACGGCGACGAGGTGACCCTCACCGCCCTCGAGCTGCGCCTCCTGTCGACGCTGATGGAACGGCGCGGCCGCGTGCAGTCGCGGCCTGCGCTGCTCGACGACGTCTGGGGGATGAGCGGCGAGGTCACCACGCGCACGGTCGACACCCACGTCAAACGGCTGCGGGAAAAACTGGGCGGCGCCGGGCCTTACATCGAGACCGTGCGCGGCGTCGGCTATCGCTTCACGCCGGCGCCCGATCATGCCGCCGCCACCGGCGGAGGCAACGACGACGACGCGCCATGAAGCTCAACATCCGCGGCAAGCTGTTCGCGGTCTCGCTCGGTCTCATCGGCGTCTCCATGCTGGCGGGAGAGACCTATCTTCGCCCGGCGGTGGAGGTGAACCTGCTCGATCGCATCCGCGGCGATCTGCTGGCGCGGCTGTCGCTGGTCGAGCAGGCGACGCGCCGGCAGAGTGATCTCGACCAGGCGCACTGGGACGCGCTGGCGGACGAGCTCGGACCGCGAGCGAACGGGCGGATCACCTTCATCGGCGCCGACGGCGTCGTCCTCGGCGACTCGCAGGTCTCGCTGGAGGGACTGGCGCACCTGGAGAACCACCGCGACCGGCCCGAGGTGGCCGCGGCGCTGGCGGGGGGCACCGGCATCTCCACACGCAACAGCGCCACCGTCCACGAACGACTGATGTACGCGGCGATCCCGCTCACCCTGCCGGGAGGCGCCCGCGGCGCGGCCCGCCTGGCGGTCCCGCTCGACGAGGTCGATGCCGCCCTCCGCAAGCTGCGCAATATCTTGTGGGCGGCCCTGGGGCTGGCGCTCATCGTCGCGGTCGTACTCTCGAGCGTGGCGGCACAGATGTTGTCGCGCGCGCTCGGCCGCATGATCGAGGCCGCGCAACGGATGGCCTCCGGGGATCTCGAGGTGCGCACGCGCCCCTCGGGCACCGACGAGATCGCGGAGCTGGGACGGGCGCTCGACGCGATGGCCGGGAACCTGGCCTCCACGCTCACCGCTCTGCGCACCGAGCGCGATCTGCTGGGCGTCATCCTGGAGTCGATGCAGGAAGGGGTGCTGGTGCTCGATCAGGAGGGGCGGATGCTGCTCGTTAACCCGGCGCTGCGGGCGACCTTCTCGCTCCGCCCCGACGCCGAGGGGCGCGCGGCGCTGGAGCTGATCCGCAACGCCGAGCTGCAATCGATCCTCGAGCGCGCGCGCAAGGGGCCGGGCTCGGTCACCGGCGAGATCGAAATCACCGGGCCCAAACCTCGCCGACTGCTGGTTCACGCCGCCTCGCTCCCGGCGCTCAACACGCGGCCGCAGGGGACGCTGGCCGTGTTCGTCGACGTGAGCGAGATCCGACGCCTGGAGACGTTGCGCAAGGACTTCGTGGCCAACGTCTCGCACGAGTTGCGCACGCCGATCACCGCCGTTCGCTCCGCCGTCGACACCCTGCGCGTCACGCTGGAGCGCGATCCGGGCGCGTCGGATCGCTTCGTCGACATCATCGATCGCAACGCCCAGCGGTTGGGCGCGCTGGTCGAGGACCTGCTCGATCTGTCGCGCATCGAATCCAAGGAGTACCGCCCCGACGCGGCGCCCGTGTCATTGCGCGCGGTCTCCGAGCAAGTGGTCTCGCTTCTCCGCCCGCGCATCGAGGAGAAATTTTTCGACGTCGGCAACGAGATCCCCGTCGACCTGCCGCCGGCGCGCGCCGATCGCAAGGCGGTCGAACAGGTGTTCACCAACCTGCTCGACAACGCGATCAAATACTGCGGCCCGGGAACGAGCGTCTACCTCCGCGCGCAGCGAACGGGGAACACCTTGCGCGTCGAGATCGCCGACGCGGGCCCCGGCATCGAGCCGCGCCATCTGCCGCGCATCTTCGAGCGCTTCTACCGCGTCGACAGCGGGCGCTCACGCGACATGGGCGGAACCGGCCTCGGGCTCTCGATCGTCAAACACCTCGTCGAGGCCATGAACGGAACCATCGGCGTCGACAGCATCCCCGGTCGGGGCGCCACCTTCTGGTTTACATTGCCGATCGGCTAGCCTAGGTTCCTAGATCCTGACCCTGGCTGCACTGGCTGCCGCGGCGCGCTGTTTTTGTCACATATTCGTTACACGGCCGTATCGCGACCGTGGCAACGTAGGCCCTCCTTCGATAACATGTCAGCCGCCAAGCGAACGCTCCGGAGGGTGCTCAGTTCCTGGCTGAAGGGGGAGACGGAAGCCCCCCACCTCCTGCGCCGCTGCGAGACCTGTGGCGAGAAATCTTGGCGCCCGCTCGGCGAGGTGATCAAGCACGTCGAGGTCGACGCCCGGTTGGCAAATGGCGCGCGCGCCGATCTGCTGCTGACGGACGAACGTGGCGGCGTTCAGCTGGTCATTCAGCTCGAGGGGGGAAGCCGGCTCTCGAACCGGGTGGATCCGCGCGCCGGGCTGCCGCTGGTCGTCCTGCGCGCCGCCACGCTCGGCGATGAGCCGGGGCGCTGGGCGACGCTGCGCGAGTTCGGCTTGCCGTCCTGGCGTTGCCGCTGCGCGGGGACCCGCTCGCTCTCGGTCGACGACGATTTCTCCCTGCGCGCGATCGGGTGCCCGATCCACCTTCGACACGACGGAACCCAGCACTTCGCCCGCGTCATCGAGGACTGCGGCCGCTGCGCCTTCTTCGTGGGCATCGGGTACGTCGGCGCGGATCGCCGGCGCATCCAGCTCCGCTGTGGATTTGGCGCGCCGCCCGCCGAGCGCCGCCCGCCGCATCCAGCGCCGCTGATCGAGCTCGGTCGGCGTCTCGAAATCGTGGCTGGATCGTAACCGCTCTCACCGACTCGCTCGGTCATCATGCTGAGCAGGAGGAGAGAAAGCGGAGATGTTCGATTTCGACGTGCTCAAAATCAGCGAGGCACCCGAGGCTGAGGCGGACTCGGCGGTGGTCTCGACGGAGATCTTGCCGCAGCGTCCGATCGCCATCAACGGCTTGCGCCTCGACGTGCGGGTTACCGACATTCCGCGCGGACCGGCGGTCACGCTGTCACCCGAGGCCGGCGTGGCCACGGCCATCGCGGCGATGCGACAGCGCGCCCGCGGCGCCGCCGTGGTGGTGCAGAACCACCGTCCGGTCGGCGTGGTGACCGACCGCGAGATCCTCACCCGGGCATGCGCCGACGTCGACGATCTTCGCGCCATCCCGATCGGCTCGGTCATGTTGCCTTGCGCGGAGCCCCTGCGCGAGAGCGACACGGTGGGATCGGCGCTGCGCAGGATGTGCGAGCAGCGCAGCTGGCATCTGCCGATCGTCTGCAACCGGGGGCTGTTTCTGGGCGCGCTCGACATCGCGGACATTTCGTTCTGGTTGCGAGATCGCCTGACCTTGATTTCAGTCGACGCCGCGCTGGCGGGCGTCGAGGCGAGCGTCTAGTCCGAAGGGGTTGGAGTCGGAGTCGGAGTCGGAGTCGAGAGAAGCCCGGGAGCGGCGCGCAAGCGGGGATGGCGCAGAGGGCTGCGGCGGCGCGCCGCCCCGGGGTTCGTTGCCGCTCGGCGGGGTGTCGCTCAGAGCGTCTCGGCCTTGCTCTGCCCGGGCCGCTGCGCTTCGGTGTCCCCCAGCTCCTGCCCGCAGCGCGCGATCCGCTCGTAGATCCGGCGGCGCTCGTCGGGGCCGAGCGCGCCGTCGCAGTTGTGCAGGATGCTGCGCGACAGCTCCAGGCAGTCGCGCCATTCGCCGCGCGCCAGATGAATGTCGGCGTAGCGGTTCCAGACCCGGAACTGATCGCGCAGCCGGATCCACCCGGGCGGCAGCCGCATCTCCACCGGCGTGGCGCGCCGCAGGACCGCGCCGACCCGCAGGATGAGCTCCCGCATGCTGAACGGCTTGTCCACGTAGTCGTCGGCCCCCAGCGCCAGCCCGCGCACCCGCGCGTCCGACCCACCCCGGGCGGAGAGAAACATGATCGGCACCCGCCGGGTGCTCGGCGATTCGCGCAAACGGCGACAGACCTCCACGCCGTCGATGTCCGGCAGCATCTGATCGAGCAGCACCAGATCTGGACAGCGGCGCGCCACCTCGGCCAGCGCCTCGGCCCCGGTCAGCGCGCCGACGACCTCGTAGCCGCCGCTGCGCAGCCCCTCCCGGACGACCTCGTTGATGTCTGCGTCGTCATCCACCACCAACACCCGAAACATCTTTACGAGCCTACCCGAGTCGGCTCCCGCCAGGAGTGACGGATTGGTGACGCGCGGGACGGATCGAACCCGTAACTAAGTCGTCACCGACGTGTCGGGCGAGCCACGCAGCCGCAACACTTCATTGAAGAGGGCCAATTGGCGTTGACCCGGTTGTTTGCGCCGCGATACGGGTTCCAGCGCACGTACAAACACCATGTTTCTCGGAGGCCATCAATGACACGTATGACTCGCTTCGCCGTCACGCTCCTCGTGACCGCGGGGGGGATGCTGGCTGCCCGCGCCGCGAGCGCGCAGGACGCCGGCACCACGCCCACCTGCGCCAGTCTGCCCAACCCCGTTTACCTCGACGGCTCGAGCGCATTCGAGCCGACCGTGGCCGCTTTCGCCGTCAAGATGGCGGCCGAGACGCCCCCGACGACGGTCGTCTACCTCAAGCCCGGCTCCTGCTCGGGCGTCAACATCATCGCCACCAACGCCGACATCACCGGCAGCGGGACCTACTACACGCTGACGGGGACGACGCTCAACAAGCCGACCTGCACGCTTCCTGCCTCCGGGCAGAAGGCGGACATCGGCGTCTCGGACGTCTTCTACGGCTCCTGCGGAGCCGCGGCGCCGGCGACGCAGCCGCCCACTTTGAAGGACTTCCCGGGCCCGGTCCAGGCGATGGAGTTCGTCGTCGCCAAGTCGAACACCAGCACGCAGTACCTGACGGCCGCGGAGGCGCAGGATCTGTACGGCTGCGGGGCCACCGCGGGGATCTCCAGCTTCTCCTCGGCGAGCAATATCTTCTGCCGCGACCAGAACTCGGGCACCCAGATCATCATCACCTCCAACATCGGCCTGTCGCCGATGATTCCCGTCACCACCACGACGGCCGCGGGGATCTGCGTGTCGGAGTCGGGCAGCGGCCCGCTGGCCACCGCGGTTGCGGGCGCCACGCCGCCGACCGCCGGAGTCGGCTTCCTCGGGGCGGACGTGTACGACACCGATCGCACCACGCTGAACGCGCTGGCCTTCGAGGCGGTCGGACAGACCAAGGCGTTCTACGCCGATTCGACCCCCACGGCGGTCGATCGTCAGAACGTACGCGACGGTCACTACCCGATGTGGGGCTACGAGCACATGTTCGCCTACGTCGACACGACCGGCAAGCCGACCAGCGCGAACGCGGCCGAGCTGATCAACCTCATCACCGGCGACGCGAGTGACGCGAACGTCGGCGATGCGGTGGCTCTCGAGGGCAAGGCCGGCACGATTCCGCTCTGCGCGATGAGCGTGGCGAAGACGAACGATTCGCCCGGTTACCTCTCGCCTACGGCGGCGCCGACCTGCACCTGCGCGTATGTAAAGGCGGCCAGCGGAACGGCTCCTGCCGGCTGCACGCCCTGCGGCGGTGGTTCGGATGGCGGAGCCGACGCGGCTGCCGGCGGCTGCTCCGGCGGCAAGACCTGCTCCCACGGCTACTGCGAGTGAGTGAAAGGACTAGATGACCATGCGTAGACATCTGACGAATTTTTTCTTGGTGGCGACACTGGCGGCCGGCTTCGGCGCGATTTCCTGCTCGTCGAGCACGAGCTCGCCGACGGGGACCGGCGGAGTCGGCGGGAGCGCAACGGGCAAGGGCGGGAGCGCGGGCGGAGCGACTGGCACCGGTGGTGCGGCGGGCAGCGGTGCGGCCGGCAGCAGTGGCGCGGCGGGCAGCGGCGCCGGCGGGGCGGGCGGACAGAGCGCGGCGGCGGTGAACATGGGGATCATCAACGCCGCTCCGGCCGGGGGGGTCACCGCGATCACCCCGACGCGACCGGCGCCGACCTCGCAGTATCCCACCTGCCCTACCCCCTAACGGCAGGCAGCTCATTCGCCGTCCCTCTTCCATCCGGAGGGGGACGGCGTCGTTTTTTCCCTTCACGCGATGACCGTTTAATTTGGCAAACAAAGCATTCTGTAAATGGGTACGGTATCTGGTCGTTGGGTTCGTCTCGGTAGCATCCACGACAGCCACGGCCCAGACGGCCGAGGCGCCTCAGCCGGCGCCGCCCACCAAGGGGTCGGACGCCTCCGCGCCTTTCGGACCTCAGTCTCCGGCGGACTACGCCGCGGCCCAAGCCGCCGCTGAGGCGACCGCGCGCGAGCGGCAGGCGCGGCAAGCTCGCGAAGAGGCGCAGGCGCGGGAGATCGCGCAGCTGCGCGCCGATCTGGAAATTCTTCGCAACCAGCAGGTCGAGGATCGCCAGGTTCGGGCCGAGGCCGACGAAAAGCTGGCCGCGGAGGCCGCCGCGATGGTAGCCCAGGCCGGGCAGACGCCGCCCGACGTGCTCGCCGCGCGTCTCGGCCTCAGCCTGACCGGGTACGCGCAGGCCGACTGGATGGTGAACAACCAGTCCTCGCAAGATCAACTCAATCCCTCGGGGGCGCCGCTCAATCAGAACGAGATCTTCATCCGTCGGGCACGGCTCCGGGCGGCCGTCGAGCGCTGGTGGGTCGCGGGTCTGGTCGAGTTCGACGGCAACACCGTCAACGGCACGCAGGCCCGTTTGATCGGCGCCGAGGCGTCGCTGAAGTTCCCGCCCGAGCGGGGCAATCCGCTGCCGCTCTTGATGGCCACGATTGGCCTCTTCAAGATTCCGTTCGGGTTCGAGGTCGGGCAGAGCGATCGCGAGCGGCTCTTTCTCGAACGATCGACGGCGGAGCATGGTCTGTTCCCGGGCGAGTACGACGCCGGAGCCCGCCTGCAGGGGGGCTGGCGCTTCACGCGTTACGCGTTCGCGTTCATGGATGGCGAGCCGATCGGCGAGAAGACCGGCTTTGCGCTGCGCGATCCGAACGGCGCCAAGGACTTCGTCGGCCGGGTCGGGCTCGAGACGCCGATCGCGCCGACGGTCTGGATCGCCGGCGGCTTTTCGGGCTTGAGCGGAACGGGATTCCACCCCGGGACGCCGGCCACCAAGCCGAGCCTGCAGTTCACCGATCGCAACGGCGACGGGGTCTTCAACGGAACCAACGAGATCACCGTCGTTCCGGGCGCCTCGGCCACCCCCTCGCAGAACTTCTCGCGCTTCGGCTACGGTGCCGACCTGCGCTTCGGCGTCAACGAGCCGGAGCTCGGCGCCACGGTCCTCTGGAGCGAGCTCTACTGGGCGAAGAACCTCGATCGCGGCGTGCTGCCGGCCGATCCGGTGGCGTTCGGCCGCGACTACCGCGAGTTCGGCCTCTATGTCGGGGTCACGCAAGATCTCGGACCGCACCTGCAGGCCGGTGTCCGCTACGACTTCTACAACCCCGACGCCGATTCGGCGAACACGGTGATGGGAGCGGCGAAGCCGACCGCCCTCGCCTACCAGACCGTCGCCTTCGCCGCCGCGCTGCGCGCCCCCTCGGGTCGACTGATCGCAGAATACGATCTCAACCGCAACCACAACGGCCGCGACGCGGAGGGGGCCCCGGTCAACCTTCCGTCCAACTCGTTCACCATCCGCGGCGAGGTGAGCTTTTGAGGCGCCTCCCCGGCAGCCTGTTGTTGTTCGGCGCGGCGGCGGCGGCGGCGGGATGCGGCCCCAGCGCCAGCCCGGAGTCGGGCATCACCGCGCTCCTGCGGGTGGCCAACGCGCAATTCGTCGAGGGGGCGTTGGCGCCCGACAGCTCGGCGACAGGAACGGCCGTCATCAGCGGCGTCGCCATCAACAACACCACGGTCTATCCCGGCGAGCAGAGCTTTCCGCTCTCGGGGACGGTCACCGGCGCCACCGCGCTGGTCGGCCTCAAGAACGACGTTGGTTACTGGATCGTGCCGGCGCCGCTTCCCGATCTCACCACCACGGGCGGCTACGACTTCACCACGCAGCTCACTTTCTCGCCGCTGATGCCGATCGGATCTCAGACGCTGATCCTGCGTGGCGTCGCCCCCGATGGAACCGTCGGGCCCGCGCAGCTCTACACGCTCGCCTCGGGATTTCCCCTCCCCCCGCCCGGCCCGCTGGTGATCACGCTCGAGTGGGACACCGAGTCCGACCTGGATCTGCACGTCGTGATTCCGAACGTCGACGATCCGACCACGCCGATCGAGATCTGGGCCAAGCATCCGGTGGGATTGCCGGTCCCGATGCTCGGCGTGCCGCCGCCCGATCCGAGCGTCATCGCCACCGCCCCCACCCTCGACGCCGACTCCAACGCCAACTGCGTGATCGACGGCCGCCGGCAGGAGAACGTCCTCTTCCCGCCGATGTCGACCCCGCCGCCGGGCGACTACACCGTCCGCGTCGACACCCCGTCGTTGTGCGGGCAGCCGGACGCCGAGTGGCAGGTGACCGCCACCCTCACCGACGCCACCGGCGCCAGCACGCTGATCGATTTCGCGGAGTGGGAGGCGACCGACGCCGACACGCGGGGCAGCCACACCGCCGGCTCGGGCCGGCTGGCCTTCAAATTTACGATTCCGACTCCGTGAAACGAAGCTGGAAGGGGGAGACATGAATTCCAACGTCCTCATGCAGAAGCTGGTGTTCGTCGCTTCGGTGGCGAGCCAAGCGGTGCTCTACGTGTTGCTCGGCCTGTCGGTGCTGTCGATCGGCGTGATCATCGAGCGCTGGTGGTACTTCCGGCGCCGCCGCGACAACCTGGACGATCTGGCCGATCGCCTGCGCAAGGCGTTCGGGCGGGGCGACCTGGCGGGGGCGCGCAAGCTCCTCGCGGCCAGCCAATCGGTCGAGGCGGCGATCGTCGGTGAGGCGCTCGACTGGTACGACGACGGCCCCGAGGCGGTCGAGCAGATCCTGGCCAAGGCGACGCGGCTGCGGCGCAAGTCGTTCGAAGGCGGGCTCTTGTTTCTGGGGACGCTCGGCAACAACGCGCCGTTCATTGGCCTCTTCGGCACCGTGCTCGGCATCGTGACCGCCTTCCGCGAGCTGGGGGCCAACTCGATGGGGGCGATGGGGAACGTGATGAGCGGCATCGCAGAGGCGCTCATCGCCACCGCGGTCGGCATCCTGGTCGCCCTCCCGGCCGTCATTTTCTACAACGTCTTTCAGAAGAAGGGGGGCGACATCGAGGAGCAGGCGGCGGCGCTCGGCAACATCGTGATCGCCTCCATGCGGACGCACCGGCGGGCCGAGGCCGCGCCGTCGGCGACCGATCCGGTGGTCGACCGGACCGGCGAGCACGTGGGGCGCGCGCTCGAGGTGGAGGCCTAACATGGCCGGTACGATGGGGGGCGGCCGAGGCCGCGTGCGCACCATCGCGCAGATCAACGTCACGCCGCTGGTCGACGTGGTGTTGGTGTTGCTGGTCATCTTGATGGTGGCGTCGACCTACATCGTCGCGCAGACGCTGAAGGTGCAGCTGCCGCGCGCGAAGTCGACCGACGGCACGGCCGACAAGCCGACCAAGATCGAGATCCTCAAGGACGGTCGGCTGCGCTGGAACGAGGTCGACACCCCCGAGTCGGCGCTGCCCGAAAAGATGAAGGCCGCCGTGGCGGCCGATTCCGAGATGAGCCTGGTGGTGAGCGCCGACAAGGAGGTGATGCACGGCAACGTGGTGCACATCCTCGACCTGGCCAAGCTGGCGGGCATCACCAAGTTCGCGATCAACGTCCAGCAGAGCGGAGAGTAGTCGTTGCGGTTGCCGACGGTCGTCCTCTCCGTGGGGCTGCACGTCGGTCTGGCGGTCGGCCTGGTCGCGGTTGCTCAAAAACGAGAGCTGCGCCGCCGGGCGATCTCCGTGGCGGTCGAGGACGAGAAGAAGAAGGCCAAGCCGCCCAAACCGCCGGCGCCCCCCAGGCCGATCGTCCACCCTGCCGTGGCCAAGGTGGAGCCGGTGGCGCCGAAGGCGGTCAGCGCGGCGCCGGTGGCGCACGCCGCGGCGGCGCCCGTGGCGATGAACCTCGCCATGTCGAACACCGGCCTCGACGTCGGCCCCGGCATCGGGCTCGAAGGGCGCGCCAAGCCGGCCGCCGCGCCGGTCAAGGTCGCCTCGGCGATCTCCGAGCGGCGCACGCAACACACGCGTGACGAAGCAGGCGGCGGCAGCCCCGACGCCCCCTGCGAAGAGGCGCCGAGCAAACCGGAACCGGACGTTCAGATCCCCATCGACTACAGCCTCTATCCGCAAGCCCAGGCGGACGGGATCGAAGGCAAGTTCCGAGCCCGGCTCGTCGTCGACGCCGACGGTCAGGTGTCGGACGTCATCGTCGTGGCCGGCGTCGATCCGTCGCTCGACGCGGCGATCATATCGGCGCTCAAACGCTGGCGGTTCAAGCCAGCGATGGCGTGCGGCAAGCCCGTCGCTGGCGGCGTATGGCCGCACGCCTGGGTGTTCGAGCTCGGCGACTAGCAGATGAAACGCGCGTTCGCCCTGGCCGCTCTGACAATCTTCGTCTGCGCCACCTCTCGCACTTCGCAGGCGCAGGACGAAGGGGGTCCCAAGATCACGAAAGCGCCCAAGCTGGTGAAGTTCGTGCCGGCGATCTATCCCCAGGAAAAGCACGACGCGCGCATCACGGGCTCGGTCCTCTTGTCGATCGAGATCGGCGACGACGGCAAGGTGGGCGAGGTGGAGGTGGTCACGGGGGCGGCTCCAGACTTCGATGCGGCCGCGGTAGCCGCCGCCAAGCAGTTCGTGTTCGAGCCGGCCGAGATCGACGGGCAGCCGGCGCCGGTCAAGATTACGTACCGCTACGACTTCACGATCGTCGAGGAGATCGTCAAAGCGGGGCCTCAGATCAACTTCGACGGCGTCGTCAAAGAGAGGCTCAGCAAGAGATCGCTCGCGGGGGTCTCGGTCAAGATCAAAGACCTGGAAGGAGCCACCGCCGTCACCGACGACGAAGGACGTTTTGCCTTCACCGACGTCCCCGCCGGGACCCACAAGATTGAGCTCTCGAACCCGAAGCTGGCCACCGTCGAGACCGAAGAGACGATCGCCCCCGGCAAACGACGAACGGTGAAGTATCTCGTCGAAGAGAAATCGGACGACGAGGAGGGCGTCACCATCGTGCGCGCGCCGCGCATCAAGAAGGAGGCGGTGGAGACCCGCATCCGGACGGAGGAGGCGCGGCGCGTCCCCGGCACCCAGGGGGACACGCTGAAGGTGGTGCAGAACCTCCCCGGCGTGGCCCGCTCGTCGTTCGGCTCGGGCGAGCTCATCGTCTGGGGCGCGGCGCCCAACGAGACCAAGGTGAACGTCGACGGCGTCGAGATCCCGGCGCTCTACCACGTCGGCGGCTTCCGCTCGACCATCAACTCGGACCTGGTTCGGTCGATCAACCTGTCGCCCGGCTCCTACGGCGCCGAGTACGGCCGCGGGCTCGGTGGTTTGGTCCGGATCGATCTCGGCCCCCTCCCCAAGGAGGGGACGCACGGCTACATCGCCGCCGACGTGCTCGACACCTCGGCCCTCATCTCCACGGCGATCACGCCCCGGCTGCGGCTGGCGCTGGCGGGGCGCATCAGCTACCTCGACCAGCTGCTGCCGCTGGTCACCTCGGCCGACGTCGGCGACTTCGTCCCCATCCCGCGCTACGACGACTACCAGGCGCGCGCCACGCTGGCCCTCCGTCAGGACGAGGAGGTGGCGCTGACCTTTCTGGCCTCGGACGATCACCTGCGGCGCGCGATCCCCTCGGACGATCCGACCGAGGTCCGCTCGCAGAACACCGACACCGGCTGGAAGCGGGTCATCGTCCGCTACGCGCGCCTGCTCCCCGACGGCGCGTCGGTCGTCGTGACGCCGTCCTTCGGCTACGACACCGCCAGCAACGAAGAACTGTTCGGAATGACGCCGGTCGACGTCAAGTCGAGCAGCTATCAGTACGCGCTGCGGGCCAGCTACCGGCGCCGGGTCGGACTCTCGACGACGCTGTCGTTCGGGATCGACATGCAGGCCCAGTCGTCGACGCTCGATCGCAACGGATCGCTCACGCTGCCGGCGCGCGAAGGCGATCCCTTCGTCTTCGGCCAGCCGCCCCGCACCAACATCGCCTCCGATCACTGGAACGTCCTCGTCGTCGACACCGCGCCCTACGTCAACGCCGAGATCAGCCTCGGGCGGCTGTCGCTGGTCCCGGGCTTCCGCTTCGAGCCGGTGTTGATCGAAGGGAGCCCCTCGGTGCCGGGCGGTGGACCGGCGCCACCCATCGGCTACTCCAGCTTCACGCTCCCGGAAAATCCGGTCGACCAGCTGCCCAACGATCGGTTCACCCGCGCGATGAGCGCGCTGCGCTACCTGCCGAACCCGCGCATCGCCGCCGGCTACCGCGCGTCGCGGCGGCTGACGTTGACCGCGGGCGCCGGCATCTACGGCCAGCCGCCCGACCCGCAGGACATGAGCCCGGTCTTCGGCAACCCCAGCATTCTCCTGTCGCGCGCGGCGCACCTCTCGGGCGGGTTCAACTACAAGCTGCGCCCCACGCTGAGCCTGGAGGTCATCGGGTTCTACAAACGGATGTGGGATCTCGTCTCGCGCAACGAGAACCCGTCGCCGCCGGTGGCCGACTCCCTGACCCAGGACGAGATCGGGCGCGCCTACGGCGGCCAGGTGTTGCTGCGGCAGGAGCTGGTGCACGGGTTCTTCGGCTGGATCACCTACTCGCTCACCCGCAGCGAGCGCCGGGATCACCCGGACACCGCCTGGCGCCTCTTCGACTTCGATCAAACGCAGGCGCTGGGGGTGGTGGCCAGCTACCAGCTCGGCCACGGCTGGGTCGTCGGTACGCGCTTCCGCTACACCACCGGCTTTCCACGCACGCCGGTCATCCCGCAACCGCCCGTCCTCGACGTCCCCAACAACCAGTACCTGCCGGTCTTCGGCGCTTACAACTCGATCCGGATCCCGGCCTTCTATCAGCTCGACGCCCGCATCGAGCGCTCGTTCGTCTACCGGCGGGTCAAGGTCAACGTCTTCCTCGACGTCCAGAACGTCACCGACCGGCAGAACCCGGAGGAGATCATCTACAACTACAACTTCGCGGTGAAGTCCTACATCACCGGCTTCCCCACGCTGGCGGTGCTGGGAGCGAGGCTGGAATTCTGATGAAGCGTCTCGGTCGTCGCTTCGATTTTGGGGCTGGGCTCCTCTGCCTGTCGGCAATCGTCGCCGGTTGCAAGCCGGACCTGGGGGCGCCGCAGTCGCTCATCACCGGCCCCACCATCCTGGCAATCCGCGGGGTCCCGCCCGAGGCCGCCGAGAACGCCATGGTCAGCTACGACGCGCTGACCGTCGACACGCACGGGACGATCGACTCGCCGCAGATCGGCTGGGCGCAATGCCTCATTCCCGATCCACCGGCCAACGTCAACGACGTGAGCACCGGCTGTCTCGCCATCCCCGACGACGCGGGGCCCTCCCCGACCTTCACCGCGGCGATCCCCATGAGCGCTTGCACGTTGTTCGGTCCCGAGACGCCGCCCCCGGTGAAGGGGCAGCCGCCCACACGCCCCGCCGATCCCGACACCACCGGCGGCTACTACCAGCCGGTGCGCGCCACCTGGCAAAGCGACGCCGGCCCCGAGCTGGCGTTCGCGCTCGAACGCGTCACCTGCCGGCTCGCCAACGCCCCCGTCGAGGTGGCCGCCGACTACGCCGCCAACTACCTCCCCAACGACAATCCCACGGTGGCGGACGTCGTGCTCGACCCCGCGGGTATCGACACGCCGCTCTTCACGGCGGCTGCGGCCGGACAGGCGGCGACGGGACAGGCGGGAAGCGTGGCGGCGGGCGAGGTCGTGACGCTGCAAACCGACTTCAGCCCCGACTCGGCCGAGACCTTCCTCGTTTGGAACGTGGTGACGTTGACGCTCGACATGCAGCGCGAATCGCTGCGCCTCTCCTGGTACGCCACGGCAGGCGCCTTCGAGCACGACGTGACCGGGCGCGGCCAAACGGAGGCCGAGACGTTCACCCAGAATGTCTGGACGGCTCCCACGACGCCCGGACCGGTCTTCTTCTGGATGGTGCTGCGCGACGATCGCGGCGGCGTCGACTTCGCCCCCGTGGAGATCGACGTCACCCCGTAAACGGGCTCCCGCCCTCGGACGGCAAGCTCGGCCGTCCACAGGCGCACCGTCGAGTTTTCTCCGTGTTTTCGCGACTGTCACGGGTTCGTCACCGCACTCCTCTACTCTCGCCCCCGGATGACTGGGGAAACCAACCTCGATCGACGGATTCTGGTCGTCGAGGACGAGCCTGATCTGCGCGAGCTCCTGACGTACAACCTGACGGCGGCCGGATTCACCGTGCAGGCGACGGAGAACGGCACCGACGGGCTGGAGGCTGTGCAGCGGTTCGCGCCCGACGTGGTGCTGCTCGATCTGATGCTGCCCGACATTCCCGGGACCGAGGTCTGCCGGCGGATTCGGGGCGACACCGCCGCGCGCCAGCCGGCCGTGATGATGCTGACCGCCAAGGGCGAGGAGATCGACCGCGTCGTCGGGTTCGAGCTGGGGGCGGACGACTACGTGGTCAAGCCATTCAGCGTCCGCGAGCTGGTCCTGCGCGTGGGGGCCATCCTCCGTGCGCGACGCCCGCCGACGACGACAGCTTCGGCGACGGCCGCCCCGCAGCGCCGCCGCTACATCGTCGGACCCCTCGAGCTGGACGTCGACGGCTACCACGTCTTCGTCAACGGCGCCGAGGTCCACGTCAGCACGTTGGAGATGCGCCTGCTCGCCTACCTGGTCGAGCACCGCGGCCGCGTGCGCTCGCGCGAGGATCTTCTCGAAGACGTCTGGGGCTACAAGCCCGGCGTCTCGACCCGCACCATCGACACGCACGTCAAGCGGCTGCGCGACAAGCTGGGCGACGCCGGCGCGCTGGTCGAGACCGTGCGCGGCACCGGCTACCGCCTGTCAGCGGATCACCAGGTCGTCATCAAAGACTGACCGGGTCAGCCGGTGCGGACGCGCTGCCAGATCTCCTCGAGACCCAGCTCCGCCACCCAGCGTTCGATGTAGCCCCTGTCCAGCTTTTCATGGAGTTGCAGGATTCCGGAAGCATCCCGCAGCTGAAGCTCGCTGCCGCCCTGCTTGGACCATTCCAGCTTCGAGATCAGCGTGTCCTCTGGCGACGCGACGAAGACGCGGGTGCCGAGCAGATCCCCCTCTCGTCGCCGTCTCATCTCTTCGACCGAGAATGGCCGCGCCCTGCGCACGATGAGATCTGCCTTCCACGCCGTAGCCATGTCGATGACGTTGAACTGCGTGCGCTCGCGGAACGCCTCCATTGCTGTGTCGGCGTCGACGTAATACTCGGCCGGGGTGAGAGCGGCGAGAAAGCGGCGGAGCGACGCCAGGTCCGGATCGATGACCAGATCGAGATCCTGACTGCTGCGTGGCACGCCGTGAAACGAGCTGGCGAACGATCCGACGACCATGTGCGGGAGGCCGGCTGCGCTCAGGCGGGCGACCAGGCGGGCGAGGAACTCGCCGGCCCCCTCGTCGCTCATGGCGCGAGCAGCGGGCGCCCTGGCCAGGCGCGACGGAAGAGATCGTCGCCGTAGAGAACGCGGTGAAGCGCCTGCTCGACCTCTTCGGGCGTGTACTCAGGATGTCGCGTGGAGATCCCCGCGCGCGTCAGCTGTCGCGTGTCGGCCGCGAGCCGGGCCGCGAGCCGGGCGCGACCAGTCGGACCGAGACGGCGGTAGGCCGTCAGCTGAGCCGCGTGGCTGGCGGCGCCGGTGTCCCTTGCCCGCATCGCCCCCCACTATACCTCGGCGATGTTCGCGCCGCGGCTCAGGGCCAGCCTGAGCAATAGCCCGGATCAGACCGCCAGCGGCGCGGGGAAGCTGGAGTCGGGGCCGAAGGCCTCGGCGGCGTCCTGCCAGGGGGCCGGGACGTCGAGCCAGAGCGGCGCGCCCAGGAGCAGCCCGCGGCCGTCGTGGGAGAAGACCCGCACGCGCGCCAGCTCCGTCGACGAGCCGGCGTTGAAGACGTGCATCGGACGCGGCGGCCCGAACAGACGCGCGCCGCGTGGAACGTGGCGGTGCCCGTGCAACACGAGGTCGCAGCGGCCGCGAACCCGCGCCAGCAGGTCGCGCCCGCGTGAGAGCTCGGAGGTGAAGACAAAACCCAGCCACGACGACAGGCGCTCCGCCACGTGCTCGTCTGGCATCGGGAGCACGTGGTGGTGGAGCGCGATGACGACCAGCACGCCGGCCGGCGCCGCATCCAGCGCGGCATCGATGGCGCAGAGGTCGGCGTCGTCGAGACTGCCGTGACCATTGATCCAAGAGCGGTTGTGGGGCGCCGTCGAATTGACGCGCACGACGTAGAGCCCGGGACGCATGGTCGTCTGCACGCGCGGGCCGTCCATCAGGTCGGCCGAGACGTCCTCACCCAGACAATCATGGTTGCCCGGGACGACGATCATGCGGCCCTGCGCGCTCAGCGGCGCGAAGGTCGATTCGAACAGCTCCAGCTCGCGGCGCGATCCCCGGTGGGTCAGGTCGCCGGTGGCGATCACCTGATCGATTCCAGACTCCAAGAGCGCGGCGCACAAACGACCCGCATTGGCGTCGGTCTCGGCGCTTCGCCCGAGGTGAAGGTCCGAGATGTGCGCGAACCGCGCGGCTTGCTTCATGCGACGAGGTTAGGGGCGGTCGGTGAACCCGCCGCTTCAAACTCGTGCCGGCGGCGAAACATTGCCGGCACGAGTTCAGGCATTCCGGCCATTTGGGCGCTAATTCCGGCCGTTTGCGGGCTATTTGAGGGGGAAATATCCCACCTTGGTGACGATCCTCTGCCCTTCGGCCGACAGCACCCAGTCGGTGAAGGCTTTGATCTCCGCCGACGGATTGGCCCGCACGTAGAAAAACAGCGGCCGCGACAGCGGATAGGTTCCGTTCTTGATCGTGGCGTCGTCGGGCGCGATCGCCGCCGAAGCTGCCTCTTTCTTGATCTTGAGGACCTTGAGCCCCTTGGCGTAGGCGGCGCCGCCGTAGCCGATCCCGAACTTCTCTTTGACCACCGCGTTCACCACGGCGGCCGTCCCCGGCATCGCCTGCGCGCGCGGCGTGTAGTCGGCGTTCTGCAGCACGTGCTCCTTGAAGAAAACGTAGGTCCCCGAGCTGTTCTCGCGCGAGTAGGGGATGATCTTGGCGTCCGGTCCCCCGACCCCCTTCCAGTTGTCGACCTTGCCGGTGAAGATCTGCTTGAGCTGGTCCATCGTCAGCTCGTTGAGCGGATTCGAATCGTTGACGTAGACCGACAGACCATCCTTCGCCACCGTGATCTCGACGGGCGGCGCGCCGGCCTTTTCGGCCAGCTGCTTCTTCTCGACGTCCTTCATGGCCCGCGAGGCCTCGCAGACGTCGGTGGTGCCGTTGATGAGCGCGCTGATGCCGGTCCCCGACCCGCCGCCCGTCACCTGGATCGTCGTGGCCGCGTGCTTCTTCATGTACTCCTCCGCCCACCGCTGCCCGAGGACCACCATCGTGTCCGAGCCCTTCAGGGTCACGGTCCCCGCCAGGGCGGGCTTCGCCCCCAAGGTGCCCGCCGCGAGCGCCGCCGCCGCGAGCGCCATTCTTGCCGCAGTTCCAGTCTTCATTTGGTCTCTCTCCTTTTGGTCAAAGCGCAACGGCGAGCCGGAACAGGAACTCCTGCTCCCACGGGCTGGTCAATACCTTCACGGTGCCGTTGGCGTCGCTCCCTTGATCGAAGTGGTTGAGGACGTAGTTGAACGTCGCGCGGAAGCGCTTCGAATGCCAGTAGTTCACGCCCAGCTCTCCCGAGTCGACGATGGTCTTCCCGAGCGCCGGCGAGTCCGGCCCGATGGTGACGGGGCTCGTCTGGTCCGCGGTGACCGTTTCGTCGAGGTGCTCGTAGCGCGCGGCGACCATGAGGCCGTCCTGAATCGGCCGCACCCCGAACTTCTTGTAGC
The DNA here is from genome assembly GCA_036267635.1 of Polyangia bacterium. Taxonomy (GTDB): domain Bacteria; phylum Myxococcota_A; class Polyangia; order Fen-1088; family Fen-1088; genus JADGRB01. The sequence continues at coordinate 8,727 of DATAVR010000074.1, read as the reverse complement.
GCAGAAACGGCTCCAGCCCCTGCTGATCGCCGATGATGCGATCGTCGCCCAAAAGCCAGACCCAGGCTTCTCCGTAAAAGGAGTAGCCCTTGAGGTCGGCGGCCCGAACGATGGTCCCCGGGCCGCTGGACGCGATGGTCTCCTCGGACAGCGGGCTGTGCCTCCAGACGAACTCGCCGCGCACGCCGTACTTGTGGTCGATGGGGGCGTTGATCTCGCCGGCCGCGGCGTTCATCCGCCCGACCTGCCGCATCTGCATGGTGGTGTTGGCCGTCCCGTTGTAGGTCGTGGTGAACGGGCCGAAGTTGAGGAAGGTGAACCCGGCCTGCGTCGTCTGCGAGGTCGGCGCCAGCGTGTTCACACGATCGCCGGTCCAGAGCGAGCCGCCGATCTCGACGTCGTGAAGCGGTCCGTCGCCCGTGAACGAGAACGGCGCCACCCAGGCCCGGCCCATCCAATCGAACTCCCGATCGGCGTTCTTGAAGTTCTGCCCGTCGCCGTTCACCACGGCCAAAGAGTAGTAGTAGTTCCGGTTGTCGCTGAACCCGTGCAGCATCGCCCCCATCTCCTTGTTGTCAGGGATGCCGAACGCGCGCACGGTGATCGAACGCTCCATGAAGTCGAAGTACTTGTCCGACGTCCGGTTCTCCAGCGTGAACGGGCCGTCGAACTGACCGACCTGCAAGATGGCCAGGTTGTTCCAGGGAGCCAAGGCCACGAAGTCGTCGGTGGTGCCGATGTTCGAGGGAGCGACGGGCGCAGCCGCCGCCGGGGGACCGAGCGCAAAGTCTCCGGCCAGCCAGAAGTACACGAAGGATCCAATCCAGCCGCCGAGCTCGAGGCGCGCCCGCCGGAGCAGGAAGGTGTCGTTGGGGATCTTGGCTTTGTTCTTGTCGCCCGAGTACCCGAACAGGTAGCTGTCGACCTGCAAGCGCCCGTTCGGGAACAGGATGAATTCGTTGTTGAGCGAGCGCAGGAAGGCGTTTCCGTCGCTGATTCCAGCCAGCGGCTCAGCCGAAACCGACGGCACGACCGGGGGCGGGACCGGGGGAACGACCGGCGGCGTCGCGGGCGGCGTCATCGGCGCCATCGGCGGAGCCACCTCGGGAGGCGGCGGGGCGGGAACCGGCGCGGGAGCAACCGGCGCGGCCGGCACCGGCTCTGATTCCGGCGGCAGCCCCGGGGGCGGCGACGGCGGGACGGCGGTCCCGGGATTGGGATGCTGCTTCGAAATGTCGGTCGGCGGCAACGTCGAAGTTTGCGCGCGCGCGACGAACGAGACGCCCAGTGAGAGCAGACAGGCGGCGACGGCGAGCGGTCGTCGGTGAACCTTGATTGGTGAGGGCGTTGTCATTGGCGCTCTTTCTGCCGGGCATCGTGCCCGGTGGGGGTGACATGACAGTGACGAAGCCGAAACGTTTCCGGGCCGCGCCGCGCCCTCGTACCTCGACGGTGATTTGGGCGGTGTAACATGGATGTCACAATCGCGGCACCTGTTCGTCAACCGTCGATGCTCTTATCCACAGGGTGACGATACCCGAGGGCGCTTTTGCGATGGCCCGAGAGAAGAGCCGCAGCGCTCAGACCACTGCCCCACCGATTCGCCCCCCGAAGTTGACGCTCGCGCCGGCGCCTCTCTGGCATCGGGCGGCCGAGTGGATGCTCCGCTGCCTCGCCGTCTCTGCCGTCGTCGCCATCGTGCTGATCCTGGTGTTCATCGCCAAGGAGGCGGCGCCGATCTTCTACAGCGCGGCGGTGCGCGCCGAGGTGACGCTGTCCAAGATGTGGGTGCCGCAGCTCTGGCCCGGCTACGACGAGTCAGCGTCGATCTGGCAGCCGGTCTCGGACATCCCCAAGTTCGGAATCTGGCCGCTCATCGTGGGGACAGTGAAGGTCACCGTGGTGGCGATGGTGGTCGCGGTTCCGCTCGGCGTGGGTGCGGCGCTCTACGTGTCGCAATACGCCCGGCCGGGCGTGCGCGAGATCCTCAAGCCGATCGTCGAGCTGTTGGCCGGCATCCCGTCGGTGGTGCTGGGCTTCTTCGCCCTGATGGTCATGGCGACCTGGTTCCAGGACCTGTTTCATCTCGAATCGCGGCTGAACGCGCTGGTCTCGGGCGTGGCGCTCTCGTTCGCCGTCATCCCGGTGATCTTCACCCTCGCCGAGGAGGCGCTGCGCGCCGTCCCGCGCAGCTACGTCGAGGCGTCGACCGCGCTCGGCGCGGCGCGCTGGCAGACGACGCTGCGGGTCGTCTTGCCGGCGGCCAGCCCCGGCATCGCCGCCGGCGTCGCGCTGGGGCTCGGCCGCGCGGTCGGCGAGACGATGATCGTGCTCATGGCCTCCGGCAACGCCGCGATCGTCTCGGCCAATCTTGCCGACTCCGCGCGCACCATCGCGGCGACGATCGCCGCCGAGCTGGCCGAGGTGGTATTCGGAGGCTCGCACTACACGGTGCTCTTCTTCCTGGGAACGCTCCTCTTCCTGACCACCTTCTGCATCAACACCATCGGCGACTGGGCGATCCGCCGGATGAAGATCCGCCTCGGAGGAATGGCGTGACCGCGGCGGCCGCAACTGCCGGCAAGTCGGCGCTGGCGCAGCTGGCCGTTCGCCGCACGCGCCGGAACCTGGTCGCCGACGGCGCGATGGCGGTCGCCTCCGGCGCGGCGCTGCTCCTGGTCCTGGCCAGCCTGGGCGTCATCCTGTTCGACATCGTCCGCAACGGGACACCGCATCTCTCCTGGGCCTTTATCACCGAGGCGCCGCGCGACGGGATGACCGCCGGCGGAATCTTCCCGGCCATCATCGGAATGCTGGAGATGGTCATCCTCATGACGCTGGCGGGCGTCCCGGTCGGGGTGGCCACGGCGATTTATCTGCACGAGTATTCTTCGCCCACCTCGCGCCTGACGCGGACGATCCGCATCGCGGTGGCGAATCTGGCCGGTGTCCCCTCGATCGTTTTCGGGCTGTTCGGCCTGGGCTTCTTCGTGCAGTTCCTGGGGGCGGGGATCGACAAGGCGTTCTTCCACGGCGAGAAGGTGTACGGCCAGCCGGCGCTCATCTGGGCGGCGCTCACCATGGCGGTCCTGACTCTGCCCGTCGTCATCGTGGCGACCGAGGAGGCTCTGCGGGCGGTGCCGCAGGAGCTGCGCGAGGCATCGCTGGCGCTCGGGGCGACCAAGTTCCAGACGGTGATGCACGTGGTGGTGCCGCAGGCGGCCCCCGGCATCTTGACCGGCACCATCTTGGCGGTCAGCCGCGGCGCCGGTGAGGTGGCGCCCATCCTGTTCACCGGGGCGGCCTACTTTCTCCCCCAGCTCCCCAAGCATCTGTCGTCCCAGTTCATGTCGCCGAGCTACCATGTCTACGTGCTCTCGACGCAGTCGCCCGACGTCGATGCCACCAAGCCAATCCTCTACGCGACGGTGCTGGTCCTGCTGGGGCTCACCTTCACGCTCAACATGGCGGCGGTCATCGTGCGGGCCCGGATGCGGCGTCAGCACGCGGGGGTCGCGTGAGCGCCGGCGCCAACGGAATGGCCAAGGTCGAGCCGCAGCCGAAGCTGGTGGTCCGCGATCTGACCGTCTTTTACGGCGACAAGAAGGCGGTCGGACCGGTGGCGATGGACATCGTCGGGCAGCACGTCACGGCGCTCATCGGGCCGTCGGGCTGCGGCAAGTCGACCTTCCTGCGTTCGCTCAACCGGATGAACGAGCTCATTCCCAGCTGTCGGATCGAGGGTGAGGTCAAGCTGGACGGCGATCCGATCTATGGCCCGGGGATCGATCCGGTGGCGGTCCGGCGGCGCATCGGGATGGTGTTCCAGCGCTCGAACCCGTTCCCCAAGTCGATCGCGGAGAACGTCGCCTATGGCCTCCGCATCGGCGGTATCAGCGACGCGCGCGACATCGACGCGCGCGTCGAGCGGGCGCTGACGCAGGCGGCGCTATGGGAGGAGGTTAAAGACCGCTTGCACGAAAGCGCGCTCGGGCTCTCGGGCGGCCAGCAGCAGCGCCTCTGTATCGCGCGCGCGCTGGCGGTGGAGCCGGAGGTGTTGTTGATGGACGAGCCGGCCTCGGCGCTCGATCCGATCGCCACCGCGCACATCGAAGAGCTGATCAACGAGCTCTCGGAGCACTACACGGTCGTCATCGTCACACACAACATGCAACAGGCGGCGCGGGTCGCCGACTACACGGCGTTCTTCTACCTGGGCGAGCTGGTGGAGTTCGATCGAACGGACGTTCTCTTCACCAAGCCGAGCGACTCGAGGACGGAAGACTACATCACAGGGCGGTTTGGATGATCAAAGCTACTTCGCGCGAGCACACCAACCGCGAGTACGAACAGGAGCTGCGCCGCCTGCGCGAGCAGCTCCTGCTCATGGGCGCCAAGGTGGAGGAGATCATCAACGGCAGCATCCGCGCGCTCATCGATCGCGACAGCGATCTGGCCGAGCGGATGATCGCCGTCGACCGCAAGATCAACCAGCTGGAGATCGCCATCGACGAGCTCTGCATGCAGGTGCTGGCGCGCCGGCAGCCGGTGGCGTCGGATCTCCGCTTCTTGACCACGGCGCTCAAGCTGGTGACCGACCTCGAGCGCATCGGCGATCTGGGCGTGAACATCTGCGAGCGCGTGCTGGAGCTGAACGGCGAGCCGCCGCTCAAGCCCTACATCGATCTTCCGAACATGACGCAGGAAGTGCAGGAGATGCTGCACGAAGCGTTGGACGCCTTCGTCGCCGCCGACGTCGAGCGGGCGCAGCGGGTGATCGCGCGCGACAAGAACGTCGACGCCTACTACACCCAGATCTTCCGCGAGCTCTTGACCTACATGATGGAAGACCCGCGCAACATCTTCCGCGCCACGCGCCTGCAGTCGATCGCCAAGTACCTCGAGCGCATCGGCGACCACGCCACCAACCTCGGCGAGCTGACCGTCTTCATGGTCAAGGGCAAAGACATCCGCCACGCCGGCAAGCTCAGCGACGGCGGGACGTAGCGACTCGACTTTGCCGCGGCGGCCGCTACCCTTGATCCCGCGGCGGTGCAGCTCGACGAAAAACAGCGACGCGCTCTTCTGGACGGCGGCTTCCTGCTCATCCCCGGGCTCGTTCCGCGCGAACGCATCGAAGTGGCGCTGAAGGCGATCAACCAGTCGCTCGGCGAGGAGGGAATCGCCAAGGACCAGCTCTGGACGCTGCGCGCGCAGACCTTCTGCCCCGAGCTGGCGCCGGCGCCGGAGATCCTCGACCTCTACCGCGCCACGCCGGTCGTCGCGCTGGCCGAGGCGGCGATCGGCCACGGCAAGATAGCCGAGCCGACCACCGGACAGATCGCGCTGCGGTTCCCTCAGAAGATCGCCGAGCCCAAGCTTCCCCACCCGCACATCGACGGGATGCCCGGGCCGCTCAACGGCGTCGAGGCGGGGACGCTCTACCACTTCACCGCGCTCGCGGCCGTCTTTCTCAGCGACGTGTCAGGGCCGTTTCAGGGGAACTTCACGGTATGGCCGGGGTCGCACCGCACGCTCGAGACGTACTTCCGCGCGCACGGCGCTGGCGAGCTCGTCCGCGGCTTCCCGCCGATCGAGATGGCGCCGCCCCGCCAGCTGAACGCCCGGGCCGGGGACGTGCTGCTCGCGCACTATCAGCTCGCGCACAACGCCGCGCCCAACCTCGGCCCCCTCGTGCGCTACGCCGTCTTCTTTCGCCTCGCCCACCAGGACCACGATCCGACCTCGACCGCGACGCTCACCGATCTGTGGCGCGAGTGGGATGGGGTGCGCGGCCCGCCCGTGCCGTGATAGGTCTCGGGGCCCGATGAAGAAACGCCTCGTCCGCGCGCTCGCCTGGGTCATCACCGCCGGCCTGCTGTTCCTGCTGTTTCGGCGGATCCCGATCAGCGAGGTCGTCACCGCCGCGCGCGGCGCCGCCGGATGGACCGTCCCCGCGGCGTTCCTCTTCGGCATCGCGATCTATCTCGCCGACTCGTTCGCAATCTGGAAGACCTTCGGCTGGTTCCTGGCGGAGCTCTCGTTCACCGACGTGCTCCTGGTCCGCGGCGCGACCTACCTCCTCGCCCTCGTCAACTACAACGTCGGCCAGGGGGCCATCGTCTACTTCGTCCACCGTGTGGCGCGCGTCCCGGTCATGCGCGGGGTGGCGACGGTGCTGCTCATCATGGGCGTCAACGTGCTGGCGCTCCTGTTCCTGGCCACCTTCGGCCTGGCCGCCGCGCCCGCCGTTCCGCACGCGGTGAAGCTGATCGTCGCCATCGCCTACGCCGGGTTGGCCGTCTACGTCGCCGCGGTGATCGTCAAGCCGCGCTGGCTCGCCTCGCGGCCGCTCTTCGACGTCTTGTTGGGCGCGGGCCTCGGCGGGCACCTTCGCGCGCTCTTGGTCCGGCTGCCGCACATCGCGATCCTGTTCACCTTTCAGATCGTCATGCTTCGCGGCTTCGGCGTGGCGGTGCCGATCCTCCAGGCGGTGGCCGCGCTGCCGGTCGTCTTCTTCATCGCGGTTCTCCCGATCTCCGTGCAGGGGCTCGGCACCACCCAGGCGGCGCTGATCTACTTCTTCGCCCGCTACGCCGCGGGCGACGCCCCGGCCCAGCAGGCGGCGGTGTTGGCGGCCAGCCTGGTCGGGCAGGTTTGCGGCCTCGCCCTTCAGGCTACCCTGGGGGTCGCCTGCCTGAGGAGCCGCATCGGCCGCGCGGTGACCGCGGCGTCGGCGGAGGCGCAGGCCTCGGCCGAGGCACCGGCGTCGGCCTGAAGGCGGTCAGTCGACGCCGAGCCGCCGGTTGAGCGCGGAGAGCTCGTCACCGACGGCGAAGTTGATGAGATCGACGACGGCGGCGCTGCCGCGCGCGGCGGCCAGCAGCTCCTCGGGCGGCTGGAGGGCGGCGGCGGCCAGGCGGCGATCGGCCCGCGCCAGTTGCTCGAACGCGCCGAGCACGTCGCCCGAAGCGGCGACCGCCGCGCGGGTGCCGGTGTGGCCGATGGCGGCCCGCCAGCGTTCGCCGTCGAAGACGCCCGCGTCGCGGAACGACAGCGCCGCCTGCTCGAACGCGCGCCTCTGCCGCCGCGGCAGCGTGCGCGAGATCTTCTGCGCCACGTCGTTGAGCTGCTCCTCGGGCAAGATCCCGCGCCCGTAGTCGGGGAAGACCGTCCGCACGCCGGCCGCCACCAGGAGACCCAGATCCTTGCCCGGAATGCGCCCCACGGCGTAGGTACCGGCGCGCAGATGTCCGAGCTGCCGCCCCAGTTGCAGGTAGGCCTCCTGCCGCGGCAGCGAGGCGAAGTTCGGTGGAATCAACAGCGCCGGCGGCGGGCCGGCCTCGATCTCGACCTGGGTGGCGATGGCGCGGGCCTGAAAGACGTCGAAGGTCTCCTCGACCCCGAACAGCACGGCGACGCGGCTGACCAAGGCGCGCTGCGGATCCTCCGAGCGCGGCGCCAACCGGTCTTGCTTGGTGACGCCCCAGTCCTCCAGCGCCAGCCCGTAGAGGCGCGGCAGCACCTCGGACATCGCCGCCAGCAAGGAGGTCGCCGGATGGCGCGCGTCGGGGTGGCGGATGACCGCCTCGAAGTCGGCGCCCGAGATGACGCCGGTCGTCTCCGGTGTCCAGCGCTGGCGCGCCTCGCGGACCAGCCGCGCGTCGGCGGTGTCGGTGAGGCCGAGCGCGGCCAGCGCCGCCGCCACCCGCGCCGCGCGGCGCCGTTGCCCCGCGCGCTCGCAGAGCCGCCGCAGCGCTTGCAACGAATCGACCCGCAGCGGCTCGAGCCGCAGCAGCACCAGCTGCTCGGCGATCGCCTCGGCGAACCTCTCGGCGGCTTCCAGCACGCGCCCCAGCTCGACGCGCGCCTCGACGTCGGCCTCCGCGGCGCCGACCACGACGCGCAGCTCGTCGACGGCGCGCGCGCTCGATCCGAGCGGCCCGCTCCAGAGCGCGGCCAGCCGCATTCGCCGCGGACGCGCGCCCGGCGCCACCTCGAGGTACCGCCCCAGCGCCGCCGCCAGCCGCGACGGCTCATCGAGCTTCATCAGCAGCGCGTCGAGGCGATCGATGGCCAGGTCGTGGCGCGGATCGAGCGCCAGCGCCTGCTCGAAGGCGTCGGCCGCCCCCTCGGGATCCTCGGCCGGCCCCGCCAGGAGCTCGCCCAGGGTCACGAGGTGACCGACCCGCGCCTCCGGGTCCGGCTCGACCGCCGCCAACCGCCGCAGCACGATCGCCGCCTCGGCGAAGTCCCGCCGCCGGGTCAGGCCCCGCACCAGGCCTGCCAGCGCGGCGATCTCGTCGGGTGCCGCCAGGAGCGCGTTGCGGTAGGCCTCGACCGCCTGATCGCCGTCGGCCAGCGCGCGCTCGGCGATGTCGCCGACGCGGACCCAGGCGGCGCTCACGGTACGCGGATCGGCCGAGGCCGCGATGGCGTTGCGGTAGCTGGCGATCGCCTCGGCGTAGCGCCCGAGGTCGGCCTCCACCTCGGCCAGCCGCAACAACACCGGCACCGAGGTCGGATCGAGCTTGACCGCCTCGGCCAAGACCGCCGCCGCCTCCACGGGATCGCGCGCGTAGATGAGCTCGGCCAGCGCGAGCAGCCGATCGCGCCGCTTGGGGAGCGTCCCGGCGGCGGCGCGGCGGCGCATCACCTGCGCCAGCCGCTCATCCTCGTTGCGCGCGCGAAGGATGACCTGAAGAACCTCGAAGTCGGTCTCGGCCT
>DATAVR010000073.1:0-2383 GCA_036267635.1 Polyangia bacterium | reverse complement strand
CACTGGGGCTGGGCCGAGTAGTGAGCCAGGACGGCGTCCCGCCACCCCTTCCATGAGCTCCAGGTGTCCAGATGATCGAGGAAGGGTTGCTGCGCGTCGAGGACGCGTTGGGCTTGTAGCGCGCCGATCGCGCTGATCAGTCCGCCCTTGCCGTCGGGGAAGTAGTGAAACAGTTGGCTTTTGCTGGTCTCGGTCGCTGCTCGGATGGTGTCGAGGCTGGTGCCTTCGGCGCCGCGTTCGAGCACGAGGTCGGCGGCGGCGCGCACGATGCGCTGACGTGTCGCGGCTCCCTTCGCTGTCAGATGCGAGGTGGGAGGCGCGCTCATCTCCAGCATCTTAGACCCATGTCTGGACCGCCTAGTCCATTCCTGTGTCAGACTATTGGACTAGGCGGTCCAATCTGATCGGAGGGATGCATCGTGGTAGACCGGCTGCACGACAAGACGGCGCTTGTCACTGGCGCGACTAGCAACATCGGACGAGCGATCGCCGTCGCCTTTGGCCAAGAGGGCGCCCAGGTGATTGTCAGCGGGCGTAGCGCCGCCCGCGGCGCCGAGGTGGTCATGGAGATCGAGGAGCGGACGAGCGGCCACGCGAGGTTCGTCGCCGCCGAACTCGATGGCTCGCCCAGCGCGTCCAGGAAATTGGCTCAGGCCGCGGGTGACGCGTTCGGAGCACCGGTCGACGTGCTCGTCAACAACGCCGGCATCTTCCCGGCGTCGACGACGACGACCGTGGACGAAGCGATGTTCGACGAGGTCTACGCGGTCAACGTCAAGGCGCCGTTCTTTCTGACCGCGGCATTGGCGCCAGAGATGACCGCACGAGGCGCGGGGTCAATCATCAACCTGGGCTCCTGGGTGGCACGGCTCGGCATTCCCGTCGGCGCCTTGTACGCATCGACCAAAGGCGCTATGGAGACCCTCACCCGCGCTTGGGCCGCCGAATTCGGATCACCTGGCGTCCGCGTCAACGCAATCTCCCCGGGGGTCGTGCGCGCTCAAACCGAGAACGATCCCGCCGCAGCGATGATGCGCGGAACGCCCTACGGGGCGTTCGGCACGCCCGAAGCGATCGCCCACGCTGCCGTCTTCTTGGCCTCTGACGAAGCTCGATTCGTCAACGGCACCGTCATCGACGTCGACGGTGGACGAACCGGAGTGGCAGTGATCGCACACTGATCTCTCCAAAGCCCCAGACATCGAGGACTGGACGTCGCGCCAACGCCAACGCCGACGCCGCAGCTCCGTCCTGTCTGCCACCCTGGCGTCGATCACCTCAGCGGGCCGACAATCGCCGATGCCTCCCCGCCGTTGTCGGCTCGAAACGGCTTCAGTGAGCGGCGACCGCGTAGAGGAAGCACTGTGGCGCCAGCGTGCGCACGTGTACCGTCGTAACGTCGGGTTTGCTGAGCAGACGCTCGATGATCGGCTGGAGGTCGGCCTGGTCGATGACGACGGTGTTGTGTTCGTAGTTCATCGTGTCGTCGACCCGATAGGTGCGCAGGACGCGGGGCCCGGTGGCCAGCTCTTCGGGCAGCCACCCCGTGGGCGTATAGCCCTCGCATCGCGCAGCGTGAATGTAGACCGGCCCGATCTCCCTCCATACCGACGGATGTTCGAACGGCGCGTAGGAGATCAGTGCGATCTGCTCGCCGGGCTCGGCGTAGCGAAGGCAACAACGCAGCGGCTCGCCGTGGCCGGTGGCGGCGAACGGACGAAGCTGGTTGCCGTGACCGTCGGCGCCGGTGGTGCGAACAGCGTCGAGTCGGACGGGATCAATCGCGTGCACGAGCAGTCTGTTTGTCTGGTGAGTAGACATGTGTTCCGTCCCCTGTTCGTTGACACGGTCGGCTCGTATCGAGCCCGCCCGATAGAACGACATGGCGTCGGGGGTTGTGAGGTCGACTCCCGCCCGCCCCGGAGCCGCTCCTGTCGCGCAATCTCCGTCGCTGTAACCCCGTACGGCCGCGTGCGCGAACACACCAGACGGTAGGTAGTGCCGTTCCACGACCACCGGGCGCGAGGCTGCCGGCCGCGAGCCGTCGTCTGGGTGCTCCTTCTGACCCGCTGCCAGGACGCCTCCGATGCACCCAAGCCCCGCCACGTTGACCGTCGCGGCGTGGCTAGTGGGACAGGAGCGCCAGCAGGTCGACGCGGCCCGGGGTGAACGCGCCGCCGGCCACGGGCTGTAGCTCCGCGGCGGTGATGCTGCTGGGAGCGAGGCGCGCCAGGACGGCCCTCACCGCCGCGGTGTGCTGCTGGGCTGAAAGCCGGTAGCGGATGTGTGCGGCGCGCAAACGCTCGGCGACTTTCGCGCCGGCGCTCCGCTGCGCCCGCAGAGCGCTGCGGAAGTGCACCGAAAGGCGCTTCGCCGTCTTCTC
>DATAVR010000072.1:0-35790 GCA_036267635.1 Polyangia bacterium | reverse complement strand
CCGGGGCCCCCTTCGCCGGGTTGGTGGGGCTGAACCTCAAGTACCGCTTCGACCAGAGCGAGCCGTCGCGGCGCTACCGAACGCTGCTTCTGCAGATGCTCGATCGGTTGGCCGCGGGGACGACCAACCCCTCGGTCGACTATGCCGACTTCGCTGGCGACACCAGCCAGGATCTGGAGAAGCTGGAACAGGCGATCTTCGAGATGAGCCGGGTGATCGCCGGCCTGGCCGAGATCGACGGCGCGGTCGTCCTCGACAAGGGGTTCTCGCTGCTCGGCTTCGGCGCCGAGGTGTCGAGCGAGATCGCGGCCCCGACGCGCGTCTGGCGCGCGCTCGATCCCGAGGGTGAGAGGCGCGAGGTCAACGCGGTCGAGGACGTCGGCACGCGGCACCGCGCCGCCTACCGCTTCGTGCGCCAGCATCCGCGTGGCCTCGCCATCGTGATCTCCCACGACGGTGGCGTCTCGTTCGTGGCCAACCGCGACGGCGAGGTCGTCTCCTGGCAGCAATCGGTCAGCCGTTAGGCCGCCTCCGGGCGGCACGTCGTCGGCCATGGTTCGCTTCGCTCACCGTTGCCTTACGGCAACGGCCTCCTAGCAGCCACGATGGGGGCGCGGCTGGTCGAGGTGAGCCTGTCATCGCGCCGTCGGCGAGCCTAGGTTCTAGGTAAGGCGGGAGGTGAAGCATGTTGGCTGAAAAGGCAGAGCTCGGGTTGGCGTCACGGTGGGGCTGGGTCGTCGCCCGTGGCGTGGTGGCAATTCTCTTCGGGCTGCTCGCGTTCTCTCAACCGGGGACGATCGGGTTGACCTTGGTGCTGATGTTCGCGGCCTACTCGTTCATCAGCGGAATCGCGGCGGTGGTGAGCGCGGCGCGCGGCGGTCGAGCCCACGATCCACGTTGGGGCACGTTGTTGCTCGAAGGGTTGCTCTACATCGCGGCTGGCATCGTGGCCGTGGTCTGGCCGGCCTCGACCGGCCTCGCGTTCCTCTGGGTGATCGCCTTTTGGGCGATCCTCTCGGGCGCGCTCGAGATCGCCAGCGCTGTCCGGCTGCGCCGGGTGATGGAGCACGAGTGGGCGCTCGGGTTGGCGGGCGCGCTGTCGATCGCGTTCGGGGCGCTGATGTTCGTCCGTCCGGTGGTGGGTGGTTTGGCGGTCGTGTTTTGGCTGGGCGCCTACGCGATCGTCTTCGGTGTGCTGCAGATCGTGGTCGGGTTCCGCCTGCGGAGCTTCGCCCACGCGCATCGGGGAGGCGACCTTCGGAGCGAGGGCCTGCACCAGCCGACCTGACGGCTGCGATCTGACGAGTGATCGACTGGACGGCTCGCGCGAGTCGTGACATCGACAGGGGTGATGAACCCCTGGTTGTTTATCCCTGCCGGCGACTACGACGGGCACATGGGCCCCGACGGCGCCGACCAGCAGGCGCCGCTGGCGGCGATCTTCGACGAGGTCTACGCGTCGGCGCGGCCTTCGTCGGTCGCCCTGCTCGGGTGCGCGACCGGCAACGGCCTGCCGGCAATCGATCCGGCGCTGACGCCGCGGATCGTCGGGATCGACCTCAACCCAGAGTACCTGGAGGTGGCTCGGCAGCGTCACGCCGACCTCGGCGGTGCGCTCGATCTTCGTTGCGCGGATCTGCTGACCTGCCAGCTCGAGGCCGGCGCGTTCGCGCTGGTCCATGCGGCGTTGGTCTTCGAGCATGTCGACCCGGCGCCGCTCGCGGCGCGCATCGCGGGCTGGCTGGCGCCGAACGGGATCTGCTCGGTGGTCTTGCAGCGCGAGGGCGGCGCTCGCTCGGCATCGCCCGTTGCGCCGTCACGTTTTCCGAACCTCCAGGCCCTGGCGGGCTCGATGCGCCTCGTGGCCCCGGATGATCTCCGGCGGCTGTTCGCGACGCATGGGCTCGCCGAGCTCCGCTCCTGGGAGGTCCCGCTGCGCGGCGACAAGGCGTTCTACGTGGGGCTCTACGGCCAATCGAGCAAGCAGGCGCTATCTTTCGGGGAATGAATCCCACCCCGCCCGGCTGGCCGCGCATCTCATCGGCCCTCTACTACGACGACGCGGCGGCGGCGATCCGCTGGCTCGGCGAGGCGTTCGGATTCGAGGTGCGGATCAAGATCGAAGGGGAGGGGGGACGCATCGAGCACTCGGAGCTGACCTTCGGCGACGCGCTGATCATGGTCGGACAATCCGGCGCGCCCGGTAAATCGGAATGGCGGCGGTCTCCCGCCTCGCTCGGCGGCGCGAACACGCAGACGATGATGATCTACGTCGACGACGTGGAGGCGCATTTTGCGCGGGCGCGGGCCGCCGGCGCCACCATGCTGCGCGAGCCGACCACCGTCGACTACGGCGCCGACTACTGGTCCGATCGCGCCTATGAATGCGTCGATCCGGGCGGCCACCACTGGTACGTCGCCGAGCGGCTGCGCAGCGCCGGCGGTTGACCACCGGCGATACTTGCGACCGGCGTGGCGGCTGGGGCAAGCTCCCGCGCATGAAGAAGACGCTCTCCCCCATTGTTGTCCTCCTCGGTCTCTCGTTGGCTGCCGCCTCGGCGCGCGCGCAGATGGGAGACCCCTCGAAGGTCACGCTCAAGACCACGCCCGTCGCCGGCGGCATCTCGATGATCGAAGGGGCCAACGGCTTCGCGGGCGGCAACGTCGCCGCCTCGGTGGGCGTCGACGGACTCTTCATCATCGACGACGAGATCGAGCCGATGACCGCCAAGCTGAAGGCCGCCCTCGCGGCGCTCTCGAAGAAGCCGGTGCGGTTCGTGGTCAACACCCACTGGCACATGGACCACACCGGCGGCAACCCGGCGATGGCCGCGGCCGGGGCGGTGATCGTCGCCCAGGAGAATGTCCGCAAGCGCCTCAGCGTGGACAACGTCTTGCACATGGGCGGGCAGACGATGGCGATCAAGGCGCAGCCGGCCGCCGCGCTGCCGGTGGTGACCTTCACCGACGACGTCACGCTGCACCTCAACGGCGACGACGTGCACGTCATCCACGTTGCGCCGGCGCACACCGACGGCGATTCGATCGTCCACTTCAAGACCGCCAACGTGATCCACACCGGCGACACCGTGACCGGCGGCTACCCGATCGTCGACATCGACAGCGGTGGCCAGTTCGAGGGGTTCATCGCCGCCGCCGACAAGATCCTGTCGCTCTGCGACGACAACACCAAGATCATCCCCGGCCACGGCCCGCTCATGACCAAGGCCGACGTCGTCGCCTACCGCCAGATGCTGATCGAGGTGCGCGACCGGATTGGCAAGCTGATCGCCGCCAAGAAGACCGTCGACGAGATCAAGGCCGCCAAGCCGCTGGCCGACCTCGACGCCAGGTGGGGCCAGGGTTTCGTCAAGGCGGACTTCGTGATCGACGTTGTCGTCAAGACGCACCCAGCCGCTCCCGCCGGGGCCGACAAGGCGCACGGCAAGCACAAGAAATAGCTTTCGCCGCCAAGAACTTTTCCCCGGCTCGTGCGTCTGTTGATGCATGAGCAAGCCGGATTGCGCCTCGCGCGACACGATCGACCAGATCGAGATCAGCTCCCCCTGCACGGTCTCCTGGGCCGAGATGCGGGCCGCGGGCGGGGCGGATGGGGATCGCCGGGTGCGGTTTTGTGGGCAGTGTCGGCAGAACGTCTACAACGTCGAGGCGATGAGCCGCGGCGAAGCGCGCCGGTTGATCGCGGCGCGCGAAGGGCGGGTCTGCGTGCGCATCCTGCGCCGGCCCGACGGCACGGTGGTCACGGGCGACTGCTGGGCACGGTTGCGTGCGGCGCGGCGGCGCGGGCTGCTGCCGTTCCTGGGGATGATGGTGCTGGTCGGCTTCACGGAGCTGATCGCGATCGGCCTCGGTCTCGCCAGGCTGAAGGGGTTGACCGGCGGTGGCGGGACGCCGCCCGCGATCGCGTCCGTGATCGTGCAGCCGACGCGGCCGAGAATGATGGGGGCGCTGCCGGAGCCGCGCGCTCCGGAGCCCCACCACAAGATGGGCAAGCTGGTGGCGCCCCAGCACCTGATGGGGAAGATGCGACGCCAATAACATATCGACCCATCCCTCACCGCGCACACGGCCCCGATGCGACCGTGTTATGAGAGGCGCATGCTGTTCTCGGACATCGTCCAGTCCGTCGGCCGCACGCCGCTCGTCGAGCTTCGCAAGGTCGAGGCGGGCGGCGCGCGGATCTTCGTGAAGATGGAGTCGCGCAATCCCTGCGGCAGCGTCAAGGATCGCGTCGGCGTGGCGCTCATCGAGGATGCCGAACGGCGCCGCGTTCTCAAGCCGGGGGCGCGCCTCATCGAGCCGACCAGCGGCAACACCGGGATCGCGCTGGCGTTCGTGGCGGCCGCGAAGGGTTACGGGCTGACGCTGGTCATGCCGGAGCACATCTCTCAGGAGCGGGTGGCGCTGCTGAGGATGCTCGGCGCGGAGATCGTCTTCACTCCGGGCTCGCTCATGCGTGAGGCGGTCGCCAAGGCCGAAGAGCTGGTGGCGGCGACGCCGGGCGCGGTGATGCTCCAGCAGTTCAAGAACCCCGCCAACCCCGACGTCCACCGCCGCACGACCGCCGAGGAGATCTGGAGCGACCTCGGCGGTGAGGTCGACGCGTTCATCTCGGGCGTCGGCACCGGGGGGACGATCACCGGCGTCGGCGAGGTGCTGAAGGCGCGCCGCCCCACCTGCCGGGTGGTGGCCGTCGAGCCGGCGGGCGCCGCCGTGCTGTCGGGGCGTCCGCCCGGCCCGCATCACCTGCCGGGGTTGGGCGCCGGGTTCGTCCCCGAGATCCTCAACCGCGCCGTCATCGACGAGGTGGTGGCGGTGACCGAGGAGCAGGCCGTGCGCGCCCAGCTCCAGCTCGCGCGCAAGGAAGGGATCGCCGCCGGCATGTCCAGCGGCGCGGCGCTTCACGCGGCGCTGACGGTGGCCAAGCGTGAGCAGATGAGCGGAAAAAAGATGGTGGTGATCCTCCCCGACGGCGGCGAGCGCTACGCCACCAACGCCGTCTTCACCGAGATCGCGCGCAAGGTGGGCGCGGGGTCGGGGGCGCGCTGATGGCCGCCGTGGCGTTCGAGACCCGCCGGCGCAGCATCGCCAAATCGATCTCCTGGCGGATCTTCGCCGCCATCATCACCGGCTGCGTGGTCTACGCGATGACCGGCAAGGGGGAGTTCGCCGCCAAGATTGGCCTCATCGACACCGCGGTGAAGCTGCTGATCTACTTCATGCATGAGCGCGTCTGGAACAAGATCGACTACGGCCGCGTACCGGCCGCGCCCGATTACGAAGTCTGAGCCGACCGGAGGACGCGATGCTCGACGAGGTCCAGTGCCCCTTCTGCGGCGAGCCGGGCGAGATCGCAGACGACTACGATCCTGACGCCGTGGGCGAGCAGGTGTTCGTGCAGGACTGCGCCGTCTGTTGCAATCCCTGGACGGTGACGGTGCGGGTCTCGCCCGACGGCGGCGTGACGGTCGACGTCGGGCGCGGGTGACGAGAGCGCGCCGCCGATCAGAGTGGCGACACGGCGTCGGCGTGGATCGGCGGGCGGCGAGCGCGCCAGGGGCGCGCCGACTCCAGCTGGGCGGCGACGCGGTACAACGTCGCCTCGCCTCCGAAGCGCGCCACGAGCTGGCTGCCGATCGGCAGGCCGGCGGCGTTCCAAGCGAGCGGCACCGTCATCGCCGGCTGGCCGGTCACGTTGGCGAGCGGCGAAAATGGGATGAACGAGAAGACGCGGCGCACGGAGGCGTCGATGACGCCCGGGATCCGCAGCAAAAAGCCGAGGTGCAGGCCGAGCAGGAGCTCCTGGCCGAACGCCTCCAGGCCACGCGGTTTGAGCGCGCCCAGAGCCGGCGGCGGCATCGCCAGCGTCGGCGACAGCAAGAGATCGTAACGCTCGAAGAAGGTCAGCGTCCTGCGCGCGATCGCCTCCAGGCGCTCGCGCGCGCGCGCCGCCTCGACCGCCGAGCGCTGCCGGCCGAGGAGCGCGGTGATGGCCGTGGCGCTCTCCAGCTCCCCGCGGCGCGGGCGGCGACCGAGCTGTAGCTGAGCGCGGGCCAGAAACGCCGCCGTCTCGACGCAGACGAGGGCGAAGAAGTCGCGCGCGAACGCCTCGGCGTCGACGTCGGGCTCGGCCTCCTCGACCTCGTGGCCGAGCTCGGCGAGCAGCCGGGCGGCGTCGTCGGCGGCGGCGGCGCAGTCGGGATGGAGCGCGGCCGCCGTCACCTGCGGGCGCCTGGTGAGCGCGATGCGCAGCTTGCCGGGCGGCGCGCCGACCTCCTCGAGAAACCTCCGCGCCTGCGGCGGCGCCCAGTACGGCGACGTCGGTTCGGGGCCGGCGATGGCGTCCAGCAGGGCGGCGCTGTCGCGGACGCTGCGCGAGATGGCGTGCGTGACGGTGAACCCGTTCCAGAGCTGGGAGTGATCGGGGCCGGCCGGCGTGCGGGCGCGCGTCGGCTTGAGCCCGAACAGACCGCAGCACGAAGCCGGGATGCGGATCGAGCCGCCGCCGTCGTTGGCGTGCGCGAGCGGAACGATGCCGGCCGCGACGGCAGCCGCGGCGCCGCCGCTGGAGCCGCCCGGCGTTCGCGCCGGGTCCCAGGGGTTTCGGGTCGGTCCGTAAAGCTCCGGCTCGGTCACCGGCAAGAGGCCCAGCTCGGGTGCGTTGGTGCGGCCGAAGATGATCACGCCGGCCTGGCGCAGGCGCTCGACGATCGTCGCGTCGTGCGGCGGCCGGTATTCCGCCAGGTAGCGGCTGCAGCTGGTGGCCGCCACGCCCGTCATGTCGGCGTAGATGTCCTTGACCAGGAACGGCACGCCGGCGAAGGGCCCGACCGCGCTCTCCGCCGACGGGGCCGCGGCTTCGCGGCGGGCGTCGTCGTAGAGCGTGGTGACGACCGCGCCCAGCTTGGGATTCATCCGCTCGTTGCGGGCGATCGCCTCTTCCAGGAGCTCGGCGGCCGATGCTTCGCGCCGCCGGACGAGATCCGCGAGATCGAGCGCGTCGCACGCGCCGTAGTCAGCGATCGCCATGGTCGGTCACGAAGGAAATCGCCGTCGCCACGGCCACCAGCGCGGCGGCGCAGCGGACGAGCGCGTCCAACCAGTAGAGCGGCGCCCAGATCAGCCAGACGTCACCCAGGTGCATCGCGGCGGCGAAACCGACGAAGAGAGCGAGCGCGGTCCAGCTGCGGCGCGACGGCGCGCCGCGCCCGCCCCGGCGCCGGCGCGCGAGCGACACGCCGAGCACGACGCAGGCGAGCGCGATGACCAGGTTCGAGGCGCCTTCGAGCACCAGCAGCTTCGGCGTCCAGAGATATTCGTGCCCGCGGGGCATGAAGATCTCGGTCGAGAACAGCGCGCGAAGCGACGACACCATCGGACAGAATGCCGACTGTCCCACCCCAAGGCAAACGCGCCCTTTTTCGTCGGTGGCGGCGTGAAGTGCAAGCTGGCCTGCACTTTCAGATGCGGCAGTTAAGTTTTTCGTCTACGCGCCGTTGCAGCAGAGAGGGGCGCGCGATGGCGAATGACCTTCGTTTCTCGGGCGTCCGTATGACGACGTCGACCAACGTCACCGGCTCGACGGCGGGAGAAGGCCTTCCCGAGCGCGACCCGTCGGCGTCGACGTGGCAGGCGGGCACGCACTTCAGCAGATATGAGATCGACTCGCGGCTGGCGGCGGGCGGCATGGCTGAGGTCTGGCGCGCCAAGCTCAAGGGGGTGCGCGGGTTCGAGAAGCGGATCGTGATCAAGACGATGCTGCCGCAGCTGGCCGGGCGCCCCGACCTCGTCGAGATGTTCATCAATGAGGCGACGCTGGCGTCGGCGTTCAGCCACCCGAACATCGCCCACGTCTTCGACTTCGGTCAGCTCGAGGGGCGCTACTTCATCGCCATGGAGTACGTCCCCGGCGTCACGCTGCGCTTCGCGCACAAGCGGATGCTCGCGCGCGGCGACCTCTTGCCGATCGCCGCCACGCTGCACGTCATGATCGACGTCTGCGAGGCGCTGCACGACGTTCACGAGCTTGGCGACGGACACGGGGCGCTCGGCATCGTGCATCGCGACCTCAGCCCCGACAACGTGATCATCTCGACCAGCGGGGGGGCCAAGCTGATCGACTTCGGGGCGGCCCGGGCCACCACACGCACGCCGCTGTCATCGGTCTTCGTGGGTAAGTACCGCTACGCCGCGCCCGAACGAATCCGCCGCACCTCCGAGGATCGCCGCAGCGACGTCTATTCGGCGGGCGTCATCCTCTACGAGTGCCTGACCGGTGCGCGGCCCTACGACGGGCCCGATCCCGAGGTGGCGAGGGCCGCCGTGGCGGGCCGGGTCCACGATCCGCGCGCGCGCTCGCCGTCGCTGCCGGCGTCGCTCGCCGAGGTGGTGATGCGGGCGATGGCCCCCGAGCCGTCCGAGCGCTTCGCGACCGCGCGCCAGCTGCGGGAGGCGCTCACACGTTGCCTCGTCGAGCTGGGGGCGTCGAGCAAAGAGCACGACGTGACCGCGTCGCTGGCGGCGCTCATCGAGCCGCCCGTCGAGCCGTCGCCGATCTTGATCGCGCCCGTGATGGACGAGGAGGGTCAGGGCGTTCCCGAGGCGATCGAGATCTCTGCCGAGCCTTCGTCCGGCATCGACGTCGCGCTCTGCGAGGTCGAGATCATCGAGGCCTCGGGCCCGATCCACGCGCTGTCGGGGCCGACCCGGACCGACGACCCGCCCACGCTGCCGGCGCTCCCCAGCCGCGGCCGCCCGATCGCCCCGCAACAGGCGCCGCCGCCGCCGGCACCGCCGCAGGCGCGCGAGGCCGATCCGTCGGCGCCGCACTGGAGCGCGCCTGGGCAGCTGTTCGAGCGGGTGTTCGGCGGCCCGAGCGGGGCGGCGCCCGGCCTGCTCGGGTGGCGCCACACGCCCGAGCAGCCGCCGCACGACAGCCAGCGCGCGCCGCTCCAGAGGGCCGTCGAGATGTTCGATCGCGGGATCGAGCTGCGTGCCGCCGGGCGCTACGGCGAGGCGCTCGAGGCCTGGGAGCGGGCGCTCGCGCTGGCGCCCCAGAACCGCGTCTACCAGTCGAACGTCGCCCGCTTGCGCGGGCAGCTCGACGAGCTCCGCCGCGCCGAGCGGCAGCTCGCCGAGTGGAGCGGCGCTCTCCGGTCGGGCGACGACTGAGCTAGCGCGCCGCGCTCGCCTTCAACCCGATCGGGCACGAGACGCCGGTGCCGCCGATGCCGCAGTAGCCGGCGGGGTTCTTGGCCAGGTACTGTTGGTGGTCGTCTTCGGCGTAATAGAAGGGCGGCGCGGGGGCGATCTCCGTGGTGATGGGGCCGTAGCCCTCGGCGGCCAGCACGCGCGCGTAAGCGTCGCGAGACGCCTCGGCGGCGCGCTGCTGCTCGGGGCCGTGCGTGTAGATCGCCGATCGGTACTGCGTCCCGCCGTCGTTGCCCTGCCGCATCCCCTGCGTCGGGTCGTGGTTCTCCCAGAACAGCTTGAGGAGATCCTCGTAGCTGACGCGCTTCGGATCGAAGACCACCTGCACCGCTTCGGTGTGACCGGTCAGGCCGGAGCAGACCTCGCGGTAGCTCGGATTTGGCGTCGGGCCGCCCGCGTAGCCGACGGCGGTGCTGAAGACCCCCTCATGTTCCCAGAACTTCCGTTCGGCCCCCCAAAAGCAGCCCATCCCGAAGGTCGCCAGCTCCAACCCTGCCGGAAACGGCGGCTCTAGCGGCGCGCCGTTCACGAAATGGCGCGCGGCGATCGGCATCTTCTCGGCGCGACCGGGGAGGGCCTGGCCCGGCGTCGGCAGCTTGCTTTTGGCGGAGCTCCACATGCCGGTCATTGTGGCGCGCGCGCGCCAGCGGTGCCAGGGGCATGGCACAATTGGAGGTGGCTCATGGCAGCCCCCCTGCCGCGCCTGCGCGCCGATCTCGACGTCATGCCGTCGCCGCTGCCCGAGCAGCCCGGTTTGCTCATCCGCGATCCGTTCCGGTACTCGACGGTGACGCTGGTGGTGCCGCCGCTCCTGGCGCGCTGCCTCGGCTGCTTCGACGGGCGGCAAGACGAGGGCGATCTGCGGGCCAGGCTGGCGCGGCTGGCCGGCCAGTTGACCGTCGGCGACGCGGCCAAGAATCTGGTGTCGGCCCTGCGCGAGGCGGGCTTTCTCGACGACGAGCGCTTCGCCGAGATGCGCGCCGCGCGGCTGCGGGAGATCGCGAGCTCGCCGTTGCGGCCGGCGGCGCACGTCGGCGGCGCCTATCCCGCCGAGCCGGCGCCGCTCAGGCAGACGCTGCGCGGATACTTCGGCGAGGCGCCGCCCGACGGGAGCGCCACCGGCGGGCGCGCACCGGCGCGCGCGATCGCGGCACCGCACGTCAGCCCCGACGGCGGGGGCCGCGTCTACGCCCAGGCCTACGGCGCGTTCCCGGCCGATTCGACAGGGGGCGACAAGGTCTTCGTCATCCTCGGCACCTCGCACTACGGCGAGCCCGATCGTTACGGGCTGACCCGGAAGCCGTTCGCCACCCCGTTCGGCGTCGCCCGCACGGAGACAGCGTTGGTCGACGCGCTCGAGGCGGGCGCGCCGGGCGCCGTCACCGTCGAGGATCCTTGCCACTTCGTCGAGCACGCCATCGAGTTCCAGGTCCTCTTCCTGCAGTACCTGTTCGGCCCGGCCGTGCGGATCCTGCCTGTTTTGTGCGGGGCGTTCGCCGACGGCCCGCGCCAGGGGGCGCCCCCCGAGGCCAGCGAGCGGGTGGCCCGCTTCGTCGGCACCCTGGGCGAGCTGGCGGCGCGCGAGGGGGACCGGCTGTCGTTCGTGTTGGGGGTCGACTTCGCGCACGTCGGTCGCCGCTACGGCGACGCGCTGGCGGCCCGGGCGCACGCGGGGCCGCTGGCCGCGGTCGCGGCGCGCGATCGGGCGCGGGTAGAGCGGATCGGCGCCGGTGACGCGGGCGGTTTTTGGCAGCTCGTGACCGAGCGCGGCGACGACGATCTGAAATGGTGCGGCACGTCGCCTCTCTACACGTTCTTGCGCGCGCTTCCCGAGGCACGCGGTCGGCTGCTGGGCTACGACCAGTGGAACATCGACGACACCAGCGTGGTCAGCTTTGGCGCGGTGGTCTTTCCGGAAAACGAAAGAGCTTGACCGTTGGTAGGCTCGGCTGTCTGATTGCGTTGGGCGGGGACTGGCGGGCCGTGGAGCTCGGTAGGCTTAAATGAAGCTCGCACCCCAGAGGACTCTCTTCTTTCTCTTGCTGGCGACCTGGGCCGCCGCGTCCGCTTGGTCGTGCTCCGCGCCGATCCGCGGCGGCGACACCGGCTTGGGTGGCTCCGGCAGCGGCGGCAATGGCTCGGGCGGCTCCGGCAGCGGCGGCACCGGCTCGGGCGGAACGCCGACCGGGTCGGGTGGTGGCTCGGGCGGAGCCACAACGGGCGGCAACGGCGGCTCCAAGGGAGGGACCACCGGCAGCGGCGGCCTCTCGGGCTTGACCGGGATCATCGCCGGCAGCAGCGGCACCGGCGGCGTGACCGGCGCTGGAGGGAGCGGCAACGTGGCCGGCTCCGGCGGCAGCGGCGCGGGGGGGGCCGCCGGCGCCCCACTCACGCGCGGGCCCACGCCGGCGGCGAACGGCGCCAACTTTCCGTTCCCCCAAAATCGGCAGATGTCGGGCTGCATCTACCCGACGGCGTACGACAACGACGACGTCATGACCGCTTACGCCAAATGGAAGACCGACCTCATCACCTCGAGCGGCGCGGGCGGATTCCAGCGCGTCCAGCGGACGTCCTCCGACGGCCTCGGGCAGAACGGCGCGACCCCGCTCAACTCGACGGTGTCCGAGGGGATCGGCTACGGAATGCTGATCGCGGTCTACCTGGGCGACCACACGTTGTTCGACAATCTCTGGAAGTACGAACAGCTGCACCTCGATTCGAACGGCCTCATGAACTGGTCGATCGATTCGAGCGGAAACGTGACCAAGGGAACGGATGGCACGACGGTTGGCGGTGGCTCGGCCACCGACGCCGACGAGGACATGGCCTACGCGTTGGTGATGGCCGACAAGCAGTGGGGCGGGATGGGATCGCTGTCCAAGAGCTACAGCAGCTACGCGCTCACCGAGATCCAGGCGATCTGGAACCACGAGGTCTACCAGTCGAAGCTGGCCGGTCCGGGCGACAACTGGGGGCCGACCGACCTGTTCGGCGACATCAACATCTCCTACTTCGCGCCGGCCTACTACCGGGTGTTCAAGCAGGTCGACAGCGATTCGACCCACGCCTGGGACGCGGTCAACCAGACGGTCTACGACACGATCTTCGGCCCCGGCGGGAACGGCGCGGGCGCCCTCGACGCCAGCAACAAGAACACCGCCAACGGCCTCGTTCCGGGGTGGTGCACCAGCACGGGCGGCTCGTCGAGCGCCGGCCCGTTCAACTACCAGTACGATGCGTGCCGGACGCCATTCCGCATCGGCCTCGACTGGTGCCTGAACGGCGTCAGCGCCGCGGGCGCCGCGACCGCGATCAACCCTGCGCGCGCCCAGTCGTACGTGGCGCTGACCAGCAGCTTCTTCAGCGGGATCGGCGTGGCCAACATCGTCGACGGCTACAACATGGACGGCACGGTGAATTCGTCGGCCAACCCGGTCGCGAAGGGGCAGTCGGCCGCGTTCATCGGACCGGCCGCGGTGGGCGCCATGAACAGCGCCTCCAACCAGGCGTTCCTCAACGCCGCCTACAACCTGGTCAAGACCGACACGTTGCTGGTGGGCGGCGCCTACTATGAAGAGTCCTGGACGGTCATGTCGCTGCTCATGATGACCGGCAACTTCCTCGACTACACCCAGCTCACCCCCGCCCACTGACGGGTCGAGGGCCTACTCGGTTCTAGTTCCCGGCGACGGCGCCGGGCTGGATCGCCTTCAGCGCCGCGATGCGGGGGCGGATGGCGTCCATGAAGGCGGCGTGGTCGGGGACGGGAGCGTCGCGGCTCACGCTGAGCTTGCTGGGGTCGACGAAGGCGCCGTTCTTGGTGACGCTAAAGTGGAGGTGCGGCCCGGTGGCGAGGCCGGTCATCCCGACGAAGCCGATGACCTCCTTCTGCTTCACCTGCTGCCCGACGTGCAGCCCGCGCGCGTAACGCGACAGGTGGTAGTAGCGGGTCGAGAGGCCGTTGGCGTGGGCGAGCACGATGGTGTTGCCCGAGCCGCGCTTGAGGCCGACCTCGACGACGCGTCCGCTGGCCGACGCCCAGACGGGCGTGCCCTGCGGCGCCGCGTAGTCGATGCCGAGGTGCGCCTTTTCGACGTGCAGGATCGGGTGGAAGCGCTTGCGGTCGAACTTCGAGCTGATGCGCACGTAGCGGAGCGGCGTCTTCAGCATCGTCTTCGAAATCGCCAGGCCGTGGTCGTCGTAGTACTTGCCCGGCTTGTCACGCGGCGCGCCCTTGCCGGCCCAGAAGAAGGAGCGGAAGGTCCCGACCTTGCCGCCGTATTCGGCCGCCAGCAGGCGCCCGTACTTGTAGAACTGCCCGCCGAGGTATTGCTTCTCGATGACCACCTTCCAGTGATCGCCGGGATGGGTGTCGGTGTAGAAGTTCACGTCCCAGGCGAACTGCTCGACGAGCAGGCTGACGAGAGCGGTCGACTCGCCCGCCTTCTGGACCGACTCGTAGAGCGACGAATCGACGACGCCGCCCGCTTCCGCCGTCTTGAGCTCGACGGAGGCCTCCAGCTTGCGTCCTTTCCAGGAACCGGTCTCCTCGTCTTTTTCGACGAGGTAGCGGAGGACGGCCGACGACTGGTACTCGAACGACGCGGGCGCGCCGTCCTCGCCGAGCCGAACGATGTACTTCTGCCCGCCACGAATGCTGCGCGGATCGCAGAGCTTGGCCAGCGCGGCGATCACCTGCCCAGCGGCGGGGCCGAACCCTTCGCGCGCCAGCACCTGTCCGAGCGTGTCGGCGTTGTTGAGCTTCTTCTCCGCCGAATCTTCGCGCGCGTCGGCGTCGTCCTCGGCCGGTGGGGCGAACGGGATCTGAAACGCCGCGTGCGGCGCGCCGGCGCGCGCGGCGACCGGCTCCGGAGGCGGCGCGAACGGGATCTGAAACGCCGCGTGGGGCGGGGGCGAATTCGCCGCCAAGGTGCGCGCCGCCAGATAGGCGCGCGCCGCCAGATCGGACTTCGGCGCCAGCGGCTTCGGCAGGGCGGGCGGCGGCTCGTCTGTCACCGCGGTGACGGCCGCTTCGGCTACCGGCGCCGGCATCGCCGCGTGGTGCGGCTCGGGCGGCTTCTTCTTCGGCGCCTCGGCCAGCATCTGGTCGTGCGCGGTCCGTGCGTCCGCCGAGAGGATCTCCCGGCGGTTCGACTCCATCGTCTTGGTGGTCGACTGGAGGTTGAGGACCTCGCGCGGGGCGGTCTTGTGGCTGAAGAAGAAGACGTAGACGTTGATCCCGACCAGCCCGACCAGGAAGGCGCTCAGCCCGAGCGACTTCTTCATTTCACCGGAGCGCCGTCTGCGTCGTCTGCGTGCCAATCGACCTCGGGGGGCGGGAACGGGGCCGGCCATGCCTGCGCGCCGGTCTCTTCAACTAGCACGCGCCGCCGAGCCAATCAATTAAGCCGGGTCGAAGATCTGGGCTTCGTCCAGGTAGCACTTGAGCTCGAGGGCGTTCCCGCTGGGGTCGGCGACAATCATCTTCCAGCGCTCGCCAGGGGACCCCTGCCGCTGAGCTTGCGGCGGGACGATGAAACGAACGCCCGCTCCCTCGAGTCGGGCCGCCAGCCGCTGAAACTCCTCGAGGGGGACGATGGCCCCGAAGTGGTTTCCGTCCAGCGCGTCGGCATCCGCCTTCCGGACGTGCGCCGGGTCGACGTAGCAGGTGAGCTGGTGGCCGAAGAACGAGAAGTCGGCGGCCCGCGCGTGAACCGCGCCCTCTCTGCACCCGAGCACACCGCCGTAGAAGGCGCGCGTCGCCGCGAGGTCGGCGACGCAGAACGACAGATGAAATCGCGCTTCCACCATCCGGTACGCTAGCACGGGCGCCTGGCCCGGACTCACTCGCCGCGCGCGTTGCGGAGCATCTCTTCGGCGTGCGCGGCGGCCTGGGCGGAGGGGGCTGCCCCGGCCAGCATGCGCGCGATCTCGCTCGGTCGCTCGGCGTCGTCGAGTCGCGCGATCTCGACCCGCGTCTTGCCCCGCGCCGCGGTCTTGGTGACCCGCACGTGGGCGTTGGCGAAGGCCGCCACCTGCGGCAGATGCGTGATGACGATGACCTGACGATCGGCCGCCAACCGCTTGAGCTTTCGTCCGATCACCTCGGCCGTGCCGCCGCCCACGCCGGCGTCGACCTCGTCGAACACGTAGGTGAGCACCTGGTCGGTGCGCGCCAGCGCCTGTTTGACCGCCAGCATGACCCGCGAAAGCTCGCCCCCCGAGGCGATCTTGGCCAGTGGGCGCGCCTCTTCGCCGGGGTTGGGCGCGAACAGCAGGCGGACGCGGTCGGCGCCGTTCGGCCCCAGCTCCCGCGCCTCGAGCGCCACCGGCAGCCGCGCCGAGGCGAAGCCGAGCTCGCGCAGGACGGCGTTCACTTTCTTTTCGAGGCTCCCCGCAGCCTGGCGCCGCGAGGCGCTGAGGGCCGCGGCGGCCGACGCCGCGCGCCCGTCGGCCTCGGCCGCCGCCGCTTGCCGCGCCGCCAACCCTTCCTCGAACGATCCGAGGTCGCCGAGCTCGGCGCCCAGGGCGGCCTGCTTCGCCGCCAGATCGGCGACCGTCCCGCCATGTTTGCGGCAGAGCCGTTGGAGCAGGAAGAGCCGTTCCTCGATCTCCGCCAGTCGCGCGGGATCGGACCGGATGCCCCGCGCGTAGCGGCCGAGATCCCGCGCCACGTCTTCGATCGCCGCCTGCGCGTCGCCGAGGCGCTCGACCAGCGGCCCGAGCCCAGGGTCGAGCGTCGCCAATGGCGCCAGATCGCGGACCACGCCGGCCACCCGCTCGGCGACCGCACCGTCGCCCCCGTAGAGAACCTCCTCGCCGCGCGCGGTGGCGGCGAAGAAGCGCTCGGCCCCCTTGAGCCGTTCGCGCTCGGCGGCGAGCGCCCCGTCCTCGCCCGGAGCCGGTCCCGCGGCCTCGAGCTCGCCCAGCTGGAAGCGCAGCAGGTCTTCCCGCTCGCTGCGCGCGCGCGCGTCGGCCGAGAAGGCCGCCAGCGCCGCCGCCGCGGCCGCCTTGGCCGCGTGCGCCGCCGTCATCTCGTCGCGCAGCGGCTGGTTCTCCGCGAAGGCGTCGAGGATGGCGAGCTGGCTCTCCGGATCCGTGAGCGACTGCTGGTCGTGCTGCGAGGCGATGTCGATGAGGCCGGCGATCGCCGCCGTCAGATCGGCCGCCGTGGCCAGGCCGCCACCGAGGTGGGTGCGCCCGCGTCCGCCGCGCGCGATCACCCGCCGCACGACCAGCCCTTCCTCCACCTCGCGGCCGTCTGCCACCAGCCGCGCGCGCGCCGCCGAGCCGGCCGGCAGCTCGAGGATCGCCTCGACCCGCGCCTCGTCGCGCCCGGTCCGGATCACGTCGGCCCCCGCGCGCCCTCCGCGCAAGAGGCCGAGCGCCTCGACGAGGATGCTCTTGCCGGCCCCCGTCTCGCCGGTCACGGCGGTCAGTCCGGGGCCGAGGGGCAGCTCCAGCTCGTCGATGAGCGCGAAGCCCGAGATGCGAAGCAGCGTCAGCACGTCGTCCCCATTATCGCCGGGACGCCCGCACGGTTGCAGCCTTACTGTTGCCCTTATTGGCCGTCGACCCGGCGCGAGCCCCAGGAGAGCTTCTCGCGCAGGATGCCGAAGAAGCCGCGGGGCGCCTGGTAGAGGCGCAGCGGCTGGTCGGCCCGGCGCACGTCGACCCAGGCGTCACTGGGAAGATCCTCGCGCCACTGGCCGTCAATCGTGAGGGTGACCGGGCCTTCGGAGGCGTTGCGGATCGAGAGCCGCGAGTCGGGGCGGAAGACCAGCGGTCGGTTGGTGAGCGTGTGCGGGCTGATCGGCGTCAGCACCATCGCCTGCAGGTCGGGCGTCAGCAACGGACCCCCCGCCGCCAGCGAGTAGGCGGTCGAGCCGGTCGGCGTGGCCACGATGAGGCCGTCGGCCTTGTAGGTGGTGATCTCCGCGCCGTCGAGGCGGGCCTCGAGATCGAGCAGCCGTGCCACCGAGCGGGTCAGCACGGCGTCGTTCACGGCCGCGCGAGCCGGCTGTGGCACGCCGCCGTCCGCCGCCCGCACCGAGACCGCCAGCCGGATGCGCTCCTCGATCACCAGCCCGCCGCGGCACGCTTCGTCGATGGCCGCGGCCGCCTCGGCCCGCGCGTAGGGGGTGATGAACCCCAGGCTGCCGAGATTCACGCCGAAGATCGGGACGCCCCGGTCGCTCGCCAGCGCAGCGCCATAAAGGAAGGTTCCGTCTCCCCCCAGCACAACCAGGACGTCGATCGACGCGGCCAGCGCTTCGGCGGTCACCACCGTCGCGCCCGGGATCGCGGCGGCGTCTTCGGCCAGCGCCACCAGGGAGGCGCCGCGCCCGAGCAAAACTTTGCTCAAGGTTGCGGCCAACTCTTGCGCTTCGGGCTTGCCGCGCTTGAGCAGGAAGCCGAAACGCATCAGAAGGCTGCGCCTACTGAGGTGAAAGCTCGTAGAAAATCGTGATGGACAGGCAATGAAATTCGCTGTCCGAGCTCTGGGTGACGATCTTGTCGAGGATCTTCGCGCGCGGATTGTTGGCAATCCAGCGCGTGATCGTCTCGCCCAGCTCTTCGCGGTCCTTGGCCTTCGTCGCGGTGAAGACCTTAGCCCCCATGACCATTCTGTCTGCTCCTTTTGGGTCTCAGGATCTCCCGAAAGGTTTTGGAAAAACCTAGGGAATATCCTGAAACTTCAGCGTTACATACCCTGATCGTGCGTCTTGTGCAAAGACTCGTTTGGGGGGCGGTCCGCCTTGACGCGGGCCCATCAGATGTGTCAAATGCCCCCTTCCTCAAAGGAGCTCACGCTTGGAGACACTGCTCGGCCGTCCGCTAGAAGTTGAAGTTCGCGATTCTGTGGACAAGGCGCTCAAGATCCTGAAGCAGAAGATGTCCAAAGAGGGGATCCTGCAGGAGATCAAGCGGCGACGGTATTACGAGAAGCCGTCGGTCAAGAAGAAACGCAAGATGCGCGAGGCCCGGAAGCGCCGGCGTCGCGAAGCAAAACGTCGCGTTCCCCGGTGACGCGCGCAGCCGGCGGCGAGACTCGACCGCGAGACCCCGTCTGGATTGAGATCGTCATCGAGCTGCCGGTCGCGGCCGCGGAGGTGATGGCGGACGCCGTCGGCGAGCTGACGGAAGGGGTGGAGATTCGGGACGGGGAGACGATCATCCGCGCTGGGCTCGGCCGCGCGGTGATCGTGGCGCAGTGCGCGCCGGAGACGGAAGCGGAGGTGCTGGCCGAGATCGCGGCGGCGGCGGCGCGGATGAAGGAGGCCGGGGTGCCGGTCGATCCGCTCTCCGTGCGTCGGCGCGAGGCGCACGAGGACGAATGGCGCGACGTCTGGAAGCAGTACTTCCGGGCGACGCGCGTCGGGCAGACGTTCTTGATTCGACCGAGCTGGGATCTGAAACCGGCCGCGGAGGGGGATCGGGTGATCGATCTCGATCCGGGACGGGCCTTCGGGACTGGCGGGCACGCGACGACGCGCCTGGTGATCGCGCTCGCCGAGGAGATCGCCCCGGATCTCGCTCGGCGCGTGACGCGCTTCCTCGACCTCGGCTGTGGCTCGGGGATCCTTTCGATCGCGGCGGTGCGGCTCTGGCCGGCGGCGCGCGGGCTGGCGGTCGACGTCGATCCGGAGTCGGTGGCGACCAGCGACGAGAACCTGGCGCTCAATCGGGTCACGACGGTCGAGACGCGCGTGGGGAGCCTGGGCGCCGTCGAGGGAACGTACGAGCTGGTGCTGGCCAACATCGAGGCGGGCGTCCTGAGCGCGCTGGCGGCCGATTTTCCGCCGCGCGTGGCAGCGGGCGGGACGGTCATTCTCTCGGGCGTGCTGGCCGACCAGGCCGAGGCCGTGCTCGCCGCCTTCACCGCGGTCGGTTTCGCGCTCGAGGCGCGGCGCGACGAAGACGAGTGGGCCGCGCTGCGGCTCCGCCGGCCATGAGCGCGCGCCGGCTGTTCGTTCCCGGCGAACGGCTCACCGGCGCGCAGGTCACGCTCACGGGCCCCGAGCACCGCCACGTCGGACGCGTGCTGCGGGCCCGCCCCGGGGAGACGCTCACCCTGTTCGACGGTGCCGGCGCCGAGGTGGAGGCGCGGGTGGTCCGGGTGGCGGCGGCCGAGACGGAGCTCGCGCTCGGCGAGCGGCGCGCGGTCGCGGGCCCGGCCGTGCCCTTGACGCTGCTGGTGGCGGTGCCGCGCGGGCCGCGGATGGATCTTCTCGTGCAGAAGACGTCCGAGCTCGGTGTCGCGCGGATCGTTCCGGTCGTCACCGAGCGCTCGGTGGCACGACCGGACGCCGAGGCCGGTCGCCGCGCGCGCTGGGAGAAGATCGCGCGCGAGGCGGCGCGGCAGTGCGGGCGCGCCGACCTGCCGGCCGTCGCGGCGCCGCTGCCGCTGGCGGAGGCGTTGGCAGGGCCCGACCTGCCCGCCCGACGGCTGGCGCTGTTCGAGGGGGAACGCACGCGGTCCTTGCGGGCGGCGCTGGCGGGGGCCGAGCCGAGCGCGACGGCGCTGCTGGTAGGGCCGGAGGGTGGATTTGCTCCCGCCGAGGTGACGGCGGCGCGCGCGGCGGGGTTCGAGGCGGTCGGGCTCGGCGATCGGATCCTGCGCGTCGAGACCGCGGCCATCGTGGCGGTCGCGCTGGTGGCGGGTGCCTATGGCATGCTCGGCTGATCGCGACGGGCTGATTGAGCGCTAAACTTGCCGATGGGCGGCTGGCTCCGCAAAATGGGGCTGTGACCGCTTTCGCCGCCACGATGCCCGCCTCCGAGCCTAACCCGTCGCCGTCGCGCCCTTACCAGGAGCGCGTGCTGCGCGTGCGCGTCACCGGGTTCCCACGGCGCGCGGTCGGTGCGTTCTGCGATCTGGCGCTGTTGGTCGCGCTCACGGCTGCCGTCACGGCCACGGTGGCGATGGGTCTGCACGTTCCGATGCCGGAGCTGCGGGGGATCGGGCCGGATCTGCTGGTGGCGGGGATTCTCGATCGCAACCCAATGGCCGTCGGCGCGGTCGGACTGCTGCTGGGCATGGCCGGCCTCTATCAGCTCTATTTCGCCGGTATGGCCGGGCAGACCCTCGGGATGCGGCTGGTCGGGATCCGGCTCATCGATCGGCGGGGTCGGCCGCCCGGACCCGCGCGCGGACTCTTGCGCCTCTTGGCGCTGCTCCCCAGCGTCGGCCCCGCGGCGCTCGGCTGGCTCTGGGCTCTCTTCGATCGCGAGCACCGCGCCCTGCACGATCACCTCGCCGGCACGTACGTGATCGTCGACGAGGACTAGGGCAGGGGTCGGACAGAGGCTTCATGGCGTCGCGCCTCTCCGATCGTTTGCTCGCCTCTGGCCTGGTGCCGGCCGCGGGCGTGCGCGCGGCGGTGGCGCGCCAGGCGGTCTACGGGGGCGCGCTCGACACCGCGCTGCTCGAGCTCGGCGCGATCGACGAGGAGACGCTCTGGGACGCGCTCTCGGCGGCGACGGAGCTCGGCATCCCGGACCGCGCGCTCTGCGAGGCGCCGCAAAAGCTGGTGAAGCCCGACGGCTCGGACGCGCTCAGCCTGGACGCGGCCTGGTCGGCGCGCTGCCGCGCGGTGCCGGTCGGACTCCAGGACGGCGCGCTGCAGATCCTGTGCGGCGAGCCGGTGGCGCGCGCGGCGATCGAGACCGCGACAGGCGCGCTGGCCATTCCGTCCACGCTCTTGGTGGCGCCGGAGATCTGGATCGCGGCCGTGCAGCAGGCGATCTACGGCCGCTCGATGGAGCCCCGGCTGGTGCGGCTCTTCGCGCGGGTCGTCGGCGCGCAGCCGGTGCGGCGCTGGCAGGCGGCGCACCTGCCGCCGCCGCCACCTGTCTCCCCGGAGCCGCCGGTCGAGGTTCCGCCGCCCCGCTCACCGCCGCCGGCCCCACCAGCAGCGCCAGCGGCGCGGGTAGCACCGGCGCCGGCCGCGGCGCCAGCGCGCCGGCCTGACAAGGCGGAGGTGCCCGGGCTCATCGAACAGCTCGAACAGGGGAGCGACACCGAGGCCGCGCACGCCGCGCTGGTCGCGATCAGCAAGCAAGACTTCGGACCGAAGCCGAAGCGGTGGGCGGCCTGGTGGAAGCTGCACGAGGCCGACGACCGGATGGATTGGCTGTTTGAAGGGCTGTCGCACAAGACGCCCGAGATCCGGGCCGCCGCCGAGCAGGAGCTGCGCGCGTTGACCGGCGAATACTTCGGTTACGCCTTCGACCTGCCGCGCCGCGAGCGTGAAATGGCCCGGGTCCGCTGGCAGACCTGGTGGACCGAGCGGCGCTCCAGACCCGCGGGCTAGCGCGACTCACCCAGCAGCCCGTGATCGCGTGGACGGAGCCGGGCTCCGCCCGGCGGAGTCCGTCGCGGGAGGGTATGGGAACCCTCCCCGGGTTCCCATCATGCTAGATTCCGCGCCCCATGTTCGAGACGCTCACCAAAGGGTTCCGCAGCGCCAAGCAGCGCTTCCAGGGGCTCGCCGAGCTGGACGAAGCGACCGTCGACGAGGCGCTCAAGGATGTGCGCACGGCGCTGCTCGAGGCCGACGTCGGCTTCGACGTGGTCCAGGATTTTTGTAAACGGGTCAAAGAGAAGGCCGTCGGCGTCATCGTCAAGGTGAAGGCCTCGACGAAGGAGAAGGTCCGGCGGGTCAGCCCGGAGGATCACTTCGTCAAGCTCTGTCACGACGAGCTCGTCGACCTGATGGGCCCCGTCGACACGACGATCAAATTCGCCAAGAAGGGGCCGACCGGGATCATGCTGGTCGGTCTGCAGGGGTCGGGCAAGACGACCACCATCGGCAAGCTGGCCCACTACCTTGAAAAGCAGCACAAGCGCCCGCTGCTGGTCGCCGCCGACGTCTACCGTCCGGCCGCCATCGATCAGCTGAAGATCATCGGCGACAAACTAGGGATCCCGGTCTACTCCGATCCGAGCGGCAAGCCGCCGGAGATCTGCGAGAAGGCGGTGCGCGTCGCCTCCGAGACCGGGCGCGACGTCATCCTGTTCGACACCGCCGGACGTCTCGCCATCGACGAACCGCTCATGCAGGAGCTGTCGGAGATCGATCGCCGCGTCCACCCGGGGAACATCCTGCTCATCGTCGACGCGATGATCGGGCAGGACGCCGTGGGGACGGCCAAGGCGTTCAACGATCGCCTCAACATCGACGGGGTCATCCTCACCAAGCTCGACGGTGACGCGCGCGGCGGCGCCGCGCTCTCGGTCAAGGCGGTCACCGGCAAGCCGATCAAGTTCGTCGGTATGGGCGAGTCGTCGGAGCGGCTCGAGGAGTTCCGCCCCGACGGCATGGCCAGCCGCATTCTGGGGCGCGGCGACGTGGTGGGCCTGGTCCAGCAGTTCGAGGAGGTGGTCGACGAGGAGAAGGCCGAGCAGGACGCGATGCGGATGCTCAAGGGGAAGTTCGACATGAACGACTTCTTCGAGCAGATCGGCGTCCTCAAGAAGATGGGGCCGCTCAAGGACATGATGGACAAGATCCCCGGCATGGCCGACGCGATCCCCGAGGGGACCCAGGTCGACGACCGGGAGCTGGTGCGGATAGGCGCCATGATCTCGTCAATGACCGGCGACGAGCGGCGACACCCGGAGCGCTTCATCGTCACCAGCTGGGAAGAGATCGTCGATGGCGGCAAGCGGAAGAAAAAGCGCAGCGCCTTCTACGACACCGGCCGCTTGAAGCGCGTGGCCAACGGCTCGGGGCACAAGGAGCAGGAGGTCGCCGATCTCCTCAACCGCTTCGGGATGATGCGCCAGATGATGATGCAGATCGGTGCGTCGACCGGCCTGCTCGGCAAGATCCCCGGCTTCAAGCAGATCGCCCAGGCCAAGAAGATGATGGGGATGGACATGAGCCAGCTGGCGAACATGATGCAAACCCCGTCGGCCGAGCGCGGCAACTTCCAGGCGCCCAAGCGAAACGTCGATCGGGTCAAAGAGAAGAGGAAGCGCAAGGACGCCCGTAAGGCGCGCAAGAAGGCGCGCAAGAACCGGTAGGGGTGAGCGCGCGCAGGCGCCGTAGGAGCTCGATCAGCCGCCGAAGGCCAAAGTCACGATCACGGCACCGACGACGATCAACGCTACCGCCGCGACGATGATCGCCGTCCGCGACCCAGCCCGACGCCGTCCCGGTCGAGCCGGTGCTGCCGCCGCTTCCCCAGACGATGGTGGTGGCGAGACCGGCGGGGGCTCGGACGGCGAATTGACCGGCTGGGTCGCCGAAGGAGGCTCTGCTTCGCCGTCGTCTTCGGCTTCTTTCACCGACGCGCGCGCCTCGAAATCGCGCAGATAACGATCGGCCGGGTCGGAGAGGCGCAGCACCGCCGGCCCGATCTGAACGCAATCACCGTCGTGCAGGCGGCGTCGATCCGTGATCAGCGCGTCGTTCACCCGTACGCCGTTCTTGGAGCCGAGGTCCTTGACGACGACGCCGTCCCACAGTCTGACGATCTCGGCGTGCTCGCGAGAGATCTCGTCTGACACGAGCTGGAGATCGCAGGTCTCGCCCCTCCCCACGACGTAGCGGCGATCGATGATCTCCAGCCGCAAGGCCGCCTTGACGGGGACACCAGCCGTGATCGCCACCGTCGGTGTGGCCATGTCCGGCGACGCCGCGAACAGATCGCTCACCAGGCGCCGGGCGATGGTCGCCGTCCCCTCGGAACCGACGACGGCGCCCACCGGACCATCAAACGCGAAGGTGATCTGACCGAGCGTGATCTGGGAGCCCGGCGAGATGGCGCGCGGTTGGTGGGCGGTCAGCCTCTCGCCGTCGACGCGCGTTCCGTTGGTGCTCCCCAGGTCCTCGATCTGCCAGCGCTCGTCGACCCGCACCAGCCGGGCGTGCAACGCCGAGAGCGCCCGGTAAGGGAGCGGCAGCTCCAGATCGGGGCGCCGGCCGATCCGAACCTCGCCGGTGTCGTCGGGGATCTCGATGGCCCGCTCTTCCGTCAGCCCCCGGAGATCGCCCGGGGTGGCGTCGGAGAAAGGGGAGGGGAGCAGGCGGAGCCGCAGCGGCATCTGACGAGACTTTATCGCGGAACGTCGGCCAAGGTCTGCTGCGCCTGTGCCCGTTCCGCCATCATGGTCGGCGGGGCCTCGTCGAGGAAACGCCGCAGCTCGAGACGGGCGTCGCTCGGACGCGACAGCCTGAGGAGCGCCTCCGCGCGCACGAGGCGCGCCTCCGGATAGTGGGGGCGGAGCGCCAGCGCGGCGTCGGCGTCCTCGATCGCCGCCTCCGCTTGCCCGTTGCCGAGCGCGACGAAGGCCATCGCGAACCGAATCTCCGGTTGTCTCGGGGCCGCCGCCACCAGATCGTCGAGCGCGCGCGCGGCCTCGCCCAAGGACCCCTGAGCGGTCAGGATGGTCGCGCGCGTCAGACGATCCTCGATCGACCCAGGATTCGCGGCGATCGCCAGGTCGATCTGTCTCGTCGCCTCGTCGAAATCGCCGGCCCGACGCAGGATCTCGGCCCGCGCCCGGTGCGCCGCCGCGGATTGGGGCTCGATCGCCAGCGCCATGTCTGCCTGCTGCTCGGCGGCCGCCGGCCTCCCCAGCCGGACGAGGACCAGCGCGTTGGCGGCGTGGGCGTCGGCGCGACGGGGAGCAGCGGCGCAGAGCTTCTCCAGCTCCCAGTGCGCGTCGCTGACCCGTCCGAGCCGGAGCAACAGCTCGCCCGCCAGGAGGCGCGCGTCGCCGTAGCCCGGATCGATCGCCAGCGCGGCGCGCGCCTCGCCGAGCGCGCTCTCGTCGGCGTCGCGGCGCATGAGCAGGTCGGCCAGGTTGAGGTGGGCCTCGGCGAGATCCTCGTTGAGGGCCAGCGCGGCCCGGAAGTCCTCCTCCGCCCGCGCCGTGTCGCCACGCCGCAGAGCGACCAGCCCCAGACCGTTCTCCGCCTCGGCGAGGTGCGGCTCGTAGTCGAGCGCCAGGGCGAAGTGCCCGGCGGCGCTCTCCAGCTCGCCGCGCCCGAGGGCCTGCACGCCCGCGGCCTGCAGCTCGAGGGCGCGCGGCTGCAGCCGGCGCGGCGCCGTGGCGCAGCCGGCGGCCAGCGCCACCAGAGCGGCGCCGACGAGGCCGGGTGACGACCGGCGCGTCAGATCGTTCATGGCATGGTCATCGGTCGGCGCTGGCGGCTGGTTGCGCGTCGCCGCACCCCCGCTCGCAGGCCACGGTCAGGGCGCCGTCCGGCGCGACGGTGACCGTCACGGCGCCGTCACGATCGGTCCTCAGCGTTCGCGTGCCGCGCGCGGCATAGCGGGCCAGGACCTCGGGCGCTGGGAAGTGGAACTGGTTGCGCCAGCCGAGCGAGATCACCGCCAGCTTCGGCGCCACGGCGTCGAGCAGCTCGTCGCTCGAGGAGGTTCGGCTGCCGTGGTGCGGAACCTTGAGGATGTCGGACGCCACCTCTTGTCCGAGGGCGCGCCGGCCGACGAGCTCCCCTTCGCCGTCGGCCTCGAGATCGCCGGCGAAGAGCAACGCCCGCCGGGCGAACGCGATTCGCAGGATCAGGGAGGCGTCGTTGACCGTCAGGCCGGGAGGTGCGCCGATCTGCCCGTCGAGGAACGGACCGAGCGGCTCGACGCGCGCGGCGCCGAGCGCGAGGGGCGCGACCTCCGGCGCCGGGACGCCGCGTACCCGCGCGAGCTCGAGGAGGCGCCGGTACTCCGGGTTGCGTCCGTCGTCGCCGCTCGACCAGAAGGCGCCCACCTCGAACCGCTGCAGAACGCGAAAGAGGCCGTTGAGATGGTCGGGGTGGGGGTGCGAGAGCGCGACGACGTCGAGGCGGGCGATCCCGCGCGCGCGCAAGAACGGCTCCACGATGCGCGCGCCGGTGTCGAACGTCCCGTCGCGCGTGCCGCCGCCGTCGATCAGCATGACCGCGCCGCCCGGCGCCTCGACGACCGCGGCGTCCCCCTGCCCGACGTCCAGGAAGGTCACGGTGAGCGCGGTGGCATGTCGGCGGCGGAGATCGCGGACGACCAGGCTGGAGGTGGCGGCGAGCGCCGCGACGAGCGCCACCGACGCCGTCAGACGTCGCCTCCCGCCGCGCGCGCCGGCGGCGACCAGCGCCAGCGTGCCGCCGGCGATGAGCAGCGAGGTCTCGAGGA
Source organism: Polyangia bacterium (assembly GCA_036267635.1). Taxonomy (GTDB): domain Bacteria; phylum Myxococcota_A; class Polyangia; order Fen-1088; family Fen-1088; genus JADGRB01. The sequence goes on along the minus strand of DATAVR010000072.1, from coordinate 9,414 downwards.
CATTCGGGGCGCGGCAGACCCAGACCGGCGCGTGAAGACGGAAGCCGGCGGCGATCGCCAGCGCCAAGCGCGCGGCCGCCGCGGCCAGGACCAGCGGCCATTTGCCGAGCGGCGCCCAGATCGCCGCGGCTGTGGCGCCCGCCAGCCCGACCGGGACGACCGCCATCTCGACGAGCGGCACCAGCGCCAGGTTTCCGAGCGGTGCCAGCGGCGCCACTTCGGCGAAGACGTGCGCACAAAGCGGTCCCGTCGCGGCCGTGGCGGCCAGCGTGGCGGCCACGAAGCGCCAAAGCCACCCGAGCCCGCGTCGCCCGAGCGAGTCCCCGGGCTTCCGGCCGGCGCCAACCCGGCGTGCGCAGAGCGAGATCCCGGCGACCGACGCCACCGAGAGCTGGAGCGAGACGTCGAAGATCTGAAGCGGCCGCGCGATGAGGAGGATCAGCGCGGCGGCCGCGATGGTCGGCGCCGCCGACGCCGCGCGCCCCACCAGCAGCGCGCCCATGGCCAGCGCCAGCATCAGCGCCGAGCGCTCGGTGGCCACCGCCTCGCCCGTGAGCAGGGTGAAGAAAGCGATGGCCGGGAGCGAGACGGCCGCGGCGATGGCGCGCGGATCGACATGAAGCGGCAACCGCGGGATTCGCGCGGCGACCCCGCGCACGAGCAGAAAGAACAGCGCCGCCACCGCCGCCAGGTGAAGCCCCGACACCGAGAGGACGTGCGTGGCGCCGGCCGCGCGAAAGCCGTCCTCCACCTCGGAGGAGACGCCGCGCCGGTCGCCGAGCACGGCGGTCTTGAGGAAGGCGGCCGCTTCGCCACCGACGGTCCGATCGATGGCGTTTCGCAGTGCCCGTCGCGCCAGATAGGCCGCGCGGCGCGGCCCGGCGCCCGCGGGCTCGGCCAGGCGACGGATGGCGCCGGCGGTCGGCACGCCGGCCAGCGCCTCGATCCCGACGGCGCGCAACGCCAGCACCGGATCGGGCAGGCCGGGGTTGCGCGTGCCACGCAGCGCGCGCAGCCGCGCCCGGCAGGCGATCGTCTCGCCGGGGCCGAAGTCGGGCCAACCGTTCGCCACGGCCAGCGCCACCGTCCCGCGCGCCGGCACGCCGTCGACGCGCGTCAGCTCGACGACCAGCCGCGTGCCGTTTGCGGTCTCTTCGGGGCCGCGCTCGACGATCGCTTCGACGTCGCGGGCGTCTTCCGATTCGAGGGCGGCAGCCAGCGTCGGATCGAGCGGCGGGGTTCGGGCCGCCCGTGCGCCCAGCAGGCCCCCGAGGGCGACGAACAGAAGCGGACCGGCGATCGCGCCACGCCCGCGTCGCCAGGCCAGCGCCGCCGCCCCGAGGAGGGCCATCGCGACGGAGAAGCTCCAACCGGCGACGCCGCTCGCCGCCAGCGCATCTCCCAGGGCGAACGCCACGGCCCACGACACGAGTCGCACCCGCCGTCTTCGGAATTTGGAGGGCCGGGTTGCGCGCTAGAAAACCCCCGGGGCATCGGTTAGCGTCCCGCCATGGCCACCTCCTGCCTCATCACCGGCGGCGCCGGGTTCATCGGATCGTCCTTGGCGCGGGCGCTCGTGACCCGCGGTGACCGGGTGCGGGTGATCGACAACTTCTTCTCCGGCAAGCGCGAGAACCTCGCCGACATCAGCGAGGACGTCGACCTCATCGAGGGCGACATTCGCGATGAGGCGGCCTTGACCCGGGCGCTCGGCGGCATCGAGCTGGTGTTTCACGAGGCGGCGATCCCGTCGGTGCCGCGCTCGCTGGCCGATCCTATCGGGAACCACGACGCGAACGCCACCGGGACGCTCAAGCTGCTCCACGCCGCCAAGAGGGCGGGGGTGAGGCGCGTGGTCTACGCCGCCTCCTCGTCGGCCTACGGCGACACGCCGACGCTGCCGAAGGTCGAGACGATGCGCCCGATGCCGCTCTCCCCTTACGCGGTCGCCAAGCTGGCCGGCGAACACTATTGCCAGGTGTTCGCCGGCGCCTACGGGCTGGAGACGGTCTGCCTCCGTTACTTCAATGTCTTCGGCCCGCACCAGGATCCGAAGTCGGAGTACGCCGCGGTCATCCCGCGCTTCGTGACCGCCGCGCTCGGCCAGCAGGGGGTCACGATCTACGGCGACGGCACGCAGTCGCGCGACTTCTGCTTCATCGACAACACCGTCGAGGCGAATCTGGCGGCCGGGTCGGCCCCGGGCGCTTCGGGGGGCGTGTTCAACGTTGCCTGTGGGGCGGCGATCAACTTGAACGACGTGGTGAAGCTGGTCGGCGAGATCGTCGGGCACGCCGTCCCCATCACCTACGTGCCGGGGCGGGTGGGCGACGTCAAGCACTCGCTGGCGGACATCACGGCGGCGCGCGAGCGGCTCGGTTATCGCGGCGCGATCTCGTTCGCCGAAGGTCTCAAGCGTACCGTCGCCTGGTACGCCGGCCGGGCCTGAGCCCGGCCGCGGGCGCGTCAGCCGCCGATCTGCAGGCCGAGCAGCGCGAGGTCGTCGCGCCCATTCGTGGTCGTCTCCGCCGTGGCGACGATGCGGCGGCTGATCTCGCCGATGTCGTGCGGCGCGCTGCCGACGAGCTCCGTGAACTGGCACTGCCCCATCGTCGAGCAGGGGCGCCGCGGCGCCGAGAGAACCTCGAACACGCCATCGGTGGCGAGCAGCAGGATGTCCTTGGCCGCGGCGGAGATGGTCTCCTCACGATACTGCGCGTGCGCCACGATGCCGAGCGGCGGCCCCGAGGAGTAGGCCACGCGCGACACGACGCCCGTCGAGCGGCGCAGGAGCGGCAAGACGTGCCCCGCGTTGGCGAAGATCCACTTCTTGTTGGGGGCGTCGAGCAGCACGCAGAGCGCCGTCACGAAGCGGTCGTCTTGCATGCGCAGGGAGAGCGTGTAGTTGAGTCGCTCGAGCAGCTCCGCCGGGCCCGAGACCTCGGTGGCGAGGCGTCGGATGTCGGCGCTGACGCGGCCCATGGTCAACGCGGCGGTTACGCCCTTGCCGGAGACGTCGCCGATGACGCCCATTACCCGGCCGCTCCCCAGATCGACGAAGTCGTAGAAATCGCCGCCCACGGCGTAGGCCGGCATGTACTCGGCGACCACCCGGACGCCAGCCGAGTTCTCGCCGATCGGTTCGGGCAGGAACGTCCGCTGGACGGCCCCGGCCGCGGCCAGATCCTGCTCCAGCCAGGAGACCGCGGTCGCCGACACCTGGCTGCGGCAGCGCGGGAGAACGCCGCCCACGCCTTCAGCCAGCGAAGCGAGACCCTCGAGATCGCGAATCGTGAACGCCGGCGCATCGGCGTTGCGCTGGACGACCAGGAAACCCTCCAGTGACTTGCCGGCGAAGATCGGCGTCGACATCGTCGAGCCGCGGCGCGTGGCAGCATCACCCGGGAGCAACGTCGGGGTCACCGGCATCAGCCCGCGCGCGGCGATCGGTCCCCACACCGCATTGAGCGTGGCGAGCAGCCCGGCGCCGGCGCGCGCGTCGCGCACGCCGCGCAGCGGGCGCCCCTTTTCAGGCAAGAACAGGTCGGCGTCGGCGATCTGCGGCCAGAGCATCGCGATCACCACCGCGAGGCGCTGCGCGAGCTCCGAGGGCGATTCGGGATCACCGAGCGCAGCGATCGCCTGGCTGACCGGACTCGGTCCAGCCGGCTCGCTGAGCGATGCGTCGATGAGAAGCGGCGAAGTCACGGCAACTGTCCTCGAATCCACGTTCATATAATCCCGACCACCAGCGTATCTGATCCCACTCTGTCGGCTAAGGTACTCTATGCGGGGATCTTACGCCATTGAAACCGGCGCCTTACGCATCCGTCAGGCGACGGAAACCGAGGCGAGGCAGGTGTCTTCTGTTACCGCTCTTACCTGCGCCGACACTCTCGACCGGACCGCTACTGAGATGGAGCCGGCCGGCCCGATTGGGAAGGGCTAGTGACGTGATTTCGATTGCTTATGCGCCGGTGGCGGACTGCGGCTGTCGGCGTTCAGCATCACGCGGTCGAGACGGAGCAGCCGGAAGATCGCCAGCGGTTGATCGCGCAGCCCCTTGATGACGACGCTGCCTCCCTGCGCCCGGATACGCTTGTAGAGCGAAACGAGCGCGCCGACGCCGGAGCTGTCGACCATGCGCAGCGACGCCAGATCGACCTCCACGATGGTGGGCCGTGCTTTGACCACCTTCTCCAGATCGGGACGCAGGTCCGACACGCTGACGGCGTCGAGCTCTCCCTCGATGGACAGGTGAGTCACGCCGGTAACGGTCTTGATCTCGAATCTCATGTTGCACCTTCGCTCTTGCGGGAAGCGCTCGAGCGTTCCACGTAACGCTTGCTCAAGGTGAGCAGGTTGGGGCGGCCCTGACGGTACGCCATTTCCATGAATGACTGCATGATGAACAGGCCGAGGCCGGACTCGGGGAGGGTGTCGAACGCCGGAGGGGGCACCCCCGTCGGATCGAAGCCGGACCCCCAATCGCGCAGCTCGATTCTGATGTGGCTGCGTCGGGTTTGGATCCGCAAGTCGATGCTCCCTTCCTTTCGGCCCGCGTACCCGTGGAGGACGATGTTGTTGAACGCTTCGCCGACGGCGGAGACCACCTGCATTTGAAATTCGTTCCATGCTCGACCCTGCGGGCGGGGCGTCACCAGCTTGCACGCCGTCGATACCGCACGGAGAGCAACGTCGCGATGCTCCAATATTCCGAGCAGCTGGAGGCGAATCAAGGCGGCAGCCTCGTCTGTAGGCGCTCCATCCACGGTGTCATATCGGAAGTTCGGTGTTTCGGTGTAGCGTACAGGTGTGGTCCGGTCGGTTCGCGTCGCGAAGAGATTTATCGACGTCGTTGGCTCGCTTCTCGGCCTGGCCATCACTCTACCCTTTTTCCCTCTGATCGCTGCGGCAGTCTACCTCGATTCGCCTGGCGCAATCTTTATTCGTCAGCGGCGGGCCGGGCAATTGGGACGGGCGTCGGACGACTACCCCGCCGAGGGGGACGATCTGCCGAAACCGAAATTTCGAGAGTTCTCGATGCTCAAGTTCCGGTCGATGCGTCCGGACGCGGAGAAATTCACCGGTCCCGTGTTGGCCACCGAGAACGATCCGCGCATCACGCGGGTGGGAAAGTTTCTGCGCAAGACGCGGATCGACGAGCTGCCGCAGTTCATCAACGTGTTCCTCGGTGACATGAGCATCGTGGGCCCACGCCCCGAGCGCCCGGAGCTGGCCGAGCAGCTGGCGCACGCCATCCCATATTTCGAAGAACGAATGCGAGACGTGAAGCCGGGGATCACCGGTCTTGCGCAGGTGAGTCTCGGCTACTCCGGCAAGCCGCTGCCGGGGAGCGCGCTCGGCCCGTTCGAGAAGGATCTGACCAACCCGTTCAAGGTGGAAGGGGCGGAGGACGCCCTGGCCGATCACATGCGCATGAAGCTGCTCTACGACCTGGCCTACACGGCGGCGATGGAGGAGCTCCGCACGTTCGTGCCGCTGGAGCTGTCGATTCTGGTCCGCACGCCGCTCGTGATGCTTCGGGCGCGCGGAACCTGAAGATCGTCTGTCAGGAGTCTCGCGGTCAGGAGTTTCGCGGTCAGGAGTTGATGATCTGCGTGATCGGTCCGGTGCAGTAGGTCGGCTCGCCGAACTTGGACATCGGCGTCCCCATCACCTGCGCCAGCGTCAACAGGAGATCGTTGTGCGCGCGGTCGTTCGTCTCGGCCACCGACTCGCCGCCGTCGGTCAGATCGAGCGGGAAGGTGACCAGGTTGCCGGTCTTGAGCTGGCCGTTGGCGCCGCCCACCAGCAGGAACGGCGTGTCGTCGTGGTTGTGGGCCGCCCCCATGTCGAGCTCGCTCGACCAGCAGATCACCGACTGATCGAGCAGGGTGCCGCTGTTGGCGCCCGAAAGGCCGTTCAGCTTCTGCGCCAGGTAGGCGACCTGCGTCGCGTAGAAGTTGTCGATCGCTTCCTGTTGGGCGGCGTTCTGATAGAGGTTCAAGTTGTTGGCGCTGTACATGTCGCCGACGCTCGAGCACTGCCCCATGTTGTTGTAGCCGCCGCAGGGGGCCAGCGCGCCGAGGTAGGTCGGCCCGTCGTGCGAGTAGTTGTGGTGGCAGTCGGTCTGGTTCGAGCCGAGCCACTTGTGCGTCACCTGGCTGGTCGCCGTCGAGAACTGCAGGCTGGCCACGCGGGTCAGATCGCAGGCCAGCGCCAGCGCCAGGATGTCCATCTGCTGCTTGGCGTTGGTCGGGAAGTCGGTGCTGGAGACGATCGCCCCGGGCGGCGTGCACTTCTGCGATGCGGTCGCCGCCGCCTGGAGCTGCGTGTAGAGGTTGTTCCAACCGTCTTGCAGCGCCTGCAGCTGGCTGCGGTCCTCGTTGCAAAGCTTGGGCATCAGAGTGTTGAGCTCGCTGTTGAGCTCGCCCGGCTGCGTGCCGCTGCCAAACAGCTGCTGCCGGATGAACGTCGTCTTGTCCGGACCGGTGCTGGTCGACGACATGTTCGGGAAGCAGGTGGCCGCCGCGGCGGTCGGGTTGTCGATCGGATCGACGAAGACGCCGGCGGCGTTGTAGATCATCCGCGTCTTCACCTCGCGGTCCGTGAAGTCGGCCGGGTCACGGACCATCAGCTGAATCGACGAGAACGGCGTGCCGGCCTTGAGCTGGGCGCTGATCTGCTGGTCGATGCTGATGCTGGTGGCGGAGTTCCCCGTCGAGATCTGCCCGGTCCAGAGCGAGGCCATGCCGGCCTCGTGCGACCCCTGCGCCGCCTTGTTGTTCAACCCGTCGAGGACCAGGACCTTGCTCTGCAAGTTCGTCGTCCAGGAGACGCCGCCGACGGTCCCCCCCTTGGCAAACGGGGAGAGCGTGTTGCGGAAGGTGAAGTTGCTGGTCAGCGTCGGCGCTGCGCCGTACGCCGGCCGAGGGATCGACGCCCCGCTCATGTCGGTGCCGCCCCAGACCGGCCGCACGCAGCCGCAGGGGGTGAAGATCAAAACCAGGTAGGTCGGCGCCGCGCCGCTGGCGGCGGCGTGGCTGGGGACGCCGCGCAGGAAGGGGTAGGTGAGGGCGGAGGCGCCCACCAGCTTCAGGAAGTGGCGCCGTTCGAGCTCGATTTTATGCTTGTTCATTGGCATTCTCCCCCCGCGGCCACCGGCGTTCGGTACATGAACGCATCGCTGCTCACGACGGCGACGAGGAGCTTCGAGAGGTTGAAGTTGCTCCCTGAGAAAGCCTGGTAGATGGTCTGCGCCGAGCAGGCGTCGGCGTCGGTCTCGGAGCGCAGGAGCGCATAGCGAATCTCCTCCAGCGCGAAGCACTCGTTGACCTGCTGATTCGTCGACAGCTGGGTGATCATGTCGGTCATGTTCTGGAAGGTCCCGGTGATGTCGCTCGAGCCCGGCTCGGGCACGAACTTCCCGCTCGGGTCTACCGTCTGCGGCATCGTCCCGCCCTCTTGCGTGATGTACGAGCCGGTCGCGTCGTAGTTGTCGAAGCCGAATCCGACCCAGTCCATGTACTGGTGGCAGCCGTTGCAGAGCGAGTTCGTCGATACGTGCGTCAGGTACTGGCTGCGGGTCGTCTGTCCGGCCGGGATGGTCGCCGGCGGCGGTGGGATCGGCATTCCACCGACCGAGGCGGGCGGGTCCGGCACCTCCTCGCACAAAATCTGCTGCCGCATCATCCGGCCGCGAAGCGTCGGTGACGGCAGCGAGGTGTGGGCGTGCAGCGAGAGCACGCTGGCGTCGGAGAGGATCCCCATGCGGGGGTTGGCCGCGGTGTTGACCGTCGTCGGCGAGCTGAACGTCGGGCTGCCGGAGAGGCCGTAGAACGAAGCCAGGTCGGCGTTGATGTAAGACGACCCCGAGGTGAGCAACGAGGTGTAGCTGCTGTTTCCCAGCACCGCCTGCGTGAAGGTCGTCAGACTCTCGGTGTGGAGGTCGGCGGCGACGGTGGCCGTCCACTTGGTGAACTGCGTGTCCTTGGTGACCGAGTCCATGTTCTCGATGTCGAGCCACTGGTCGGCGAAGTCCGAGAGCGCGCTCGTCGCCCTCGAGTCGGCCAGCATCCGGGTGGCCTGCGTCGCCACGTCGGAGGCGCTCGTCAGGGTGGCACCGTTGACCCCGTTGGCGGCGTCCATGAGCGTCTGATCGGGAATCGAGCGCCACAGGTAGAGCGCCAAGCGCGTGGCCAACTCCAGCGGCGCGAGCGGAACGGCGGTCGCCTTCCCGGTGGGGTCGGGCTGGCCGAACTCGAGCACGAACAGGAATCGCGGCGAGGTGAGGACCGCCTCGATCACCGCCTGGATGCCGGTCGGAAAGTCGAACTGGGTGCTGACGTTCGTGTAGAGCGTGTTGAGCGCCGTCGTCTCGCCGGCGTCGAGCTGCCCCCGGAAGGCGCGGTTGGCCCAGCTGCTGATGAACTGCGACGCGCAGGCCGCGTTCTGGGTGGTGCAGGGGAGGATCGCCGCGAGCTGGGAGCTGCTGGCGACGGTCGCCGTCGCCAGCGCTTCGGCCGCCTCCAGGTACTGTTGGTTGATGAGCGTCCCCGATATCGTGGCGTAGGCGTTGGTGTTGAAGTTGCCCGCCTTGCCGTTGTCGATCTTTTGCTCGGTGACGAACTGGGTCGCGGGCTGCGTGTTGTTCGGGTCGAGCCCGAGGTCGTGGACCATGTTGTCGTACTCGATGCGCGACAGCCGGCGCACCGGCGAGCTGCCCACCGTGATCGGGCCGCCGCAGGCCGATCCTTCGAACAGGCTGAGGCCCGAGACCGGAGGCTGGGTGACGCCGCTGTCGACGCCTCCGCTCGTTCCGCCGGAGCCGCTGCTCCCGCCGGTGCCCGTTCCGTTGCCGCTTCCCCCGCTGCCGCCGCTGCCGCCCGAGGCGCCGCCGCGGCCGGCGCAGGCGGGAACGATCGTCAGCGTCGAGAAGAGCGCCAGAAGCGCGTATTGCTGTTTCCGAGGCATCGCTTCCTTATTTTTTCTATTTAGACAGAAACCTCGTCGAGCGAGGCTCACGACTACGACTCAGTCGATGCTGGTGGTCGACAGCGGCCTTGGCGCCCCAACGGACCTCGGAACACTCCCCGCCCCGCGCGGACGGCAGCTGCCCTGTCCACACAAGTGATCCTGCGTCCGGAAGTTAAGCTCCACCGGAATGACATGGCAAGTGAGCGATCGGACACCCCAGTCGATTTGTAGGATGAGTCCCGATATGTCGGATATTCACCCTCAGTCGATCGAAGACGCCGGCAAGCTCGACTGCGTGTCGCCGAGCGACCTTGCTCTAGTCTAGTACCAGTTGAAGCCGACCATCAGCGCGTAGTTCTGCGCGCTGAAGCTGACGTTGTCCTGGCTGTAGAAGCCGCTGCCGATGCGCGCCTGGATGTCGAGCGCGAAGTTGTA